>JBKQKS010000145.1:0-18714 GCA_052147395.1 Roseiarcus sp.
AACCCATCGTGCAACAAAGCTTGCGCCACCGCGCGACCGATGCCGCTGCCAGCTCCGGTCACCAGCGCAATCTTCATCAGGGCGAGGTGTAGGCCGTCTTCACCATGGTGAAGAATTCGATCGCGTAGTGTCCTTGCTCGCGCGGCCCGTAGGACGATTCTTTGCGACCGCCGAACGGCACGTGATAGTCGACGCCGGCGGTCGGCAGGTTCACCATCGCCATCCCCGCCTCGATATTGCGCTTGAAATGCGAGGCGTGCTTGAGGCTCGTGGTGCAGAGGCCGGCGCAGAGGCCAAAGTCGGTGTCGTTGGCGAGCTCCAACGCGTGCTCGTAGGACTTGGCCGCGATCATCGCCGCGACCGGGCCAAAAATTTCCTCGCGCGCGATGCGCATCTGATTGTCGGCGTCGACGAACAGCGCCGGCGCCATGTAGAAGCCGCTGGTCTCGCGCTCGAGCCGCTCGCCGCCGATCGCGAGCCGCGCGCCCTCCTGGCGGCCGATCTCGACATAGGCGAGGTCCTGGTCGAGCTGGGTCTGGTCGACCACCGGGCCGACATGGACGTTCGGCTTCAACGCGTCGTCGACGACGAGGCCGCGCATGCGCTCCCTCAGCGCCTCGGCGAACTTCCCGTGGATGCCCTCGGTGACGATGAGCCGCGAAGAGGCGGTGCAGCGCTGGCCGGTGGAGAAATAGGCGCCGTTGACGGCGCATTCGACCGCGGTCTTCAGATCGGCGTCGTCGAGCACCACCAGGGGGTTTTTGCCGCCCATTTCGAGCTGGAATTTGCGCATCCGCGCCGTGCAGGCTTCCGCCACGCGCCTGCCCGTCGCCACCGAGCCGGTGAAGGTGATGGCGTCGATCTTCGGATGCTCGAGCATCGCCTGGCCGACCACCGAGCCGCGGCCCATCGTGAGGTTGAACACGCCTTTGGGAACGCCCGCGCGCGCAAGAATTTCGGCTAGCGCATGCGCCGAGCCGGGGACCAGATCGGCGGGCTTGAACACGACCGTATTGCCGTAGCAGAGCGCCGGCGCAATCTTCCAGGAGGGGATGGCGATCGGGAAATTCCACGGCGAGATGACGCCGATGACGCCCATCGACTCGCGCGTCACCTCGATGTCGACGCCCGGTCGGACGCTCGCGAATTTCTCGCCGGCAGTGCGTAAGGTCTCTCCGGCGAAGAAGTCGAAGATTTGCGCCGCGCGTCCGACTTCTCCGATCGCTTCGGTGAGCGTCTTGCCTTCCTCGCGCGCGAGCAGCCGGCCGAGCTCTTCCTTGCGGCCGGCGATCTCCAGCGAGATTTTGAACAACACGTCGTGGCGCTCCTGCGGCGTCGTGCGCGACCAGGCGGGGAAGGCCGCACGCGCCGCGTCGACCGCGGCGTCGACGTCGTGGGCTTCGGCCTGTGCGTATTCGCCGATCACGTCGACGACATTGGAGGGGTTGATGTTGCGGGTGACGGAAGCGCCCGCGACCCATTCGCCGGCGATGTAGTTGCGGTAGAGTTCGGTCATGGGGGGCCTCGCGTTGGAGGAAGAGTAGACTTACGGTGACGCGTCCGTCTTTTCCTATTTAGTTCGGCTCCCGAATAATCGGAAATTGACGGGCGTGTCACCGTAATTCCCGTAATTCCGAACAAGCCCGGCCAGGACGGCATAGGGGCACGTCCGTCATAGCCTCGTCGCGCGCCTATTGAGGGGCTGGCCAATCAAGCGAGGCGACGGCGATATCCGTCTGCCGCGGAATATGCGTCATATTGACGCAACAAATGCCGCTATTTAATGATGCGCGGCCAAGAACGAGGGCAGCATGGTCAGATCGGTTGATCGTGTCGGACTATTCCCGCGCTTCCTGCGTGTGGTCCGGGGGCTAGCCGTAGTCCTGATCGGCGCATGCGCGATCGCCGCGCCGTCGGCCGACGCCGAGACGCAGACGGCGAAGATCGCCGTCGCCCTGTCGCTGACGGGCGCGGGCGCATCGATCGGCAAACCCGATCTCGAGGGCGCCCGCCTCGCCGTCGAGGAGGCCAATGCGGAAGGTGTTGCGCCGGCCATCGAACTCTCGGTCTATGACGACGCGAGCGATGTCGAAGAAGGCAAGCGACTCGCGCGCCAGATCGGCGCCGGCAATGCGCTCGTTGCGTTGGGGCCGGGCACCACGGCAATGGCGTTGACCATGGGTCCGATCTTTTCCGATGCCGGCATCGTCGCGATCGGCGCGACCACCACGGGCGACAGGGTTACGGATCCGCCGAATTTCTTCCGAGCGGTCTTCAGCACCAGTGACGGCGGCGAGATCCTCGCAGGCTACGTCAAGTTCGATCTGGGCCTCCGCCGCGCGATCGTGCTCTTCAAGGACGACAGCTACGGGCACGCAGTAACGGACGGCTTCAAGCGGGCCGCCGACTGGCTCGGGCTCGACGCCGAATATCGCTCTTACTCTAACGTCGAAGAGGCGAAGGTTGCGGCGGGCCTGGCCGCCGCCGAACCTGGAAATCCGGCCATCATCATAGCCGCCTACGACGCCGACACAGCGCCGGTGCTGATGGAACTCAAGCGGCAGGGTGCCAGCGGGCCCATTCTCGGCTCGATCACGATGGCCGGCGACCGTTACAATTCTTTTTTCGTCGACCAGCCGGAAGAGCGTCAGACGCTGGGATTTTTCACCGAGGGGGGTCTACGCCGTGGCGCCGGTGGTGTTCGACAGCGGCAACGCCGAGACCCTCGCCTTCGCCGATCGTTTTCGCGAACGCTTCGGCCGTGAGCCGACGCTGGAACATGCGCAGGGCTACGAGGCGGCCCGCCTCGCGATCGCCGCGGTGCGGGCCACGGCCAACTCGAAAGACTCGGCGGACCTGAAGACGCGTCGCGCCGCGATTCGCGCATATCTCGTGTCGCTCGATAGCCCGACGAACGGCGCGCCGGGCCTCAACGGCCCGATGTGGTTCACGCCGGAGCGCGGCCGTCCGCAGGCGATCCGCATGGGGCGCTTCGAGGGTGGAAAATTCGTGTCAGCGCCCGGCCAACTCGTTCCCGTGCGTCACGCCGACCCCTCGGAGATCAAATCGGGCGCGGTGGTTGAAATCGGCCCCGGCCATTTCATGCGGCGTCAGCAGGTCGTCTACACCGGCATCTATCTCAATGAGATTTCGCGGATGGACGTCGCTCAGTCGACGTTCACGGCGGATTTCTATCTCTGGATGCGATTTGCGCGGGGCTCGGACGCCCTGGGCGTCGATCCGACCGAAATCAAGTTCCCGACGCTGGTGCGCGGCAGTTTCGACGCCCATCACCCCGCGGCGCAGGGCGACCTCGACGACGGCACGACCTATCGGCTCTGGCAAGTGACGGGCGACTTCAAGAACGACTATGATCTGCGCCACTACCCCGCCGATCGTCAGGCCCTGGTGGCGCGATTCTTCAACGCCCGCTCGGCCTCGGATAGCATCGTCTATGTGCAGGACAGGCGATCCTCCGGCGCTACGGACTGGGCCGCGCCCTCGGCAAGCGCCTTTACGGGCGGCGCCGCCTTCGCCGCCACGGTTTCGCCTGCGGCCATAGTCGAGCCTGCCAAACCGTTCGGCGACGCCGTCGCGGCGAAGGCCTTTCGCAACCTCACCCAATGGGCTCCACTGCACGCGAGGCAAGGACGCGACAACTTGGTCACCCAATCGGCGCTCGGTGATCCCAGGTTGTTGGGCTACGAACGCGTTCGCGAGCTTTCCGGTTATGGCCTGACGATCGAGCTCAGACGTCGCATTCTGGCCACGCTGGCCAAGACCCTCTTGCCGCTCGGGTTGATGGCGCTGATCATGTACGCCTCTCTCAATTTTCCGCTCGCCCTCGTCAAAGAGAAGGTCACCGTCGCGATCACCGGGGCCTTGTCCGGCGCGGTGCTGCTCGCCGCGATCAACTCGCAGTTGGGCAATGTCGGATACGTCATCGCCATCGAATACGGGTTTTATGCGTTCTTCGCGTTGTGCTTGTTGTGCATCGTCGCCGTGCTGATGGCCGAGCGGCTGCGGGCGTCGGGACGGCAGCCGGCAGCTCTCGTAGTCGAGCGTTCCGGCCGCCGCCTGTTCGTCGCGGGCGCAGCGGGCATCGTCGCGGCCGGTTGGCTCGCCTACGCGTCATGGTAGGCGCCGAGCGCAGCAAAGGGAGGGCCAAGCTGTGACTTCACTTTCGTCCGCCGAGCCGATTTCGATCGGCGCCGACCATTCCGAGGCGCATTTCAATCGACCGCTCGATATGAGGAGCGTCGTCATCATCCTGGCGATTGCCGCCGGCGGGCTCATTTTTGCCGCCTACAATATTTACAGCGACGTCAAAGCCTCCCAGGCGCCGGCGGTCAACCTGGCGCCTTTCCTGCTGTTGGGCGCCGCGCTCGTCGTCGCCCTCGGATTTGAATTCGTCAACGGATTCCATGACACCGCGAATGCGGTGGCGACCGTCATCTATACCCATTCCATGCCCGCTCGATTTGCGGTCGTGTGGTCCGGAGGCTTCAATTTTCTCGGCGTTCTCTTCTCGACGGGCCTCGTCGCCTTTGGCATCATCTCCCTGCTGCCGGTCGAACTGATCCTGCAAATCGGGTCTTCAGCGGGATACGCGATGGTGTTCGCGATGCTGATCGCGGCCGTCATCTGGAACGTGGGAACCTGGTCGTTCGGCCTGCCGGCTTCGAGTTCGCACACGTTGATCGGTTCGATCGTCGGCGTCGGCGTCGCCAACGCTCTGATGAACGGCCGCGAGGCCGCCGCCGGCGTGGACTGGAGCCAAGCCGCGTCCATCGGCTATGTGCTGCTCGTTTCCCCCATCGTCGGCTTCATCGGCTCCGCGCTGCTGCTGCTAGCGATGAAATTCCTCGTTCGCAAGCCCGAGCTTTATACGGCGCCGGAGGGCGACACGCCCCCGCCGCTGTGGATCCGCGGTCTCCTCGTCCTGACCTGCACTGGCGTCTCCTTCGCGCATGGTTCGAATGACGGGCAGAAGGGCATGGGCCTCATCATGCTCATCCTCATCGGCACCGTGCCGACGGCCTATGCGCTGAACCGCGCCGTGCCCGCCAATCATGTCGAACAATTCATCGAGGCTTCGGAGGCCGCTGCGACGGTCGTCGACGCCAGGGGCTCGGGTCATCGAGCGACCGACGCCGACTCGGCGCGCGAAAGGATCGCGGGCGACGTCGCCGCGCGCATGATGACCGAAGCGGCCTATCCATCGCTCGCGTTGCTGATTCGCGATATCGCCAAACATGTCGGCGAATACGGCTCCCTCGACAAGATACCCGCCGCGGCGGTCGGCAATACGCGTAACAACATGTATCTTGCTTCCGAAGCGATCGGCTTCCTGGTCGACGCTCGAGGCCCGAAACTGTTCGCCGACGAGACGAAGGCGCTCGACGCCTACAAGAGAGAACTCGACAATTCGACGAAATTCATTCCGAACTGGGTAAAGATCTGCGTAGCGCTGGCGCTCGGCCTCGGCACGATGATCGGCTGGAGCGCATCGTCGTTACGGTGGGCGAAAAGATCGGCAAGGAACATCTGACTTATGGTCAGGGCGCCGCGGCCGAACTGGTCGCCATGGGCACGATTTTCGCGGCCGATAATTTTGGCCTGCCGGTTTCGACCACGCACGTCCTGTCGTCAGGCGTCGCCGGGACGATGGCTGCGAACGGCTCCGGACTCCAAATGGCGACCTTGCGCAATATCATCCTCGCCTGGTTATTGACTCTGCCCTGCGCGATCGCTCTCTCCGCCGTCCTCTACTGGCTCTTTGCGCGCATCGTCTGAGGACGTGGCAGGCTCGGTTTTCGGCGACGGCGCTCGAGCGACTGCGGCAAGTTCCCTCTCGGAATTACGAATTACGGAATTACGGGAATTAGGGTGACAGAGATTAGGGTGACAGGCGTGTCAAACCCTAAATTCCAACGACCGCTCCCCGCCCATTCCCGTCGTCTCTGAGCGCGCCAAGCGTTGGTTTCGACCCCTCGGGCGTTTTCGCTCAGAGCGCCATGCGCCCCCTCCTCAAATCAACCCCCGCCGCGCCAGATTGCGCATCAGCGCCCGCGTACCGAACGTCCAGCGCTCGCAATCGTGGGCGGGACGCATGCGGTTGACGAGCGAGCCCAGCTTGTCGGCGCTCACCGTCACCACGTCGCCCACCTTGTGAGTGAAACCCTTGCCGGGCGCGTCGCGATCGGCTACGGCCGCGAACATGGTGCCGAGGAACAGCGCGACGCCGTCGGGATAGTCGTGATGGCGGCCGATGAGCTGGCCGACCAGGTCTTGCGGGTCGCGGCTGATCTCGCGCATCGACGACGCGCCGTCGAGGCGGAAACCGTCCTCGCCCTCGACGGTGAGCGAAATCGCCATCGCGCGCACGTCGTCGAGCGAGAACGTCGCGTCGAACAGGCGCAGCAGTGGGCCGACAGCGGCGCTCGCGTTCTGGTCCTTGGCCTTGCCGAGCAGCAGCGCGCTGCGCCCCTCGAAATCGCGCAAGTTCACGTCGTTGCCGAGCGTCGCGCCGACGATTTTTGCGCGGGAATTGACGACGAGGACCGCCTCGGGCTCGGGATTGTTCCATTCGGATTTTTCGTGGAAGCCGGCTTCGGCGCCCGTGCCGACCGCCGACATCGGCTGCGCCTTGGTGAAAATCTCCGCATCGGGGCCGATGCCGACCTCGAGATATTGCGACCACGCGCCCTCGCCGATCAGCGCCACTTTCAGCTTTGCCGCCTCGGGCGATCCCGGCTTCAAGCGCTTCAGATCGTCGCCAATCAGCGCGGCGAGCTCGGCGCGCAACCGCGCGGCGCTTTCGGGGTTGCCCCGCGCGCGTTCCTCGATCACCCGCTCCAGCATCGACACCGCGAAGGTGACGCCCGCCGCCTTGACCGCCTGCAGGTCGATCGGCGCGAGAAGCCACGGCCTCCAGGGATCGCGCGTCTCGCGCGCCGTGTTGGCGACAATGTCGGCGAAAGCGCCGACCCGCTCGCCAAGCGCAGAAAAAAGCGCGGCGGCGGGGTCTTCGGCCTCGCACAGCTCGCTCATGGTCGCAAAGGCGGCGCTCACATCGATGATGCCGTCCCTCCGCACGGCGACCACCGAGGGGCCGTCGAGCTCGGGCCGCCAGACGCGGCCGGTGAGCGCGCCGGCAAAGCCATCCCGGGGCAGGGTCGCCGCTTCGTCGAGTTTCCAAGCCGTCATGGTCTGCGCCCGAACCTTTGGTGAAATTGCCGCTGGCGTACGCTCTGTCTAGCCGCTAACATTTTAGCCGGGAAGGTCCTCCTCCCGGATTTCGGATTTTGCCGGATCATGCAAGAGCGCGCCAGCAGCAAAGCCGATCAGGTCTATGATGCGGTCAAGCAGGCGATCCTCGCCGGCGATCTCGAGCCCGGCGCGCCGATCGACAAGCTCGAATTGTGCGATCGTCTCGGCGTTTCCCGGTTTCCCGTGTCGGCGGCGATCAGCCGGCTCGCCTTCGAGCAGTGGGTGCGCATCGAGCCGCAGCACGGCTCGTTCGTAGCGCGCATCTCGGCGAGCGATGTGCTCGAGCGGCTGTTCATCCGCCGCGCCCTCGAGGGGGAAATCGCGGCCGAGGCGGCGCGACGGCTGAGCGATCGAGGCCGCGAGGAGCTCGCCGACAATCTGAGCCGCGCTGCGGAAGCCGCTCGAGCTGGCGACCGGCCGGCGTTCTACGCCCTCGACGTCGGGTTCCACGCGCTCATAACCCAGGGCCTCACCCTGCCGCTGAGCGCCGAGCTGCTCGACGGCTTGCGCGAGTTTCTCGAGCGCGTGCGCCGCATGCTGATGACGCCGCCGGGCCGCATGCAGCAGACCCTCGCCGAACACGCCGCGATCGTCGAGGCGATCGAACGCGGCGATGCGGCGCGCGCCCGGGCCGCGATGGAGGCGCATATCGACGCCGTCGTCGACGTGTTCACGTCCTTCACGCGCGCGCGGCCGGAATTGTTCACGGACAGCGGAACTCGAAGCGATGATTGACGAGATGAACCCCTCACGCGTGTTGCGCCTGCACGCCGACGACGACGTCGTCATCGCCATCGATGCGATCGAGGCGGGGGCGACGCCCGCCCACGCGCCGACGGCGCGGCAAAGAATCCCGCGCGGCCACAAGATGGCGACGAGGAAGCTCGAGGCCGGCGAGCCGATCCGCAAGTTCGGGCAGATCATCGGCTTCGCCGCCGCCGAGATTGCGCCGGGCGATTGGATCCACGAACATAATTGCGTGATGGAAGCGTTCGAGCGCAACTATCACTTCTCGGAGGACGCCAAGTCGGAGGCGATCCTGCCGGTCGAGGCGCAGGCGACATTCGACGGCTTTCGCCGCGCCCGCGGCAAGACCGGCACGCGCAACTATCTCGGCATCCTCACCTCGGTGAACTGCTCGGCGACGGTGGCGAGGATCATCGCGCGCGAGGTCGAGCGCTCCGGCATGCTCGCCGACTACCCGAACGTCGACGGCGTCATCGCGCTCGTGCACTCGACGGGCTGCGGCATGGCGGGCAAGGGCGAAGGCTTCGACACCCTGAAACGCACCGAATGGGGCTACGCCTCGCATCCCAACATGGGCGGCGTGGTGATGGTGGGGCTCGGCTGCGAGGTGTTCCAGATCTCCAAGTTCAGGGAGACCTACGGCATCGAAGAGGGCGAGCTGTTCCAGTCGATGACCATCCAGGCGACCGGGGGCACGCGTAAAACGGTGGAGGCCGGGCTCGAGCGGGTGAAGGCGATGCTGCCGAGCGTCAATAAGGCGCGGCGTGAGACGCGGCCGGCGAGCGAACTGATGCTGGCGCTGCAATGCGGCGGCTCCGACGGCTATTCCGGCGTCACCGCCAATCCCGCGCTCGGCGAAGCCGTCGACCGCCTCGTCCGCCACGGCGGCACAGCGATCCTCTCCGAGACTTCGGAAATTTATGGCGCGGAACACCTACTGGCGCGCCGGGCGGCGACCCCCGAGATCGGCGAAAAGCTCATCGAGCTCGTCCGCTGGTGGGAGCATTACGCGGCGCGCAACGGCGGCGAGATGAACAACAATCCCTCGCCCGGCAACAAGGCGGGCGGCCTGACGACGATCTTGGAGAAATCGCTCGGCGCCGCGGCGAAGGGCGGCACGACGACGCTCAACGGCGTCTATCGCTACGCCGAGCCGGTTACGGCGAACGGTTTCGTGTTCATGGATACGCCCGGCTTCGATCCGGTTTCGGCGACCGGCCAGGTCGCCGGCGGCGCCAATGTCATCTGTTTCACCACCGGGCGAGGCTCGGCCTTCGGCTGCAAACCGACGCCTTCGATCAAGCTCGCGACCAATTCCGTCACCTACGAGAATATGAAAGAAGACATGGACATCAACTGCGGCGACATCCTCGACGGCGTCACCATCGAGGACAAGGGCCGCGAGATCTTCGCCCACGTGTTGCGCGTCGCCTCGGGCGAGCGCACCAAGTCGGAAGCGCTGGGCTACGGCGACGCCGAATTCGCGCCCTGGCAGATCGGCGCGACGATGTGACACGGCTTCCACGCTAGCGGCTCGGAATCTGCGCGGCGCTGTGGGATTAGCCCCTTGTCCCCTCGCGGGAGAAGGTGGCGCGAAGCGCATGAAAACCCATCCCCAACCCTGCTCCCGCTCCTTCGACAAGCTCAGGATGAGTTGTCATGCGCTTCGCGCACCTCGATCCATGAAAGGCGCCCCTTTGTAGCCGCGCGCGGTGAGCGCGGCTGCCGGGGTCCGCGCCCCCGGCTACACGGGGCGGAGCGCCTTCCAGAAGAGGGGGGAGAAGGGGGCGCCGGGGCTACGCATAATCCGATGTCATCGCTCGGAAACCGTATGAACCCAGCGCCGCCGCGACGACGAGCGCCTGCGCCGCGGCGCGGGCGGCTTCGAGCGCCGGGCGGCGATAGTCCCACATCGCGGCGGGCGGCGGATCGAGCATCGCCATCGCCGCGTTGGCTTCGAACACCCGGAGCTTTCCGTCGGGGGCAAAAGCGAAATCGACGCCGAAATAGTCGAGCCCGATCGTCTCGGCGATCGCGTCGAGCGCGGCCAGGGCGCGCGGCGCGAGGGCGCCGATGTCGTCGAGAAAGCGGCGCTCCTCGTCGCGATGCTCGGGATGCGCAGCCATGCTCGCGCTGAAATAGTGGACTTTCCAGTCGGCGGAGACGGCCAGATGCAGCGGAAACCAGCGTCCGCCGATCGCCATCGCCCGGTATTTGCGGTGAAAACCGTCCGCTCCGCGCGCGTCGAGCGGCTCGATCGCGATGAGCTCGTCGCCCGGCAGCGCGGCGAGCGCGGCCTCGAGCTCATCGCGCCGTTCTACGCGCAAAAAATGGCGGCCGGCATGGAAGCCGGGGGCGCGCAGCAGCAGCGGAAACGCTTCGCCGCCCAAATCCTCGCGCCGCGCGAGCCGCATCTGCGGCGTCTCGACATCGGCGAGCGCGCCGAGTTTTTGCGCGATGTCGATCCGGCCGGTCGCGGCGACGAGCTCGGGGCGGTTGAGGAGCGGCGCCGGGCTCGCGGCGGCGATTTTTTGCGCGCGCCGCAGCGCTTCGCCACAGAGATCGGCGTCGCCGATGGCGTGGAGAACGAGCGCATGCGGCGGCAGCGGCGTACGGAGAGGGAAAGACTCGGCCTCGAGGATGTCGACGTCGAACAGTTTTTCGTCGAGCCAGGGCGCGACCGGCATGTTGCCGAGCCGCGCCGAGACGATCAGCAGCACGGGAATGGCGGGGCCGACGCCGCGCTTCGGACGCCGTTCCAAGCCTTCGCCGCCGGCGAGCCGCCAATGCGCCGCCGCCCGCGCATCGGCGTCGAGATCGTAGCCGCGCGCGAGGCCGCGATGGGCCGCAGCAAAGCCGGGCTCGGCGGCCAAAGCGTGGAGATAATGCGCGCGGGCGTCTTCGATCGCCCCGTCTTCCATCAAAATGTTGGCGAGATTGACCCGCGCCACTGGCGAATGCGGACGCACCCGCAGCGAGCGCTCGTGGGCGAGCCGCGCCGCCGTGCGCCGTCCCCGCCGATGCGCGAGCACGCCGAGGTCGTTGAGCGCCTCGAAATTGTCGGTCTCGAGACTCAGCACCTCGAGATAAGCGCGCTCGGCGCCGTCGTCGTCGCCGAGCGCGAGCCGTTCGCGGGCAATTGCGAGAGCGAGGGCGGCGTTCGGCGGCATGGCGTTGCGACCCTGACCGTCGGGGGTTGCGCGAGCCTGACGCGCGCTGCCTACAACCCAGACTTCGCAGCCAAAAAATCCGCTTGATAGGCGGTAGGGAGTCCCTCTCCCGCCCTCATCCTGACCTCATCCTGAGCCTGTCGAAGGATGTCGAAGGAGCGGACTGCCAATGGTCGCCGCGGCCGCGGACCGCGGCAGCCGAGGTCAACGACCTCGGCTACAAGGGCGCCTTTCAGGAGAGGGCGCGGCCGCCATCCCCGGACCTCGTCCTGAGGCGCCCCGAAGGGGCCTCGAAGGACGCTCCAGCGTCAACGACAGCCGATGCAAGGCTGTGTTTCCGCGAGGCCGCAACGATCGCGCCAAGAGCGCCTGGCCCCAGCGTTCGCGCCCGCTGGTGCGTCCTTCGAAGGCCCTTCGGGCCACCTCAGGACGAGGGGGATGAATTGCACGAAGCGCTCTCAGGCCGAGCCCTGCGGCGGCGCCTCCCCCTCCGCCCGCTGCCGCAGCAGCTCCAGGGCCCCGTCGAGGTTCCGCTTTGTCCTTTCATAGTAGTACGGCGTCCGCTCCGGCGTGAATTCCTCCAACGCTACGCGATAGGCCTCGACGGCCTGCTCGAGCCGTGCCGTCCCGCTCTCGCGCTCGCCGAGCGTTAGCAACACGTTGCCGAGATTGTTCAGGGTCATTGCCCAACGAAGGGGGACGCGCTCGCGGGTAAATTCCTCCAGCGCCGCTCGAAAGGCCGCGACGGCCATCTCGAGCCGCGCGGTACCGTCCTCGCGCTCGCCGAGCACCCGAAGCGCGCCGCCGAGGTTGTTCTGCGTCATCGCCCATTCGAGCGGCGCACGCGAGCGCGAGCGCTCCTCCAACGCTGCATGATAGGCGTCGACGGCCTCTTCGAGCCGTGCCGTCCCGCTCTCGCGCTCGCCGAGCACGGCAAGCGCATTGCCGAGGTTGTTCTGCGTCATCGCCCAGTCGAGCGGGACGCGCTCGCGCGTAAATTCCTCCAGCGCCGCGCGATAGGCCGCGACGGCCTCTTCGAGCCGCGCCGTCCCGCTCTCGCGCTCGCCGAGCGTATGCAGGGCAGCGCCGAGGTTGTTCTGCGTCATCGCCCAGTCGAGCGGGACGCGGTCGCGGGTCCGTTCCTCCAGCGCCGCGCGATAGGCCGCGACGGCCTCGTCGAGCCGCGCCGTCCCGCTCTCGCGCTCGCCGAGCGTTTGCAGCGCAATGCCTAGGTTGTTCTGCGTCATCGCCCAGTCGAGCGGGACGAGCTCGCGGGTATATTCCTCCAGCGCCGCGCGATAGGCCGCGACGGCCTCCTCGAGCCGCACCGTCCCGCTCTCGCGCTCGCCGAGCGCCGCAAGAGCGATACCTAGGTTGTTCTGCGTCATCGCCCAGTCGAGCGGGACGCGTTCGCGCGCGAATTCCTCGAGCGCCGCGCGAAAGGCCGCAACTGCCTTGTCGAGCCGCGCCGTCCCGATCTCGCGCTTGCCGAGTTCCGAAAGCGTTGCGCCGAGATTGTTTTGCGTCGTCGCCCAGTGGAGCGGCACCCGTTCGCGCGTGCGCTCCTCCAGCGCCGCGCGATAGGCCGCGACGGCCTCCTCGAGCCGCGCCGTGCCGCTCTCGCGCCCGCCGAGCGTTTGCAGCGCATTGCCGAGGTTGTTCTGCGTCGCCGCCCAGTCGAGCGGGACGCGCTCGCGCGTAAATTCCTCCAGCGCCGCGCGAAAGGCCGCGACGGCCTGCTCGAGCCGCGAAGTCCCGCTCTCGCGCCCGCCGAGCGCCCGAAGCGCAAGGCCGAGATTGCCTCTCGCCCGGCCTCTCGTATCGACATCCGCCACCAGCCCGAGCGCTTCGCGCCGCAGCGCGATCTCGGCCACGAGATGCACGTTGCTGCCGCGGGTCTCGCCGTGCTCGTGCAGCGCCCCGGCCTCGGCTTCGAGGAAGTTCGTCAGCGCCGCCGCGTCGGCGCCGTGCAGCGCCCGGCCGAGCGCCAGGATCGCGGCGGCGGCGGCATCACCGTTGTAGGTCGCGAGGGCGAAATCGCGCTGGCGTGTGCGAAGCTGGGTCACACTCGCTGCGAAAAGCTCGCGGCGCTCGCGCTCGTCGCGCTCCAGGTCTTCCGCCGCTCGGTCGAGCGTCGCGTTGGCGAGCGCGGATTGGCCTTTGTCGAACTGCGCCTTCGCCTGCTTCAGCGCCCGGGCGACGATGTCTTCGAGGTTGCTGTCGGTCGGCGCGCCGGCGATCTCGTCGACATAAATGGCGATCGCGTTCCGCACCGCCTGTTTCATCCCGTCGAGATCGAGATTCTCCGCTCGCGCCACCCGGCCCGCCATCTCGCGGATGAACCCCTCGGCGACCTCGCGCGCCTGCGAAGCCGCTTTTGCGTAGTCGTGGACGAGCAGATCGAGAATCGCCGAGTAGGCGAGGCGTTTGGCCAAATCGGCGGGGCTATCGAACTGGCAACCGGGAAAGCGTGTGATCCTCTTCAGCCGCTCGAGATGCGCGGCTTGCAAGGCGCGCGTGGCATCGGTCGGAGCGAATTTCGGCCCGCGTCCCACGGCGTCCGGCTTGGCCTTGGCGATGACGAGCGTCTTGGCGTGGAGGAGCGCGAGCCACGCCTCCCACTGCGTATAAGTGACCTCGGGGCCGAGGGCGGGAAACTTCGCTAGACGATCGCGATGTTTTTCCTCGAGCGCTTCGAGCTCGAGCGCGCCCGGCGCCGAGCCGCACATCTCGCCGACGAGATGCACCACCGCGTCGCAGTGGCGGATATACGTATCGAGCTTGTCGAGCGTGAAGCCGCCGAGGTCGTTGAAATCCTCCTGAACCTTGACCGCGACGTCATGCCGCGTGAGGTCGTGGATCAGCAGGTCCCGATAGTCGCGGAACTCGTCGGTCACTGTGGAAAGGAAGATCGTGATCGCCACCGCCAAAACCCCCGACGATGCGGGGAGTTTTGCATGGGCGCGCGGGGAAAGCGAGGGTGAACCGGGCCATCAACCCCCCTCGTCCTGAGGTGGCGCGAAGCGCCCTCGAAGGACGGGCCGCGGCAACTTTCGTCCGATGTGCCGCGGCGTTTCCACGATAGCGCGGCGATCAGGCCAGAAGCGCCTGGCCCCGGCGTTCGCGCCCCCTGGAGCGTCCTTCGAGGCCGCTTCGCGGCGCCTCAGGACGAGGGGGTCGGGTTGCCCGAAGCGCCAGATGAGGGCGCCGTCTCGACCCAATGCCAGCGGTGATCTAGAAATCGTCACAAAAACGCGTCATAGGGTCGTACGACGCCGCAGGGCGAGGGACGCCCGGCGGCGTCCCCTGCAATCTCGAGCCGACGAGCGCCATGCATATCAACAAGTTCTGGTATTTCGGCGATTTCTTCGCCGTGCCGTTGCTGATCCTGGCGTTCGTCGCCGTCGCCTATCGCTCGGAAGGGCTCACGGCGGCGCCGGGCTTCCTCGTCTCCATTCCGTTCGGGGCGCTCGGCTGGACGTTCGCGGAATATTGGATCCATCGCTGGGCCTATCATCACGCGCCGGGGCTGTCGCCGCTGCACGATCTGCACCACGAGGACCCCAAAGCGTTCATCGGCGCGCCGTCGTTCATGGCCATACCGATTCTGATTGCCGTCAGCCTCATCCCGCTCTATCCGTTCGGAATCGTCGTCGTCTGCGGCTTCGGCTCGGGTCTGTCGCTCGGCTATCTCTTCTACTTGTTCGTCCACCACGCCGTGCATCACTTCGACATCCGCCCCGGACACTGGCTCTATCGTTTGCGGCTGCATCACATGGTGCATCACTACCGCGACGAGACCAATTTCGGCATCGTCACCAGCTTCTGGGATCACGCGTTCGGCACCGCGCGCGCTCCGGGCGGCCGGGTCGCCCATTCCTAAAGGCGCGGTTGCCGTGGCGGCGTCATTCTGTATAAGTCGCGCTTTCCCGCCGCCGGGGTGGGCCGCGGCTTCAGGACGGTACGAATTGACTCGACCCCATACTCCCCTGCTCGACCAGGTCCATACTCCCGAAGACGTCAGGAAATTGCCCGAGAGCGATCTGCGCCAGCTCGCCGACGAGCTGCGCGCCGAGATGATCAGCGCCGTTTCGGTGAACGGCGGACATCTCGGCGCCGGGCTCGGCGTCGTCGAGCTCACCGTCGCGCTGCATTATGTGTTCGACACCCCGCGCGACCGTCTGATCTGGGATGTCGGCCATCAGGCCTATCCGCACAAGATCCTGACCGGCCGCCGCGACCGCATCCGCACGCTGCGCCAGGGCGGCGGCCTCTCCGGCTTCACCAAGCGCTCGGAGAGCCAATACGACCCGTTCGGCGCCGGCCACAGCTCGACCTCGATCTCGGCCGGGCTCGGCATGGCGGTCGCGCGCGATCTCGACCATCGCGATCATGCGGTGGTCGCGGTCATCGGCGACGGCGCCATGTCAGCGGGCATGGCCTACGAGGCGATGAACAATGCGGGCCATCTCGATTCCAGGCTCGTCGTCATCCTCAACGACAACGACATGTCGATCGCGCCGCCGACCGGGGCCATGTCGACCTATCTGGCGCGGCTGGTCTCCAGCCGCACCTATCTGACGCTACGCGAAAACGTGCGCCAGCTCGCGCACAGGCTGCCGAAGTTCTTCTACGAAAAGGCGAAGCGCACCGAGGAATACGGCCGCGGCTTCTTCACCGGCGGCACCTTGTTCGAGGAGCTCGGATTGTACTATGTCGGCCCGATCGACGGCCACAATCTCGACCATCTGCTGCCGATCCTGAAAAACGTGCGCGAGGCGCCCGGGCCGGTGCTGGTGCATGTCGTCACCAAGAAGGGCAAGGGCTATCCGCCCGCCGAGGCCGCCGCCGACAAATATCATGGCGTCAGCGCCTTCGACGTCGTCACCGGCGCGCAGGCGAAGCCCAAAGCCAACGCGCCCGCCTACACGAAAGTGTTCGGCGATGCGCTGATCGCCGAGGCGAGGCGCGACGAAAGAATAGTCGCCATCACCGCCGCGATGCCGGCCGGGACCGGGCTCGATCTTTACGGCCAGGCGTTTCCGAGCCGATTTTTCGACGTCGGCATCGCCGAGCAGCATGCGGTCACTTTTGCCGCCGGCCTCGCCGCCGAGGGCTACAAGCCGTTCTGCGCGATCTATTCGACCTTCCTGCAGCGCGCCTACGACCAGATCGTGCACGACGTCGCGCTACAGAAGCTGCCGGTGCGCTTCGCTATCGATCGCGCCGGCCTCGTCGGCGCCGACGGCGCGACCCATGCCGGCGCGTTCGACGTCGCCTATCTCGCCTGCCTGCCGAACATGGTGGTGATGGCGGCCGCTGACGAGGCCGAGCTCGTGCACATGGTGGCGACATCGGCGGCCTACGGCGACGGGCCGATCGCACTGCGCTATCCGCGCGGCGAAGGCGTCGGCGTCGATCTGCCCGAGCGCGGCGAAGTGTTGCCGATCGGCAAGGGGCGCATAGTGCGCCAGGGCAATCGAATCGCCATTCTGTCGCTCGGCACGCGGCTCGCCGAGGCGCTGAAGGCGGCCGAAGACCTCGCCGTGCGCGGGCTCTCGACCACGGTTGCGGACGCGCGCTTCGCCAAGCCGCTCGACCGCGAGCTGATCCTCGCGCTGGCGCGCAATCACGAGGTGCTGCTGACGATCGAGGAAGGCGCCATCGGCGGCTTCGGGTCGCACGTGCTGACCCTGCTCGCCGGGGCCGGGGCGCTCAATGGGCTCGAGGTGCGCGCGCTGACCCTGCCCGACGTCTTTCTGGATCACGACAAGCCCGAGCGCATGTACGCCGCCGCAGGTCTCGACGCCAAGGCGATCGTCGCCAAGGCAATGGAGGCGCTGGCAAGCCGCGAGCCCAAAGCGAGCCGTTCGGCGTGAGCGAGTCCCACGACGAGAAGGCGGAAAACGAGCGGCGCACCGCCGCCAATCTGCTGGCGGTGATCGTCGTGCTGCTGCTCATCATCGCCGGCTATTGGCTGGTCAGCTATTTCCAGCAGAAGCTGAAGCTCGAGGAGTGCCTGGAGTCGGGGCGGCGAGACTGTGTGCCGGTGTACGTGCGCAACAGCGCCGCGCCGCCCTGAACCTCACAGCGCCGCCAGCAGCGCCGAAATGGTGAAGAACGACAGCGCGGTGGCGACGAGCAGCGCCGCGGCGCCGACGTCCTCGTGATCGTGCTGCCGCGCGAGCAGCGGATAAATGCTGAGCATCGGAGCGCTGGCGAAGATCAGCATCGCCTTGCGCAGATTGGGATCGAGCAACGGCGCCGCGTGCTGCGCCGCCAGCACCGCGAGCGGCAGCAGGATCAGCTTGCCGGACACGACGCGCGACGTCGCTAACGACGCCCGCGACCTTCAGGCCGACGAGCCCGCCGCCGACCGCGAACAAGGCCGCCGCGCTCGAGGCGGCGGCGAACATGTCTATCGCACGCTCCGGCGGCGAGGGCAGTTTCAGGCCGATGAGCGAGGCGACGAGCCCGAGGACGATGGCGATGATGAGCGGGTTCAGAACGAGACGGCCGATGAGCCGCGCGGCCAGTGCGAGCGCGCTGCCGCCTCGGTGGCGGCCCATTTCTGCGAGCGCCAGCGCCAGCGGGATGACGACGATGTTTTCGGTCGCCATGTTGAGCTCGAGCCCGAGGCTCGCCGTCGAGCCAACGACCAGCGCCGCGATCGGATAGCCGACGAAGCCGGAACTGGAGCATGAGGAGCCGAGCGCCTGGATCGCCTGCGCGGACGTTTCGCCCGGGCGTAGCGTCCTGGCGAGAAAGAACATCGCGGCGAACACGGCGAGCGAGCACGAGGTGTAGATTACGAGATAGGGGACGTTGACGATTTGCGCGAACGGCGTCTGCGACAGCGCCCCGAAGATCAGCGCCGGCAGCGCGAAGCGCAGCACGAAGGCGCCGATCGCGCGCACGTCGCCCGACGACATGCCGCCGAACCGCGCCGCGAAAAAGCCGACGGCGATGACGATGAAGATCGGCAGCGTGATGGCGAGGACATCGAGCATTGGGCGCTTTCGCAGGGCGGAGCGCGGTCTATAGGGCGTCGAGATCGGCTTGGGAATTCAGCCGCGGCGCTGGAACTGTGGGGCTCGAGTTTGGCGCCTGTTAGGGCAACTATTGCACGTAACCGCGGCAAATTCCCGGGCGGCCTTGTAGGCGAGGTCGCTGACCTCGCTGCCTCCGCTTGGAAGACTCGTGCAGAATTAGGCGACGCCGCAAAATAACTGAATCAAACTCGAGAAGGCTGCACGGCGCCGAAGGAATGGCCAAAGGGGACCAACGCCCTAGGTCGTCATGCCCGGGCTCGTCCCGGGCATCCACGTCGACGTGCAATCCAATCGACTTGCCCGCTTTATCCCACCGTTCGTGCAAGAATACATGGAAGTTCGGCAAAGCAAAGTTGTGCGGCGCCACGTGGATGGCCGTGACGAGCACGGCCATGACGGAAAGGGCGCCGCCACTTCCCTGGCTGATTGACACTCCGGGCTGAGCGACCCTCTCTCGCAGCACTTATTGTTCG
>JBKQKS010000146.1:0-6755 GCA_052147395.1 Roseiarcus sp.
ATTCAGCAAAAGGCCTTCGACCTCCTGGACATCTCCCTCGCCTGTACCCAGTAGCCATGTCCAGAAATCGCCTTGCCGCGAGCAAGATCAATGGCTTACGCTTCGTGAAAGAAGGAACCTCCGATTAAAGCGCGCGGTGGAGGCGCCGCGTCTCTTACCCCGGAGGCGAACGCGCGCGAGGAACTTTTGAAGCAGGTCCAAGCGATCGTCGACGCGAGCGTCGCCCCTGTCTCCGCGGAGCGCGACCGGCTCAATCGGCTGGCGCAGGCGCTCTCGGCGCCGATCGAGAGGCCGGCGGCCGCCGCAACGTCCGGCCGAACCGCCGCGCGAGCCTGACCCCCACGGAGGCGCGGCAACGAAGACCATCGTAAACAAGACATTCGACGAGATCGCTGTCGGCGACAGCGCGTCGATCGAGCGCACGTCGCAGGCCGGCGACGTTCCGGCATGGGCCGCCGCCTTCGGCGAAGCGGGGCTGCTCTCCGGCCCGGGCGAGAGCCAAGAGGCTGCCGGAATCCTTAGGGGCATCCTGACCGCATTGGCCGGTTCAGCGCTCCCCGGACCTGGGACCTCGATCCGTTCGACCTCGGTGCAGATCAGGACCGTGTTGCCGATCGAGACGGCAATGACGGCGCGGCTCGTTGTGCGGGAGAAGCGCTCGGACCAGGGAACCGTCGTGCTGGAAAGCCAATGCACGAACCCGGCGGGTCAGATCGTTGCGACAGCGACTCTGAAGGTGCTCGCGCCCATGACGCCAGCGCGGCACCCTTGGCGACTTCAGCAACCCGAGTAGTTTCCGAGGGTGTCCCGCAATGAGCCGAGCGGCGTAAGTTGGCAAGTCGGGCGCGGGTTGTTCGATTGCGCCGACGTCGAAGGGCCCCACGACGAAGGGCGCCGGAATGCAGATTGATAATGCGCGAGCGAGGCATTCGTGCGGCTGCGATCGAGAACGCCGAAAGGGCTCGCCCAGACCTTCGCGGCCGGCGTGACTCTGACAGACAAAGAAGGAAGTTCCGAGATGGCGACCCACACCGATCCTCCCAAAGCGTCCGACACGAAGCCGGGCGCGAAGCCCGTCGCCAAGGATGACTTGCAGAAGCTTCCGCTCCCAGAAGTCGAGAAGCGCCTGAACTCGTCGCCGAACGGCCTCACGGACGCGGAGGCGAAGACGCGGCTCACGAAGTACGGCGCCAACGAGATCGCGGAAAAGAAGACAAACGCGCTGCTTAAATTTCTCAGCTACTTCTGGGGTCCGATTCCCTGGATGATCGAAGTCGCGGTGGTGTTGTCCGCCATCGTTCGCCACTGGCCCGACTTCTTCATCATTCTCGTGCTGCTCCTCGCCAACGCGACCATCGGCTTCTGGGAAGAGCGCGAGGCGGGCAATGCGATCGAGGCTTTGAAGGCGCGGCTGGCGATCAAGGCGCGCGTCAAGCGCGACGGAAAATGGGTCACGCCGCCCGCGAAGGACCTGGTTCCCGGTGACGCGATCCGCCTGCGTCTAGGCGATATCGTTCCCGGCGATGCGTGTCTGTTGGACGGCGACGAAATCTCCGTGGATCAATCGGCGCTCACCGGCGAGTCGCTTCCGGCGACGCGCAAAACCGGCGACGCGGTGTTCTCCGGTTCGGTCGTCCGGCGCGGCGAGATCGACGCTCTGGTCTACGCGACGGGCGGCAAGACCTATTTCGGCAAGACGGCGGAACTGGTCGAATCAGCGGTCACTGTCAGTCATTTCCAGAAGGCCGTGTTGAAGATCGGCGACTTTCTCATCGTTCTCGCGTTGATCATGGTGACCGTGATCGTCGCGCTCTCGATCTATCGCGGCGAAGCCATTCTCACGACCCTGCAATTCGCGCTCGTCCTGACCGTTGCCGCCATTCCCGTGGCGATGCCCACGGTGTTGTCGGTGACGATGGCGGTGGGCGCGCGCAAGCTCGCGAAAAAGCAGGCGATCGTGAGCGAACTGGTCGCGATCGAGGAACTGGGCGGCGTGGACGTGCTTTGCGCCGACAAGACGGGTACGCTGACGCAGAACAAGCTGACGCTCGGAGCGCCCTTCTGCCTCGATAAGATCACGCCCGACGATCTCATACTGGCCGGCGCGCTCGCCTCGCGACAAGAGAACGACGACACGATCGATCTCGCGGTGCTGGGCGGCCTGAAGGACAAGGACGCGCTGAAGTCATACCAAGTCACGCATTTCACGCCGTTCGATCCCGTGCACAAGCGCACCGAGGCGACGGTGAAGGGCGAGGACGGCAAGACCTTCGAGGTCACCAAGGGGGCGCCGCAGGTCATCCTGGGGCTCTCGACGAACGCTGCGGCGGTCAAGGACGCCGGTCGACAAGGCCGTGAACGACTTCGCCGCCCGCGGCTTTCGCGCGCTCGGCGTCGCGCGGGCGGATGGCGACGGCAAATGGCAGTTTCTCGGCGTGCTGCCGCTATTCGATCCTCCCCGTGAAGACGCCAAGGCGACAATCGCGACCGCCGCCGCAATGGGCGTGAAGATCAAGATGGTGACGGGCGATGCGCTGGCGATCGCGCGGGAGATGACCAAGACCCTCGGCATGGGTTCGAACATTCTCGACGGCGGCGAACTCGGCGATTCCAAGAAGGAGGAATCGGCGAAGGCCGCCAAGGAGATCGAAGAGGCCGACGGCTTTCAGCCTCGAGCGTCGCGAGCAGCACGCCGAGCGTCTGGCGGCGGCCCAGCGAATCGGACCGAATCGAAGGCGGGACAACCCCGCTCGCCAACCGGCTCTGTGCGTCCCGAACGCCGGAGACTGGCGCGGAAGCGCCAGTCCAACGATGGGCCGGGCGCACAACTGGCCAACCTGCCCGTTGGTTATCCGCGCAGCCTGCGGTAGCGATTGATCAGCGCGTTGGTGGAGGCGTCGTGCGCCAACTTCGGTTCGTCGTCGCGAGGCAGTTCGGGAATGATGCGGCTCGCCAGAACCTTCCCCAATTCGACGCCCCACTGGTCGAAGCTGTCGATGCCCCAGATTGCGCCCTGGGGGAACACGCTGTGTTCGTATAGCGCCACCAGGCTTCCTCGCCTACGGCCTGCAGATCACGCTCACCCGCGGGCTCAACGGCCTCGCGCCAGGCCTCACCGCTCGTAGCGCGCTGCAAAAATTCGCCACCGTGCAGATGATCGACGTACTTCTGCCGACCACCGACGGTCGCGAGATCATCCTCACCCGCTACACCGAACCGGAGCCCGACCTGCGCCTGCTCATCGACCGCATCAAGCTCGTCCTGCCGGCTCAGCCGCCTCCCAAAATCGCCGCCGTCTCGCTTCCACCGCAACCCCTCCTGTAGTGAAGACCTTTTCGGTCAAGGTATTGATTTCCTTGACGCGCGCCCACGAAAAATGACCCAATCCGCGAAGTCGGGCTAAAGCGGTGAATGACGCGCCGTCGACGGGCGAACGACGCCCCGGGGTAATTGCCGAACCTATCGAAGGCGTCGTCTCCGCAAGTGAGGCCCGCATGTCTCGGTGAGTGCGTCCTCGCAGGGCTGTCAGGCGACGAGCCTGCGAATTTCCGCCCTCAGCTCGGCGGCGAGCTCGGGGCGACCGAGCGCGAAAGCTATGTTGGCGGTCAGGAAGCCGATTTTCGATCCGCAATTGTAGGTCGACCCGTCGAAGCGCACGCCGTGAAAGGCTTGTGAGGCCAAGAGCTTGATCATGCCGTCCGTGAGCTGGATTTCGCCGCCAGCGCCCTTTTTGACGTCTTCGAGGACGGCGAAGATTTCCGGTTGCAGGATGTAGCGGCCGGAAATGATCAGGTTCGAGGGCGCCGCGCCCTTGGCGGGTTTTTCGACCATGCCTTTGATCTCGAACGCGTGTCCGAAATCGGCGCCGACCGCGACCACGCCGTACTGGTGGGTCTGCTCGTAGGGAACTTCCTCGACCGCGATGATGTTGCCGCCATGCTCGGCGTAGGCCTCTACGCACTGGGCGAGGCAGCGGCTGTTCCGCGCGCCGGCCTTGGTGATCATGTCAGGCAACAGCAAAGCGAAGGGCTCGGCGCCGACGAATTTGCGCGCACACCACACCGCGTGCCCGAGCCCGAGAGGGGCATGCTGGCGCGTGAAACAAGCGCAGCCGACTTCGGGGAGGTCTACGATCAACGCTTCGCGTTCCCTAATTTTGCCGGACCGCCGCAGAATGTCTTCGAGCTCGTACGACGTGTCGAAATAGTCCTCGATCACGCCCTTGTTGCGCCCGGTGACAAAAATGAATTCCTCCACCCCGGCCTCACGGGCCTCGTCCATCACGTGTTGCAAGACCGGTCGATCGACGATCGGCAACATTTCTTTCGGGATCGTCTTGGTCGCAGGCAGAAGGCGCGTCCCCAAGCCCGCGACGGGAAGCACGGCTTTGCGAATGGGCTTGTTCATGTAGCAGTGACCCTTGACGGTTTCTGCAATTCTGGCGATGCGGCGTCGGCCGCGTGAACCCGATGACTTTATCCGTACTCCCGGTTGCACGGAAAGAATCGGAATATACCTATCCCTCCGTGCCAATGATGATGAGGCAAGGTCCCCCCTGGAGTTTACCGTCGAGGGCAGAGGTCACACCATCCCATGGTCATGCCGTTCATCCCCTTCGAAAAGACTCTTGCCGCTGGCGCCGCAACAGAGGGAGGCCGTGGGCCGACCGTCGTTGCGGCGGCAGCGGCGGCCTCGCCCGAACTCTCCGACCGGCCGCGTAGTCGGACGTTCACGGCCGCCTACATGCTTGGGATCCTTCGCCAGGTCGATGAGGCGGGTCCGGGCGGCATCAGCGCGATCCTGCGGCGCGAGGGGCTGTATTCCTCGCTGTTGACGGATTGGCGTCGGCAACGCGACGCCGGCGCCTACGAGGCGCTGAGGGCCTCGAGCGCGACCCCAAGGTCGCCGAACCCAACCCGCTGGCGGTCGAACGAGTCCGGTTGCAGCGCGACAACGAGCGCCTGACGCTGCGCTTGCAGCGCGCCGAGGCGGTCATCGAAATCCAAAAAAAAAGCGGCTTTGCTGCTGGGCCTGTCGATGCCCAGCGACGAGGCGTCCTGATGGACGCCGTGGCGGCCCTGCCGCCCGGCGGCGGGCTGATCGGCGCGGCCTGCGCGGCGCTGGGCCTGACGCGCTCGAGCTTCCATCGCCGGGCCGCGGCGGCCCGACGCCCTCCGGCGCCGATCCATAGGCGCCCTCCGCCCGGCGTAGGCTCTCCAGCGCCTGGGACACGCGTAACCCGGTACTGCGCCCGGCGCGTGCGTTGCTGGCAGCCTTCCCCTCGGTCCCCGCCCTTGGCCCCACCGGCTCCGCATCGGGTTTCCCCGCCTTGTTCGTCGGCTACGGCTCCTCGCCTTCCCGACGCGATCCGGCCGCGCTCGACACGCCCCAGATGGGCGAGAGACCTCCCGGTTCCCGCGCGAAGAGCTTACGCACATGCCAGGGTCTCCGACCTCGCAGGGCCGGGCAGAAGCTCGCGATACCGCCTCTCTGCCCGTGTGTTGCCTTCCACCGTGACAAAAGCGTCGGCGCCCGGAATGAATTACCTTTCGCGGCTCGATGGCTGGCCTATGCGCACCCCTGCCGACGCTTCGCCTACGTCCTCGCGGACGCACACGCACGGCTCGGGGTCGACGTGGTTCGCTACTCCTTCATCGTATCGGACTTTCACCGACTGCTCTTCGCCGGTCTCCCGGCGCACCGTCACTGCAATCCCCGCCGCAATCCCCGGCAATCCGCGACTCCCCGGGAGATTGCCGCGAGCTCGCAAGCGTTGACCGTCGTTGCAAGTCTCTATGGTGGCGATTATTAAGCTCGGTGGACTTTCTTTGACGAGAGACTTTCTTAACGATGGCTTCTAAGCTCGACTTTCCGCATTTTCGCTTCCGAAGCCACGGATTTGAGACGCTGATTCGTCGGGGGCGGCGGGATCGCGCCTCGTGTCGAGCCGGTTGAGCTTTCGGGGACTCTTGCGCAATGGCGTCGATTGGATTCTACGGCTGCGATGAGCCTGACTCTCGCCGCATCCCTGGCTGGCACGCCTGAGGCGCCGGCTATCCTCGTCAGTTGGTTGGCCGTGTTTCGTCCGTGCTTTACGGGACCGGTCTGGCGCCGCATCCTGGTGTTGGTCGCGGGCGCGATCCTCTCGCCTGGCAAGCGCACCGTCAGCCAGGCCTTGCGCGTGATGGGCTTGGCGGACCAGCCTGGGTTCCGCCGCTATCACGAGGCGCTGAGCCGAGCGCGCTGGGATTCGCGCGAGGTGGCGCGCAGGCTGCTGAGGCATCTCCTCGCCGTGCTCTGGCCGGACGGCGAGGTCGTCATCGCGATCGATGACACCATCGAGCGGCGATGGGGCGCCAAGATCAAGGCCAGGGGAATCTATCGCGACCCCGTGCGGTCATCTCGGGGAATGTTGGTGAAAACCAGCGGTCTGCGCTGGTTGTCGTTGGCCGTGATGCTGCCGATTCCCTTCGCGGGCAAGCGCTGGGCGCTGCCGTTTCTGACCGTGTTGGCGCCGTCGGCCCGCTGGAGCGAGGCGCAGGGCAAGCGGCACAAAACTCTGACGGACCGAGCCCGTCAGGCCATTTTGCAGGCCAAGCGCTGGTTGGCCGACCGCTCGGTCGTCGTCGTGGCTGACAGCAGTTTCGCGGCGTTGGAGTTGATCGCCGCCGTGCGCGACCACGTTTGTCTGATCACCCGCCTGCGTCTGGATGCCAGCCTGTTCGAACCGGCGCCCGAGCGCCAACCAGGCCAAC
>JBKQKS010000147.1:0-5522 GCA_052147395.1 Roseiarcus sp.
AAAGCTCGCGCGCACGCGGTAGGCTTCCTTGCCGAGCCTGAGGTCGAGGCTCGCCGGCTGGAACTGGCCGTCGTCGAACGCCGGGCCACTGCGGATCAGTTTGCGGCCGGCCATCGCCTTGATCTTGCGCCGGCCGAACAGGCCGAATGGCGCGTTGAAATAGGCGGCCTCGGCGGCGCCGGGGTCGCTGGCGTCGAGCAGATGCGGCTTCGGCGCGCGGGTCGTTGTGGTCATGGAAGCCTCGCAGCGCCGCCGCCCCCGGTCCGGTCCGCGCGGGGCCTCGCCGGAAGCGGCGCAACTTTTGTTAGCCCCTCGCGATCTTGACGCCAAGCCGCGCAGGAGGCTAAGTGCGCCCAATCCCGTGGTCATTTGAGCCGGTCGGCTTGCCGCCACGTTAAACAACGGGCTAAAAGATCGGGGCCCTCAAACTGCGCGCCCCTGTCCCGAAGCCTTGGCTTGGCCTTGGTTTTCGGCCGTGAAAGGAGCGCGTATGAGCAGCCCCCGCAAGTCCCGCGATCCGCGCACGTTGCGCCCCGCCACCCGTCTGGTGCACGGCGGCGCGATGCGTTCGCAGTTCGAGGAGACCTCGGAGGCGCTGTTCCTCACCCAAGGCTATCTCTACGACACGATGGCGGAAGCGGAGGCGCGTTTCAAAGGCGACGCGCCGGGCTTCATCTATTCGCGCTTCGCCAATCCGACGGTAGCGATGTTCGAGCGGCGCATGGCGCTCGTCGAGGGCGCCGAGGCCGCGCGCGCGACCGCGACCGGCATGGCGGCGGTCAATGCGGCGCTGATGGGCCAGTTGAAGGCCGGCGACCACATCGTCGCCTCGCGGGCGCTGTTCGGTTCCTGTCTCTACATCGTCGAGGAGCTGCTGCCGCGGTTCGGCGTCGCCTCCACGCTGGTCGACGGCGCCGATCTTTCCGCTTGGCGCGCGGCGATGCGCGACAATACCAAGACGGCGTTCCTGGAGAGCCCGACCAATCCGATGCTCGGCCTCGTCGACATCGCGGAAGTGGCGAAAATTGCGCACGTCCACGGCGCGACGCTGGTGGTCGACAACGTGTTCGCGACCCCGCTGTTACAGAAGCCGCTGCAGCTCGGCGCCGACTGTGTGGTCTATTCCGCGACCAAACACATCGACGGCCAGGGCCGCACGCTCGGCGGAGTCGTCATCGCTTCCGAAGCGTTCATCCAGGCCCATATTCATAACTTCCTGCGCCAGACCGGGCCCAGCCTGTCGCCGTTCAACGCCTGGGTGATGCTCAAATCCTTGGAGACGCTGCCGGTCCGCGTCATTCAGCAGCAGGCCTCCGCCAAGCGCATCGCCGATGTGCTCGCCGATCATCCGGGGGTCGATCGCGTTTTCTATCCTGGCCGGCCTGATCATCCGCAACACGAACTCGCGCTGAAGCAGATGCTTGGCGGCGGCACGCTGGTCGCGTTCGAGGTGAAGGGCGGCAAGGCGGGCGCGTTCGCCTTCGCCAACGCGCTCAGCATCATCGGCATCTCCAACAATCTCGGCGACGCCAAGAGCCTCGTCACCCATCCGGAGACGACGACGCATCAGCGCCTGAAGCCCGAGCAGCGCGCCGCGCTCGGCATCGGCGCCGGCCTCATCCGGCTCTCCGTCGGCCTCGAGGATCCCGACGATCTCGTCGAGGACATCGTCAATGCGCTCGAGGCGGCGGGCGGGCGCCGGTAACGGGGCCTTGCCTTTTCGACGCGCGCTCGCAATGGTGTATTGGCGCACGGAAGGAGACGTCTCATGGGCCATATTCTCTATTGGATCATCCTCGGCCTGATCGCCGGCGCCATCGGCAGCCGCATCGTCAACAAGCAGGGTTCCGGCTTCGTGCTCGACACCATCATCGGCATCGTCGGCGCGGTGATCGGCGGCTGGATCGGCGAGAGGCTCGACCTCGGCGGCCTCTACGGTTACGGTTTCATCTGGAGCCTGTTCCTTGCCGTGGTCGGCTCGGTGATCGTGCTCGTCGGCTATCGGGCGCTGTCGAACCGCTGAAAGCGCAGCGGTCCTTGTAGCCGGCCGCCCTCATCCTGAACTTGTCGAAGGAGGAGGGCGTCCGGCCACATAGGCCGGCCTCAGCGCGGCCGGCTACAAATGTGGCCGGCGACAGCGTCAGATCGGCTCCGGCCCGCGCGAGATCGCCGCGACGCCGGTGCGCGAGACTTCGACGAGGCCGATCGGGCGCATCAGGTCGACGAAATCGTCGATCTTGTTGGGGTTCCCGGTGAGCTCGAAGATGAAACTGTCCGTCGTCGCGTCGATCACCTTGGCGCGAAACGCTTCGGCGAGTTGCAGCGCCTCGACGCGCGGGTCGCCCTTGCCGCGCACCTTCACCATGGCGAGCTCGCGCTCGATCGCGCGCGTCGACAACGTGAGGTCGGTCACCGAATGGATCGGCACCAGCCGCTCGAGCTGATGGCGCACCTGCTCGATGGTCTCCGGCGCGCCCGAGGTGGCGATGGTGATGCGCGACAGATGGCTCTCGTGCGCGACCTCGGCTACGGTGAGGCTCTCGATGTTGAACGCGCGGGCGGAAAACAGTCCAACCACGCGCGCGAGCACGCCCGGCTCGTTGTCGACGAGCACGGAGAGCGTATGGCTTTCGATTTTCGATTTCCCTATCGGCGAGGAATAGGGGGACGGCGGATAGGCGGACGCTTTCATGTTTTACGTTTCCTTATCGAGGTTCGTTCGCGACCGAGGCGCCGGGCGCGACCCAGCGCTGAAACAGTTCGAAATCGATGTTGCCGCCGGAGAGCACGATTCCAACCTTCTTGCCGCGAAGGCGGTCGCGCTCCTTCAAAGCGGCGGCGAGCGGCGCGGCGCCCGCGCCCTCGGCGAGGTTGTGGGCGGCCCGCCAATAGAGCCGGATCGCCTCGGCGATCTCGCCGTCGGAGACGAGGGTTATGCGCGACACGCCGCTGGCGATGAGGGCGAAAGCTTCCTCGTCGGGCACGCGCGTCGCCATGCCGTCAGCGAGCGTGTCCGAGGAGTTCGTCGAAACCACCCGGCCGCGGCTGAGCGACAGCGCATAGGCCGGCGCGCCCTCGGCCTGCACGCCGACAATCTCGGTTTTCAGTCCGAGCGCATCGCGGGCGGCGATGCAGCCGCAAACGCCCGAGCCCTGGCCGATCGCGACATAGAGCGCGTCGAGATCGGGATGTTCGCTCATGAGCTCGAACGCGTAGGTCGAGACCCCGCGAACGAGCTCGCGATGGAACGCCGGCACAGGCTCGAGGCCCGCCGTTTCGGCGACACGCGTCGCCTCCTCGCGCGCCTCTTGGAAGTCGTCGCCGAACTCGACGAGCCGGGCGCCCAGCGCGCGCATCGCCGCGTTCTTCTCGACCGAATTGCCGCGCGGGACATAGATCACGACCTCGAGCCCGGCGCGCCTGCCGGCGAAAGCGAGGCTCTGACCATGATTGCCGCGGGTGGCCGAGATCAGCCCGCGGACGTCGGGCCGCCGGCGCTTCAGGTCCTCGACGAACGTGAGCCCGCCGCGCACTTTGAACGCTCCGGTAATGTTGTGGTTCTCGTGCTTGACGACCGCGTCTGCTCCGAGCCGCTCTGAAACGAGCGGCCATCGCAGCGCCGGCGTCGGCGGCAGCACGGCGCGCACCAGCCGCTCCGCCGCCCTCAGTTCGTCGAGAGTGAACATCTCATCAGACCAGGATCTTGCCCTTGTCGTCGATGACCGAGCCGAGCTCGATCCCGGCGTCGTCGCCGAGCTCGGCGAGGATCATGTCGTTGTGCGCCTTGCCCGAGGGGATCATCGGGAAGCAGTTCTCCTTCTGGTCGACCAGGCAGTCGAAGATGACCGCCTTCGGCGTGTCGATCATCTCCAGGATCGCGCGGTCGAGATCGGCCGGGTCCTCGCAGCGGATGCCGTGGCCGCCATAGGCCTCGGCGAGCTTGACGAAATCGGGCAGCGAATCGGTGTAGCTCTCGGAATAACGGCCGCCGTGCAACAGCTCCTGCCACTGGCGCACCATTCCCATGTACTGGTTGTTGAGGATGAACACTTTCACCGGCAGCCGATACTGCGCCGCCGTCGACATCTCCTGCATGTTCATGAGAATCGACGCTTCGCCGGCGACGTCGACGACCAGCGACTTCGGATGCGCGAGCTGCGTGCCGATCGCCGCCGGCAGGCCGTAGCCCATGGTGCCGAGCCCGCCCGAGGTCATCAGCCGGTGCGGGGCCTCGAAGCCGAAATGCTGAGCGACCCACATCTGGTGCTGGCCGACCTCGGTGGTGATGTAGACGTCGCGGTCCCGCGTGAGCTCGTAGAGCCGCTTGATCGCATGCTGCGGTTTGATCGTCTCCGTCGAGTTGCGGAAGCCGAACGAGTTGCGCTGCCGCCAGCGGTCGATCTCCTCCCACCATGCCTCGAGCGCCGCTCCGTCCGGCCGATGCGCGTCGGCCCGCCACAACCTGACCATGTCCTCGAGCACATGCGCGCAGTCGCCGATGATGCCGACCTCGACGCGCACGTTCTTGTTGATCGAGGAAGGATCGATGTCGATGTGGATCTTCTTCGAATGCGGCGCGAAGGCGTCGAGCCGGCCGGTGATGCGGTCGTCGAAGCGCGCGCCGACGCACACCATCAGGTCGCAATCGTGCATCGCGTTGTTGGCTTCGAACGAGCCGTGCATGCCGAGCATGCCGAGCCATTGCTTGTCCGAAGCGGGATAGGCGCCCAAGCCCATCAGCGTCGAGGTGATCGGGAAGCGGGTGAGTTTCACCAGCTCGCGCAGCAGCGTCGAGGCGTTCGCGCCCGAATTGATGACGCCGCCGCCGGTGTAGAAGATCGGCTTCTTCGCCTTCGTCATCATCTCGATGGCGTGTCGGATCTGGTCGATGTCGCCCTTGAGCTTCGGCTGATAGGTCTTGTGCTGGATGTTGCGCTGGAACGTATAAGTCCCGTTGGCGAACTGCACGTCCTTCGGGATGTCGATGACGACGGGGCCGGGCCTTCCGTTGGCGGCGATGTAGAACGCCTCGTGCAGGATGCGCGGCAGGTCCTCGATGCGGCGCACGAGATAATTGTGCTTCGTGCAATTCCTCGTGATGCCTGTGGTGTCGCATTCCTGGAACGCGTCGGAGCCGATCAGATGCGTCGGCACCTGGCCGGTGATGCAGACCAGCGGGATCGAATCCATCAGCGCGTCGGTGAGGCCGGTGATCGCATTGGTGGCGCCGGGGCCCGAGGTGACGAGCAGGCAGCCGACCTTGCCGGTCGAGCGCGCAAAACCCTCGGCCGCGTGCGCGGCGCCGCCTTCCTGGCGAACGAGGATGTGGCGGACCTTGTTCTGGCCGAAGAGGGCGTCGTAGATCGGCAGCACCGCGCCGCCGGGATAGCCGAACACGAACTCGACCCCTTGGTCCTTCAGCGCTTCGACCACCATCTCCGCGCCGGTCATATGCTTCGCCATTGCGCTTCTCCGTCTCCTCTCCGCCGCTGTCTTCGAACGCGGGGAATCTCGGGCAACAA
>JBKQKS010000148.1:0-7654 GCA_052147395.1 Roseiarcus sp.
GAAGGACGACCTCGGTCGGCGCGTTAGCGCCTTATCCCGCAAGAGTCTTCGAAGCGGAGGCAGCGAGGTCGTCCTTCGACAAGCTCAGGATGAGCGACCTCGCCTACAAGGCCGCCCGGGGTTCTGCGCCGGCTGTTAACCTAGGGGCGTCATTATGGGAAGCCGGTCGGGGGTCGAACGGCGCGCCGATTCACAGCCGACGACGCCCTCGCGTCGCCCGCTCCGACGTCGCGCTCGAACAGCGGCAGCAATTGCGCGAATTGCGTCCCGGGCAGCGCCGGCGCGAAGAGGTGGCCTTGCGCGCTCTCGCAGCCGAGTTGGCCAAGGATGAGCGCTTGTCCCTCCGTCTCGACGCCTTCAGCGATAACCGACAGGCCGAAGGCGGCGCCCAGAGTGATTACGCTGCGCACAATGGCGAGGTCGCGCCGATCCTCCTCGATACTCTTGACGAACGACCTATCGATTTTGAGAACATCGACAGGCAGCGTCTTCAGATAGGCGAGGCTCGAATAGCCGGTTGCAAAATCGTCGAGGGCGACGCGGCACCCGAGCGCGCGCAGACGCCGGAGGATCGCGGCGGCGGCCTGCGCTCGGCGGATCAGCGTATTCTCGGTAATTTCGAAAGTGATTGCCGAAGGATCGATGCCGAACCGCGCCGCCCCATCGCTCACGCGCTCGACCAGACCCTCGTCGAAAAGCTGGCGCGGCGAGAGGTTGAGGCTCACGGGAACGGAAACGCCGGTCGCCTCTCGCCATCTCTGCGACCAGCGGAACGTCGCTTCGATCACGACGTGACCGAGATTGGTGATGAGACCCGTCGTTTCGGCGATCGGGATGAACTCGCCGGGCAGCACGATGCCGCGTTCGGGATGGCGCCAGCGCACCAGCGCCTCCGCGCCGAACGGACGGCGATCGACGAGCGACACGACCGGCTGGAAAAAGACCTCCAGTTCGCCGCGGGCGAGCGCCCGGCGCAAGTTGGTCTCGGCTTCCATCCGCCGCTCGGCTTCTGCCGCGAGGCCGGCGTTGAAGACGGCCACGGTGTTTCGACCGCTCGCCTTGGCGTGATACATGGCGACGTCGGCCTTGCGCAGCAATTCTTCGGCGGTATCGACGCCAGGCTTGGCCAAGGCGATGCCGAAACTGCCGCCGACCACCATCTCTCGCTTGCCCATCATCACCGGTTCGCGGATCGCCGCGAGCAGCCGGCTCGCAACGCCCTGCGCGGCCTCGAGGTTGGCGTCGCGCTCGATGAGAATGGTGAACTCGTCGCCGCCGAGCCGGGCGCCGAGCGCGCAGGCGCCGATCTCGCGTCGCATGCGGGCGGCGACGGTCTTCAAGATCAAATCACCCGCTTCGTGGCCTAGGCTGTCGTTGATTACTTTGAAATTGTCGAGATCGAAGAAGATGACGCCGACGCGCTCATTCGCGCCTTCGTCCGCCATCGCCTTGCGCAGCCGATCCTGGAAATGAGCGCGGTTGGCGAGACCCGTCAGCGGATCGCGGAACGCGAGATCTTCGAGCTGACGCTCATGGATGCGCCGCTCGGTGACATCGTGGAACGTGGCGACGATGCCGGCGACCGCCGGTTCGTTGAGCAAATTGGTGAGCGTGACGTCGTAGTCGCGCCATTCGTTGTCGGCATGGGCGAGAGCGACCGACGCAATGCGCGTCTCCCCCGGCAGAGCGCCGAGCGCTCGGACGGCGACGTTCAGACGGTCGCGGTCCTCGGGGCGGAAGCGCCGCCAGAATTCGGCCGCGGCGTCGCCGCCTTCGGCGCCGCTCCAGACCCGCACGGCGGCCGGATTGGCGAGCCGCACGTTCTGCTCGGAAGCGATCACGACGATGAGGTCATGGACGCTGCGGATGAGCGCGCTCGAGCGCTCCTCGCTCGCTTTCAGCGCCTGTTCCGCCCGTTGACGGTCGGCGAGTTCGGTGCGCACGGCGCGGTAGAGCCGGGCGTTTTCGAGCGCAGCGGCGGTCTGCCCGGCGTAAAGCGCCGCGATCGGCAACACGTCCGGATCGAAGGGCGTCGGCGCGGAGCGAAAGGCGATCAGCAATCCGTCGGGATGATCGCGCCCGAATGGCAGAACGAGAATCGCGCCGCAGGGGATCGGCGCGGCTTCATCGCCGCAACTGACGGCCGACCGCACGACACTCGCCGGTTCGAGTTTGCGCACATCGGCGCGAGCAACCAGATGTCGGACTAGATTGGCGACTTCGGGATCGCTGAGGCTACAGCCGGTCGAATCGGCCCGAAACGCGATTGTCGCGCCATCCAAGCGTACGAGCGTCGCCCCATCGGCCCCCACGAGCGCGGGAAAGGCGGCGATCGCCTTGCGCGCGACCCCGACCTCCTCGAGGTCGATGCCGATCTCGCGTTCGCTGAGCACGATGCGCTCGAGTTGAGAGCGCCGTTGCGCCTGCTCGACCGCCAGGCCGATGCGGTAGGCCATGGCGGTAAGCAGCCCGACGTCAGGCAAGCTGAAGGGTTCGGCGTGACAGCGGGCGAGGACGAGCGCGCCGCGCGCGGCATGGCTGGCGGCAACCGGCAGATAGAGCACGGTTTCGACGTCGAGCTCGCGAAGTTGCGGTTCGATCGTGCTGTCCCCGGCGGCCGCATTGATGATGAGCGGCCCGCCCTCGCTCATGGTCTTGAGCACGTTGCCGTCGGCGTCGGCGTTGAAGGCGAGCCCGGCCGTATCTTCGGGCAGTCCGACCGCGGCGAGCGGAACAAACGAGCCGGTTCCCGCGGGATCGAGCAACACGACCACGTCGGTGGCGAAGATTTCCGACAGCGTGGAAAGCGCCCGGTCGAGCAGCGTCTCCAGCGCGCCAGCGTCGTTGAGGATCGTCAGCAGCCTCGTCAGTCGCGTCGCGTCGCGCACCGCCGCTTGCGCTGCGCGCAACGCGGCATCGCGCGACAGTCGTAACCGCTGGAGCTCCTGCGTCTCCTCGGTCGCGGCCGCGGGGGCTCGATCGGCCGGACCGACGCCGGACATGGGAGTTTAGAGCGCGAGCGCCGTCAAAGTGCAGTTGTGGGTGCCAAGAACGCCGACGGTGCGCGCAAACTCGCCGCAGCAATAGATGCCAAAGGTTGGAACGTCGCCCGCCGCCTTCTGCAGCCGCTGCGGCTCTTCGGCGATGCGGCTGCCCAGCAGCATGCCGCGCGCCGCGCAGCTGAACGACAACAGCGCGCCGATGTCGGCGCGGCGACCGACGATGGCGCCGACTTCGTCGCTGACGTCGATCAACTTGTCGGATGTGCTCGCCATCACTTGCACCGCGCTGCCTTCGGGCGGCACGCACCCCTGGATGCGCAACCAGCCGTTGGGCGACTTGGCGCGCGCGGCGCGAATGATGAATGTGCCGTCGGTCTGCATCAGCCCGAGCGGGTGGTGGACCGAGGTGTCCCAGAATTTGTCGGCGGCGAGTTCGCCCGGCTCGATGCCGAGCTGCCCTTCGTACACCGTCGCCGCGGGACGGCCGTCGAGTTCCATGATGTCGACGCCCTCGGCGCGGGTGACGAGCAGCGGCACGCCGATCGGCTCCCAGCCGTGACGGGTGATGACCTCGAACGGCTGCTCGCCGGCGATCCACAACGCGACGGCGCCGCCCTCGATCGCCTCGCCGTCATGAAAGACGAACGTGCGAATGAACTTCAGTTCGTCGCCGGCCGCGCCGCCAACGATCGGGACGCGCGGGCCAGTGACGCGATAGGCGCCGTGGAAAAGTTGTTGCAGGTCGCCCGACAGGCAGTCGGCGAGCAGAACCAGAGCGGCGTGACGGCTGCGCCCCGCCTGATCGCGCGCGGCGCGCGCCAGCGTCCGCCCCACGTCATCGAGCCGCCCGCGGATGCCGGCGACAGAGGCCAAGCCATACTTATAGGGGCCAGCCGTTAGCGCCATGACTCCGACGCCGGCGCCGAAACCCATATAGGCGTCGCGCATGATTTCGCCCGAGCCGGTTGCGCCGACGACCCGTGCGTCCCCCGTCACGGAGCGAACTCCGGCGAGCAGCGCCGTGAGGTCATAGCGCGGTGTCGTGAAAACGATGACCAGCACAGGCGCCTCCTCGCCGAGGCCGGCCACCGCTTGCAATGCCGCTTCCCGGCCGGAGGCGTAGCTGTCCGTCCCGGTGCTCGATCCCGTCCCGGCGGAAACTTTCATTGGGAGTCTTTCTAAGTAAGAGTGCGTAGCTGATCCAACAACTATGACGTGTATGACGAACGTCTTTAGCGGGGGTTAAGGCGGCGACAGGTAACCGGGGCAATTTCCCGGGCGCCGTTGCAGGCGAGGTCGCTGACCTCGCTCCTTCCGCTTGGAAGAGTCGTGTGAGAATAAGGCGCTTACGCGCCGGCCGAGGCCAACGACCTCGGCTACAAAATGGCGCCGCCCGGGAATCTGCCCTGGTTACTGACGGAAGGAGTCGACCCTTTGCGGACGTTACGACTCGCGCCCTCCTCGAGCGATCGCGGCGCCTTTCCATCCAGCCGCCTCGATGGCAAAATGGCCTTCGAGTCTCGCTTACCACCGTCCATGGCGGTGAGCCGCAATGGGAATCTACGGGCGTGTCAACGTAATCCGCAGCGGCGAGTTCGATCCGAAGTTCGCGTGAGGTTCGGCGCCGCGGATTTCGGACGGGCCGGAATTCGTCCGCATTTGGCGCTTGACCTGCGCAGAATGTGATGGTCGGCTCGAGGGGGGACGCGCGAGTTTCGCGTCCCCCATCTCGAGGTCGGGAGCGCCAGCCTTTGCCAGTCGAAACGAACACGCGCGGCGCTCGGCGAAGTGCGCCGGGACGGATAGAATACCTGAAAGTGAAGAATTTCCGAGCGCTGGGCGAGGTCGAATTCAAGGACCTCACGCCGCTAACCGTGCTCCTGGGGCCGAACGGCAGCGGAAAATCGACGGTTTTCGATGTCTTCGCGTTTCTTTCGGAATGTTTCGAGCTGGGTCTTCGCCGGGCCTGGGACAAGAGGGGGCGCGCCAGAGAGCTGAGGACGCGTGACAGCGAGGGACCCGTCTCGATCGAGATCAAGTATCGGGAACTCGACTACCCGCTCATCACTTATCACCTCGCGATCGATGAACATGGCGGCGCGCCCGTCGTCGTCGAGGAGTGGCTGAAGTGGAAGCGAGGGCCGCATGGCCAGCCCTTCCGGTTCCTCGATTTTCGCGAGGGGCGTGGACAGGCCATCAGCGGCGCCCGTCCCGACGAAACCGACAAACGGATCGATATACCCTTGAAGTCGCCGGATCTGCTCGCGGTCAACGCCCTCGGTCAGTTCGCCGAGCATCCGCGCGTCGCGGCGCTTCGCGAATTCATCACGGGTTGGTATGTGTCCTACCTTTCCGCCGACAGCGCTCGCGGGCAGCCCGAGGCCGGGCCGCAGGAGCGCCTGACGCGGAACGGCGACAATCTGGCAAACGTCATTCAATATTTGGGGGAACGATATCCTGACCGGTTGAACGAGATTTTCGAAATCCTGCGCCGCCGAGTGCCGAGAATCGAAAAGGTCGTGCCGGTAGAATTGCCGGACAATCGTCTTCTCTTGCAAATCAAGGATGCGCCGTTCAGCCGTCCCGTGCAGGCGCGTTTTGCTTCCGACGGCACGCTCAAGATGCTGATGTATCTAGTGATGCTCAATGATCCGGCGCCGGCGCCGTTCATTGGCGTCGAAGAGCCGGAGAACTTTCTGCATCCGCGCCTGCTCGAGGAGTTGGCCGAGGAGTGCCGCGCGGCAACAGCGCATACCCAGATTCTTGCGACGACGCACTCGCCATTCTTTCTCAACGGGCTGCGGCCGACGGAAGTGCGCGTGCTCTGGCGAGATGAACATGGCTGCACGCGGACCCAGCGGGTTTACGATCTGCCGCATGTCCGAGATTTCGTCGATAACGGCGCATTGCTTGGAGACTTGTGGATGGAGGGACGATTCGGCGTTGGCGATCCTCTCATCAACAGCGGCGCGCCCGAATCGCCCATAGTCGCAGGATGACCCGCCTGGCCGGTTTGGACATTTTCGTCGAGGAACCCTCGGTGGAGGATTTTCTGCGCGTCATGCTGCCACGCTGTCTTCCCGAATTTCGCAACTTCAAGGTGGTTCCCCATCAAGGAAAGGGCGATCTGCTCGCCAAGCTGGAAAGCCGCCTAAAAGTCTACGCTGGCGGCAGTCTTCGGGGCCGACGCGTCGTCGTGCTGGTCGATCGCGATGTTGACGACTGCCTCGTGCTCAAACGCCGGCTCGAGGAAATCTCGGCAAGGGTCGGACTGACGACGCGAACGCGAGACCCCGCCGGCTGGCGCGTCGCCAACCGCATCGCGATAGAGGAACTCGAGGCCTGGTATTTCGGCGAGTGGAGCGCCGTGGAAAGGGCGTATCCCAAGGCCAGACTGTCGCAAAAGGAGCGCGCTCGCAATCCCGACTTCATCGAGAGAGGCACGTGGGAGCAACTCGAACGCGTCTTGCAACGCGCGGGCTATTTCAAGGGTGGTTTACGCAAGAAGGAGTTGGCGAGAAACATTGGCGCCCATTTCGATCCCAATCTATGCAGGTCCGCGAGCTTTCGCAATTTCTACCGGGCGGTCGTCGAGGCGACCGCTTGACCGCTCGTCCGCGCCGACCGCCTCCGGCGAATTTTTCGGGCGCGCGGCCGCGTTCACGGCGCCGGGACGAACTCGTCGCGGTCGTCGGGCGGCAGGTCGAAGCGGCCTTTCCCCCAATCCGCCTTGCGCCAATCCTCCTTCGCCGCCTCGATCCGTTCGCGGCTCGAGGCGACGAAATTCCACCAGATGTAGCGCGGGCCGTCGAGCGTCGCTCCGCCGAGCAGCAGCAGGCGGGCCCCGGCGTCCCCGGCGCCGATGGTGATCCGATCCCCCGGGCGGAACACCAACATGCGCCCGGCCTCGAAAGTCTGGCCGGCGACCGTCGCCGCGCCGTCGACCACGTAGAGGCCGCGATCCTCATGATCGTCGGGGAGCGGAACGCGTGCATTCGCTTCGAGCGCCGCATCGACATAAAAAGTCTCGGAGAACACGCGCGCGGGCGCTCGCGCCCCATAGGCGCTGCCGAGGATCAGCCGCAGCCGGGCGCCGTCGGCTTCCAAAGTGGGCAGCGCCTCCTTGGCGTGGTGCTCGAAGCTCGGCGCCGCGTCTTCCGCGTCCTCGGGCAGGGCGACCCAGGTCTGGATGCCGGCGAGGCTGTGCGGTCCGTGGCGCGTCGCGCCGCTGGTGCGTTCGGAATGGGTCACGCCGCGGCCGGCGACCATCCAGTTGAGCGCGCCGGGATGGATCATCTGGTTCGAGCCCAGGCTGTCGCGATGCTGCAACTCGCCGCGATAGAGATACGTCACGGTCGCGAGGCCGATATGGGGATGTGGCCGGACGTCGATGCCCTGTCCGGTCAAAAATTCGGCCGGACCCATCTGGTCGAAGAAGATGAATGGCCCCACCATCTGCCGCTTCGGCGCGGGCAGGGCGCGCCTGACCTCGAAGCCGCCGATATCGCGCGCGCGGGGCACGATGAGAGTTTCGATCGCCTCGGCGCCGACGGCGTCCGGACATCCCGGTTCGAGGGCTGGATTCCAGCTCATGAAAGTCTCCGTTTCCGCGAGGGGCGCCGTCCCGGGCGTCTCAGCCCCTTCAACGCCCT
>JBKQKS010000149.1:0-5812 GCA_052147395.1 Roseiarcus sp.
GAATCTGTTCCTCGTCGAACAACTCCCCGTCGTCCCCCCTTCTGCCTATTCCCGCCCCTTCGGCCCCAAGACCGCAGCCGAAATCGTCGGGGATCACGTGCTGCGGCTCACCTACACCGCCTACGACATGCGCCCCTTCGCCCGCGATATGGGCTACGAGGGCGAGCCGTTCCGCTGGGACGAGAAAGAGCGCCGGCATCTGCGCGCCCGGCTCGACGCCCTCTATTTTCACCTCTACGGCATCGAGAGCGAGGACGACATCCGTTACATCCTCGGAACCTTCCCGATCGTCGAGCGCAAGGACCGCGCGGCTCACGACGGCGTCTATCTCACCGCCGAACTGATCATCTGGTATTTCCGCGCGCTGGCCGCCGGCGACCCCGACGCCGAGGCGCCGGACGCCGCGCTGGTCCGGGCCGCGAAGCGGGCGTAGGAGTGGCCCAGGCGCCCCGCCTACCGGTCTGGAGCGCGCGCTCGCGTTTACGCGACCTCGTACGCGGCCTCGAGGGTCGAGACGATCGCCTTGGCGAGCGAGTCTGGGTTGGCGTGCGATCCATCGAACACGGCCAAGCCATACATGTCGGAGGGGAGTTCTCTCGCCCGCGCCGCGTCGGCGCTGGGCATTACAGCGACGATGCGTTTGCCTGCCGCCCTGGCCGCTCCAGCCTCGAAAAACGCATTATTGGCTCGTGCGGTCCCGGGTTCCGGCACGATGAGCACGAAGCCGTCGGCGTCCGCCAATGCCGCACGGAGCGCCTGCTCCCAATTCATCCCCGGCTCATTCCATAAATCGTCGGACATCACCTCCGCCCCCAAAGCGCGGATGTGGTCGCCGAGCCGTTCGGCGAACGGGCGGTCTGGCCGTGAGGAGGAGAGGAAAAGTTTCATCGATCTGCGCTCGCTGACGCGCGTTCGCTCACTTCCTCGATATAGACATCGAACTCGTCCAGCGCCACAACGTTCGTCGGCGCCAGGATGGCGAGACCGCCGTGAACTTTGTCGATTTCGTCCAAGGTGATTCCGTAGAGCACGCCGACATAGCGCTTTTGCGCCATCCATGCCGCCGCCATTTCGGTCCAAACCCAATTCCGATCTGCCGACACGGAGTGAGCGGGGCGACGAGCTCGTTGGATTGGTCGAGTCCGTGCCGAACCCTGGCTTCTATGCGGTCGCCCTTTTTGATGTCGAAGACGTCGATGAACGGCGTCGCTCCGATTTCCGCAATCAGGCGCGCCATCTGCTTGGCGATCCACCGGTCGTGCCAGCCGTGAGAAATGAATACGTGATAAGCCATCGGCGGCGCCCTTACAGTGCAAAGCGGTAAGAGGCGCGTTTCCGCGTCAAGTCGGCGATTTACGCCACCCCCTTCCCCCGTCCTCGCCCGCTCGGCGCGCTCGAGGTCGTTGGGGTCGAGCAGACTTTTACGCAGGCGGATCGACTTCGGGGTCACTTCGACGAGCTCGTCGTCCTGGATGTAGGCCAAGGCCTTTTCCAGCGTCATCTGGATCGGCGGCGTCAGGCGCACCGCTTCGTCCTTGGAATGGGCGCCGATATTGGTGAGCTTCTTGCCCTTCAAGACGTTCACCTCGAGGTCGTTGTCGCGGGTGTGCTGGCCGACGATCATGCCCTGATCATCGGCCCGCGGTCCTCGAGGTTCCACATCGCGTCAGCCTAAGTTTCGTCGGCTTGGTCCAGACCAGGAGTCGCTGTTCGACCCCTCAGGCGGCTTCGAGCGTGGTGACGATCGACTTGGCGAGCGCGGCCGGAGCGAGGCGCGTGCCGTCGAATACGGCGAGGCCGTGAATATTTGAGACTTCGCCGACGCGCTCGGGCTCTCGGCCGGGGAGCACGACGACGATGGGCTTGCCGAGTGCGCGCGCCGCGCCCGCCTCGAAAAAGGCGGCGTTTGCGTTCGCGGCGTTGGGGATCGGCGCAACGAGAACCAGCCCGTCCGCCGCCTCCAGCGCGTCGCGTAACGGTCTGTCCCAGCTCGGCGCTCCGCGGTCGAAAGCCCCAAATGTTTCGAGCAAGGCTCGCTCGCGGTCGGCGCCGAGCGAGGGCGCGTCCGACAAGACCTCAGCGCCCAGCGCGCGGATTTTTTCGCCGAGTTCGTGCACGAAAGTTAAATCCGCGTCGGAATATGACAAGAAAACTTTCATCGCAGATTGCCCGTTTCGGCCCGATCCCCGAGTTCCCGAACATAGTCGTCGAAATCGTCGATGGCGATGAGATTCGTCGCTCTCAGCGCCGCCAGGCCGCCACGACGCTTTTCGATGTCCGCCGGCGTCGGACCGTAGAGCACGCCCACGCAACGGATGCCTCGACCCCAGGCGGCGCCGATTTCGCTCCACACCCAGTTGCTGCGTATCGACCACGGCGTCAAAAGCGCCACGAGCTCGTGAGCTTCTTGGAGCGCTGCCAGGGCCTTGGCTTCGAAATAGTCGCCCCGGTGGATGTCGTAAACGTCGATGAACGGCGTCGCCCCCACTTCCGCGACGAGGCGCGCCATCTGTTTGGCGATCCAGCGGTCGCGCCAGCCGTGGGAAACGAAAACGCGATAGGGCATGAAAACGTCTCGCGCTCTCGCGCCACACTACTCTTCCGATGCGAACGCGGTCAAATCTGGCGCGGCTACGCCGCCCCTTCCCCCGTCTTCGCCCGCTCGGCGCGCTTGCGGTCGTTGGGGTCGAGCAGGCTCTTACGCAGGCGGATCGACTTTGGGGTCACTTCGACGAGTTCGTCGTCCTCGATGTAGGCCATCGCTCGAGCCGCCGCCTCGCCCGAGTCGTCGCCGACGCAAATCCTCGGGTCGGTCGAACGGGCGTGAGCCGGTCACTGAGACCGGGGCGGCGCGGCCAGCATCGGCGCAATGGCGGCGCGCAGTTCACGCAAGGAGTCGACAGCTGCGTTCCAAACGATTTCGGGATCGATGGATGCATAGCCGTGGGCGAGAATATTGCGGAACCCGATCACCTCTCGAATTCCAGCGATTTGGCTCGCGAGCTGCGGATCGACCTCGGACAATTGGCTCAGCGCTTCGCCGATGATCTCGAATTTCCGTTCCACCGCCGAACGCAACAAGTCGGAGGCCAGAAACGCCTCCCTGTCGGACCCAGCGAGGAAGCGCTCGATGGCCGCCGCCGCGAGCTCGACGTCCAACAAGAAGGAGACCGGTTCACGCCGCATAAATCAGTTCTCGATCCCGATCGATGGCGGTGGCCAGATACGGGTTGATCATTGCCCGTCGGGACACGAGATCCACGCGCCGCCCCAACTGGCTCGACAGGGCGTCGCTCAGACCGAAGTAGCGCTCCAACGACATCGGTTCGCCGGCGAACTCCACCAGGAAGTCCGCGTCGCTCGTTACAAGATCGAAGTCGTCGCCGCGCGCGGCCGAGCCGAAGATTTCGAGCCGCTTCACGCCGAACCGGCGGCAGATTTCGGCAATGGCGTCGCGGCGATGGGCGATGGCGGCGTGCACGGGAAAGTCCCTTTCCTTCGCCGCGAGACTATCACCAATTGGCGGGGTTCGCGACCCCAGCGCCGCGCCGCAAGGTCGGCGCCGCGGCGTCACGCCACCCCTTCCCCCGTCTTCGCCCGCTCGGCGCGCTTGCGGTCGTTGGGGTCGAGCAGGCTCTTACGCAGGCGGATCGACTTCGGGGTCACTTCGACGAGTTCGTCGTCCTGGATGTAGGCCAGGGCCTTTTCCAGCGTCATCTGGATCGGCGGCGTCAGGCGCACCGCTTCGTCCTTGGAATGGGTGCGGATATTGGTGAGCTTCTTGCCCTTCAAGACGTTCACCTCGAGGTCGTTGTCGCGGGTGTGCTGGCCGACGATCATGCCCTGATAGACCTTCCAGCCCGGCTCGATCATCATCGGCCCGCGGTCCTCGAGGTTCCACATCGCATAGGCCACCGCCTCGCCCGCCTCGTTGGCGATCAGCACGCCGTTACGCCGCCCGGCGACTTCGCCCTTCCAGGGTCCCCAGTTGTGGAAGATGCGGTTCATGATCGCGGTGCCGCGGGTATCGGTGAGCAATTCCCCGAGATAGCCGATGAGGCCGCGCGTCGGCGCCAGGAACACCAGCCGCAGGCGGCCGCCGCCGGAAGGGCGCATCTCCACCATCTCGCCCTTGCGCTCGCTCATCTTCTGCACGACGACGCCGGAATGCTCCTCGTCGACGTCGATCACGACCTCCTCGATCGGCTCCAGCATCTCGCCGCTTTCTTCGTCGCGCTTGTAGAGCACCGTCGGTCGCGATACCCCGAGCTCGAAGCCCTCGCGGCGCATGGTCTCGATGAGGATCGCGAGCTGCAATTCGCCGCGGCCGGAGACGACGTAGGAATCGGAGTTGGGCGCGGCCTCGACATGCAGCGCGACGTTGCCTTCCGCCTCCTTGAACAGCCGGTCGCGGATGACGCGGCTCGTCACCTTGTCGCCTTCCGTGCCGGCGAGCGGAGAATCGTTGACCGAGAACGTCATCGACAGCGTCGGCGGGTCGATCGGCTGCGCCTGCAAGGGCTCGACTTCCTCGGGCGCGCACAGCGTATCGGCGACGTTGAACTTGGCGAGCCCCGCGACGGCGACGATGTCGCCCGCCACCGCCTCGTCGATCGGCGAGCGCTCGATGCCGCGGAAGGCGAGGATTCGCGACACGCGCCCGGTTTCCACGAGATTTCCGTGCCGGTCCATCACCTTGACCGGCGCGTTGGACTTGATCGAGCCGGAGAACACCCGCCCGGTGACGATGCGGCCGAGATAGGGATTGGCTTCGAGCAGCGTGCCGAGCATTCTGAAACCGCCGGCGCCGACGCGCGGCGGCTCGACGTGCCTGAGCACCATGTCGAACAGAGGCGCCATGTCGTCCTTGGGACCCTCGGGCGCTTCCGCCATCCAGCCTTGCTTCGCCGAGCCGTAGAGGATCGGGAAGTCGAGCTGCTCGTCGGTGGCGTCGAGCGCGGCGAACAGATCGAAGCATTCGTTGACCACCTCGCTCGGCCGCGCATCGGGCTTGTCGACCTTGTTGACGCAGACGATAGGCTTCAGGCCGATTTTGAGCGCCTTGCCAACGACGAATTTGGTCTGCGGCATCGGCCCTTCGGCGGCGTCGACGAGCACGATCGCGCCGTCGACCATGGACAGGATGCGCTCGACCTCGCCGCCGAAATCGGCGTGGCCGGGGGTGTCGACGATGTTGATGCGAAAGTCCTTCCACACCACCGAGGTCGCCTTGGCGAGGATGGTGATGCCGCGTTCGCGCTCCAGATCGTTGGAATCCATCACCCGCTCGGCGACGCGCTGGTTGTCGCGGAAGGCGCCCGATTGTTGCAGCACGCGGTCGACGAGCGTCGTCTTGCCGTGGTCGACGTGGGCGATGATGGCGATGTTGCGCAGCTTCATGACAATCTGAGAATCCAGCGGGCCGCGCCGGGAGAGGCGCGCTCGACGCGCCGCTCATACGACGACCCATGTGACGGGAACGCGACGGCGCGTGCTCGCAAACGCCTGGCGCCGATCTTCGTGGTGCGCTGCGATACACGAAGGCGGCGGCAAAAGGAAGCTCCGTTGATCGCGGTCCCGGAACGTATAAGCTGCGCTTCACCAGGGAGGAAAAGCGCGCATGACCGAGATCCAGCAGATCGCCGGCCCTTACGGGGGCGTGAACGTGAGAACATCCACCGGCACGGGAAAGCCGATCGTGCTCATCCACGGCAATTCGTCGAGCTCGCGCGCCTTCTCGCGCCAGCTCGACGGGCCGCTGGGCCAGCGCCGGCGGCTCATCGCGCCCGACCTGATGGGCTTCGGCGACAGC
>JBKQKS010000150.1:0-13049 GCA_052147395.1 Roseiarcus sp.
TCCGGCTGCTCCCCACCCCGCCTCCCGGCGACGCAGTTGCCTTCGGCTACACGGTTACGACACTCCATGACGGGGACTTGCACCCCGCCGACAACGCGGAATCACAGACGCACTGGATGGCCGGGACGAGCCCGGCCATGACGCAAACCGCCGCCTTCGCCCCCCGGTTTGGCAGTTACCGTGGATTCGCTCACGCCAGGCCGCCGCTTCGCAGCGCGGCGAGAAAAAAGATCGCCCGCCTTTCGACGAAGGATGGAATTTCCGAGCGCAGGGTCTCGATGTCTTGGAAGAAAGCGCGCATGAGGAACGGCAGAAGGATCAACTCGGCAAACAGGCGCGCAGCCTCGAGCGTCTCGAGGCCGCCATCTCCGGGGCACGCCCATCCCTCGACGCCCTGCTTCAGCAGATAGGCGATCGTTTCGACTCCGCGTTCCCTGGCCTCACGAAACACGCCGCTGGCGAGATCGGGAAAACGGCGCGCCTCGGCAACCGCCAGACGCATCAGACCGACGAGTTCGTCCGTCAAAGTCTCTTTGATGACGGCCGCGCCGATGCTCGCGAGCCGCTCCGCCACCGTGGCGCCCTCGGGCTTGTGACTCCCCAGTCGAGCGTTGCGAAGCTTGATCCGATGGGTGACCGCGGCCGCGAATAGCGCCTCCTTGTTGGCGTGTCGGGCATAGATCGTCGGTTTGCCGCAGCGCGCCGTTTCGGCGATCAGGTCGATGCTGGCGCCCTCGAAGCCGCGCTCCAGGAACACTTGGATCGCCGCCTCGAGGATGCGCTCCTCCACCTCGCCCGCGTGTTCCAGAGGAGGGCGCCCGCACCGAGCGGGCTTGCTCAGGGCCACGGCCTCGTCGAGCCGGGCCTGCTTCTTCATCTCTCTCATGGCCGTTCCGTTTCTGGTTCTTGGGTTTGACATCCGTAGCCATCATAGCGCGTCGGCCTCCGGTTGTAAACGGAACGTGACCGTGTCGTTTCGTTATTGACTCGGGCCGCGAACGGAGTACGCATATCGGAACGAAACGGTATGGTCTCATTATACCTCGTAGCCCCGGAGGTCCAAAATGCTGGACGCCGAACTCGCAGAAATCGCCCACACGGAGCGCTCGGAACAGCCGGATTTGTTCGCAATCGCAGAACGCAGCGGACCCCGAGCCGCTCCGTCGCCGGCGGCGGCTCGCCACGACGGCCGCGCCGAGGCGAGCCCCGGATTCGAAACCAAGGACCTTCGGCCCGCGCCCGTCCGAGAACAGACTCGGGGCGAAAGACGCGCTCCCGACGCGCCCGCCACGAGGAGAATGCGCCGCCCGCCGGGCTTCCTGCGTCGTCGACCCGTCGCCGCCCTCGCCGGGTCGGCCGGCCTGGCTCTGGCGGTCGCGGCGGGATACCTCTGGTGGGAAAACGCCGAGCATTTCGAGTCGACGGACGACGCCTTCATCGCCTCCCGGCAAATCCCGATCGCCCCGAGGATTTCCGGCGACGTCGTCGCCGTTCCCGTTACGGACAATCAGCACGTCGCGGCGGGAGACGTGATCGCTGGGATCGACGACCGCGACTACCGCGTGGCGCTCGATCAAGCCAACGCGCAGGTCTCGTCGGCCAAGGCGGGAATTGCCAGCGTCGATGCTCAGGCCGCCGTGCAGCGCGCTCAGATCGAGGCGAGCCAGGCCCAGGTCGACCAAGCCGAGGCCGCTCTGAAGTTCGCGCGGGAGCAGGCGGCGCGGTACGAGGAATTGGTGCAGCGCGGAGCTGGCGCCGTGCAGAACGCGCAGCAATACAGTTCGCAGTTGGCGCAGCAGCAGGCGGCGGTGAAGAGCGCCGAGGCCGCGCTGAGCGTCGCCGAGCGGCAGATCGAAGCCCTCAAAGCGCAACGCGAAACCGCGATGGCCGCGCTCGCTCAGGCCAATGCGCAGCGAGCGCAGGCGTTGCTGAACCTCTCATACACGACCTCGAGGGCCGCCGAACCCGGTCGCATCGTAGCGCTGTCCGCCGAGCCCGGCGAATTCGTGCAGCCCGGCACGAACCTGACCATGTTCGTCCCCGACGAGATCTGGATCACCGCCAACTTCAAGGAGACTCAGCTCGACGAGATGCGGCCGTCGCAGCCGGTCACGGTGACCCTCGACGCCTACCCGGATCGGCGGCTTCACGGTCATGTCGCGAGCATCCAGCCGGGCTCCGGGACGGCGTTCTCGCTGCTGCCCGCGCAAAACGCGACGGGGAATTATGTCAAGGTGGTGCAGCGCGTGCCGGTCAAGATCGTGCTCGACAACGTTCCTTCGGACGTCGCTCTGGGACCGGGCATGTCGGTCGAGCCGACGGTGAGGGTCGACCCTCGCGCCTCGCTCTACGAGCAACTGTCGGCGTCGATCCGTCGCCTGTGGAGGCAGTCATGAGCGCGTCTTCCGTCGCGGCAGCCTCGACCGCCAGAGTTGTCAATCCCTGGCTGATCGCCGTCGTGGTGGCGCTCGCTTCCTTCATGGAAGTGCTCGACACCACCATCGCCAATGTCGCCCTGCGCTATGTCGCCGGCGGGCTCGGCGTCAGTCAGGACGAAGCGTCCTGGGTCGTGACCAGCTACCTCGTCGCCAATGCGATCATCGTCACGGCGACGAGCTTCCTGGCCAAGAAACTCGGCCGCAAGTCGTTCTTCCTGATCTGCCTCGGGCTGTTCACGGTGAGTTCGGTGGCTTGCGGCTTCGCCCCAAACCTCGATACGCTGCTGCTGTTCCGGGTGCTCCAGGGATTTGCGGGCGGCGGCATGGTGCCCGTCGCGCAATCGATCCTCGCCGACTCGTTTCCGCCCGAAAAGCGCGGGCAGGCTTTCGCGCTGTTCGGCATCGCGGTGGTCGTCGCGCCCGTTATCGGGCCGACGCTCGGCGGTTGGCTCTCGGACAATTGGTCGTGGCACTGGTGCTTCCTGATCAATGGCCCGGTCGGCGTGTTCTCCATGGCGGCGATCTATACGCTGATCGACGAGAAGCGTCCGGCGGCCAACCAGGACCGCTTCGATCTCACGGGGTTCGTACTGATGGCGGCCTTCCTCGGCGCGCTCGAGCTCGTGCTCGACCGAGGTCAGATCGAAGACTGGTTCGGTTCGACGTTCATCGTCGAATCGACGGTCGTCGCTGCATTCGCCTTCGCCATGATGATCCCCTGGGAGCTCACGCGCTCTAACCCGCTCGTCGACCTCAGGATGCTGGCGACCCGGCAGTTCGGAGCGTGCTTCGTCGTGATGCTGGCGACCGGCGCCATCCTGTTGGCGACCACACAGTTCATGCCGCAACTCATGCAGGAGGATTTTGGCTATACCGCGACCTGGGCGGGGCTCGCGCTTTCGCCGGGCGGCGTCGTGTCGGTGTTCGCCATGTTCGCGACCGGCCGCCTTTCCCAGAAGGTTCAGCCCAAATATCTGATCGCGGCGGGCGCGGCGATCGCCGCCCTGTCGATGTACGTCCTCACCTCGACCTACAGCGACGTCGACTTTTGGTTCTTCGCCAGAGCCCGCATGCTGATCGGGGTCGGGCTGCCGCTGATCTTCATCCCGATCACCGCGGCGTCCTATGATGGATTGCCGAAGAATCGGACCGACATGGCCTCGGCCCTGTTGAACGCCGCACGCAACACCGGCGGTTCGATCGGCGTGGCGATCGGCTCGAACGTGCTCGCGTTCCGCGAACAATTCCATCAGAGCCGGCTCACCGAGCTGATGGTTCCCTCCAGCGTCAACTATCAGGACTCGCTTCAGCAGGCGACGCGCTACTTCAGTTCGTTGGGAAGCTCCGCGACGGCGGCCAGAGAGCAGGCTGTCGAATGGATAGGTCAGCAGATCCAGCAACAGGCTTCCCTGCTCGCCTATGTCGACGTGTTCTGGACTCTGACGATCATCGCGCTCGCAGCGATTCCTCTCGCGCTCATGCTGCGCAAGGTCAAGTTGGGCGGCGCCGTCGCGATGGGACATTGAAGGGAATTGCGGTGCAGTGCACTTGGCGCCCTCGGTTCACGTCGTGCGTAATGGTAATGCGGAAAAAAGCATGTGCCACCGTAATACCGATCGGAGGTTCGTTGCGAGGCCAGCTGCCTTCGCCGGCGCCGCGGTCGCGAACGCTTCGATGGGCCTTGGAGCCGCATCGAGGCCGGGAAATTTCTTGACAAATGTTCTCGTTATGTTCACATTAGTTTAGTTTGCAAGTGGGGGATTGTGGCATGAATTGTTTGTCGTTGTTAGACGGGGCGACCGTATTTCGCCTGCGCGCTGGCGCGGTGGAATGCGATGAGGAAGGGCCGCGCGTGGCGGGCGTCTGTCTTCTGGAGAAAAATCAGGATACGATGGCGCGAGAGCGATGGCGCGTCCCGCCGCTTCCGGCAGTCGAAAGCCGCCTGCGTCGCGCCTACGAGCGTAGAATCGATGCGGCCCACAAGCTTGGCGCTCTCCGCGTCGTCGCCGAAGCTCTCAACGACGGCGAACTCGCGCGAGCGCAAATCGCTGCTCTGCTTTTACGTTTGCCCGATCCGCCCGCGGCAGCGGAGAGATCTACTGTCGGCCTCGGGCTCGACAAGGCGTTGCACAACAACGGCTGGTTGCTGAAAGACTGGGACCCGGAGGCCCACCCGCGCACCGGCGTCGCACCCAATCCAGGTTGGTTCGCGCCCAAGGACACCGATAGCGAGCCTTCGCGAAAGCCGAGCGGCGTCCAAGCGCCGACCCTGGACAATCGAGGAGCGGTGACAGACGCCAGCTATGATTATCAAGTTGCTCAAGTGGATGGCGGGGTAATCACACCGCAACCCGACGATCCGGCGGCCGTGCGAAGGAAAATCGCCGACATTGCGCAAAGCTGGGTCGGTTCGAAGACGTGGGCCGACGCCGCATACTACAATTTCCTATATGGCGCTGGGACGAACAAGTGCTTTCTCTTTGTGCGTGACGTGCTTGACGCCGCGGGCGCCGATCCCGGAACTCCGAATTGGCTGCATGGCCTGCCCCGTCCTCCACTCGCCGGTCAATGGGGTGATCCTGATTTCGAAATTCCCGGGTGGGTCGTGTTGAAGGACGGCGAAAGTCCTGCGCCTGGCGACGTCGTCGCGCAACAGCTTGGATACACGGATGCGTCCGGGCATGTGATGATCGTCGGCGACGACAACACCTTTGTCGGAACGGGCGATCCGCCGGGTCAGCCGGGCGGCACGACCGAACAGATACCTGCCCGCGATTTCCTTGGCCCTCCTGCCAGACAGAATGATCCAAATTTCTGGCGAGGCCCACTCATCTATCGGCGATGGATCGGCCAATGAAAATCGGGTGGGCAGGAATTCTCGTCGCCTTGGTCGCAGTGCTGCTCGTGGGTGTGATTCCGCCAGTTTCGCTAGGCGCCGAAACCGAAAGCTTCTCGGCGCGAGTTGAAGAGGTAGATAGACTTTATCGACCGTATCAGTCGACAGTTGGGGCAGTTACCAGGTGGCTAATTTATGAACCCGAATTCAGGAAGTTGACCGCTGGCGGCGACAGCCTCATAGACGAAAGCCTTTCTTATTTGTCGGAGCCTGGGCACACGCCCTTGCAAAGGCGGATTGCGATTCTGGCGACATGTAAAGCTTCGTTATCGGGATGGGTTCGATTTTCGGACAAAATCCTAGACATGTACCATGATCATCTCGTAGATGTTTACGAGGTTCGCGACGCAATATTGCCAAGATACATATACTCACACTACGCAATGGATTATTTCTGGAAGCCGGATGTGAGGCGCACGCTGTACAGAATGTATGAATTGAAAGAACTCGACACGTCGACCAAAGGCGAAATTGTCGACACTTTAACCGGAAGAGCGCTCTTCGGCAGGTGGCTGGCTGGACCGGAACCTTACAGGTAGTCGGCGTTTAGAGGACTGGCTCGTCGCAGAACGGGAACGCGCGGTCGTCTGGACCGGCTCAATTCACTCCCAATGCAAACTCAGCTTTACGGCTTTATGAGGACATCATGCCGCTTCATCTGGAACGCCGGGGAGGGCATCGGAGCGGTGAAAGCGGTGATGACCTCGGCCGAGTTCGTCGACCGGGTTAAACGGGAATGCAAGGCCGCGAAGGCGCGGGTGACGGCCTGATACAGTTTTCCGAAGCGGCGGCGTTTACGCCGCCGTCCGCGGCGCGCCTGGAGCGGCGTTCCCTCGAGCCCGGTGGGTCGGCCCGAGGCGGGCCGCCAAACCGAGAAGGGAATGGCGAGTCATAGCTTCGAATCAGGCGGGCGGCCCGCATGTCGTCGACGCTTCCGGATCGTGCGGACACGCCGCGGCAATAGAATGCACTGTCACCGTGTGCGCCAGATGCAGCAAACCCGCAGGTCCGGTTTGACGAGCCGGGAAGGGAAACGGAGCCATTGGCTAAGGGCCTCAACGCCACCGCGCCCTTCCTCGACGGCTACAGCCCCGCGGTCAGACTCTCGTGGAGAGCTCCTTGACTCGTAACTTGGTGCTTGCCAACTCCGCTTTGAGCGCCTTGATTTTCGCCTGATCGGCAAGGTGCAGCGCGACGGCTTTCTCATTTAGCCGTCGTTCTCGCAGGGATAAGTTCTTGTCTCCAGTCGTGCGGGCCACAGGTCTGTCTCCTCAGTCTAATGCGAAAAGTATCATAGTTTTGATCGTAGATTTTGTCAACTCGGGGTTACGGCGCCAACACATTCAATTGATTGGAGCTGCGAAAGTCGAGTTGAACGCACTGTCGCCGTAATCCCGTCCGTCAATCGTAATGGCGCAGTTTCGGCCACAGCGTGGCGAGCGGCTCGCGCGGCGAGCGCAGCACATAGACGTCGAGGTTGGTTTCGTAAGGCATCGCGTAGCGATTGGTGATCCGCCCCGCGACTTCGGCGGATCCGTAGTCGGGGGCGAAACTCGTCCCCGGGGCGGCGAGGGTGATGACGACCGAGCCGTCGAAACCGCGCGTTCCCCAGAGATAGTAATTGTTGTGGGCGCTGATCGCCGGCGGTCCGCCGAATTCGGGCCCATAGAGGTCGATCGCGGCGGCCTCGCCGTAGTTGCGGCCGAAGAACACCGCCTTCGCCCGCTCGTCCTCGGGCAGCGCGCGAAAAACCCGCGAGACCTCCTCCGCCATCTCCCGCCATCCGAACATGTCGGCGTAGTACTGCGGCAGCACGGATTGCGCGCCGCGCTCCATCGGCGCCGGCGCGACCCTGAGCGCATGGGCGTATTCGAGGAACCGTTCGGGCGGCAGCACCGGCAGCGCCATCGGCAGCGTCGCGACGCCGGCGGCGCTCAGCACGACCATCGCCGCGACCCGCGCGGCTCGGCTCTTCACCCAGTTCTCCCATTGCGCGGCGCCGGCGGCGAACAGGGTCGGATAGATCGCGGCGAGATAATAGGGCTTGCCGTGGCTGGCGAGGAACATCGCGAACATCAGGAGATAGGCGATGGCGATGGCGCGGAGGCTTCGGTCGCGCGCGAGCCGCCACAGGCCCGCGAGCCACACCGGCGCCGTGAGCGGGCCGACGAACAGCATCTGTTCGCCGAAATAGCCGAGCGGCGAAAACGCCGTGTTCTTGCCGCCGGCGCCGGCGCGCGCGAGTTCGAGGAACGGCCATCCGTGCGTCGCCTGCCAGATGAGATTCGGCGCGGCGAGCGCGAGCGCGACGAGCGCGCCGGCGTATACCCAGGGTTTTAGCAGCGAGCGCCGGAGCATCGTGACCACGACCCCTACGGCGAGGCCGACGAGGTAGAAGGCGATCAAATATTTGCTCATCGCACCGACCCCGGCGATCGCGCCGAAGGCGAGCCACCAGCGCTCGTCGCCGCTCTCACTGAGCCGCACGAGCGCCCAGGAGCAGCCGAGCCAGGTCAGCGGCTGCAACATGTCGGTCGACATGAGCAGGCCGTCGGCCAGCAGCACGGGCGCGAGCAGCGTGCACAACCCGGCGAGCGCCTGCGCAAAGCGTCCGCCGCCGAGCCGCCCGGCGAATTCGACGGTCAGCGCGACGGTCGCCGCCAGCGCCAGCGCCGGCGGGAGCCGGAACGGCGTCAGCGCGAAGCCGAACATCGCAGGCGATGCGGCGGCGATCCAGGGGACGAGCGGCGGCTGATCGACATAGCCGAACGCGAAATGCTCGCCGCAGACGATGAAATAGAGCTCGTCGCGGAACACGCCATACTGGCCGTTGGCGGCGAGGTGCAGCGCGAGGCACAGCGCGCCGAAACCGAGCGCCAACGCCGCCGTCCGCCGAGGATTTGCCGCGTCATATGCCGACATGGGGTACAATCTGTAATTCGAGGTAATTGCCAACCTGGGGCCGAAGGCGGCGGCTTCTGTCATCGCCGGGACAAGCCCCATTGACGCAAACATAAGACGCTTTCGGTCTGCAGCACAGCTCTCAGGTTCGTCGTGCTGCACACCATCATCGGCTACGCCGACGAGCCGTCCGAGTTGCAGGCGCCGGTCTACGCCGCGGTCGCCCCGACCATCGTCACGCTGTCGAAGCTCGTCGATCGGCGTCCCCGACAGCTCGAGGACGCGGCGCCGACGGCGGCGAAATAGGGCGGCTACGAGCCGAGCCCCGCGGCCAGATCTTCTCCGATCTCGGCAAACGCGGCGTGCGCGGCCGGGATGACGCCGGTGAGACCATAGAAATGGTGGATGAGGCCCGGTTGGGTCTGTTCTCGCGCTTCGCCCCCGGCGGCGCGGATTTCGTGGGCGAGCCGCGAGCCCTCGTCCTGCAACGGATCGAATTCGGCGCCGTGGATCCGCGTCGGCGGCAGGCGGCCGAAATCGGCGCCCCTGAGCGGCGCGACGCGCGGGTCGTCGGGCGAGACGCCCTCGCTGCGGTAGAGCGCCCAGTAGCGCTCCATCGTCGTCTCGTCGATGAGAAACCCTCGAGAAAGCTCGAAGCGCGATTTTTCCCGCGCCAGCGGGTCGAGCACCGGACACAGCAGAAACAGCAGTTTGAGAGCGACGCCGGCGTCGCGCGCCGCCGCGACCGCGAGGCCGCCGCCCGCCGAATCGCCGCCGACCGCAAGCCGCGCCGGGTCGACGCCCCAGGCTGCCGACGCCGCGGCGACCGCGAGCAAGGCGTCGCGCGCGTCCTCGTGCGCGGCGGGGAAGCGATGTTCGGGAGCGAGCCGATAGTCGACCGCGATGACGCGGCATCCGGCTGCCGCGGCGAGCGCCGCGGCGATACGATCGTGGCTGTCGAGGTCGCCGGAAACGAGCCCGCCGCCGTGGAAATAGACGAGGCCGGGCAGCGACGCGTCCGCCGCGCCGGCGGGGGCGTACGACCGCGCGCTCAGCCGCCGCCCGGGAAGGGCGAGCGCGCGCTCCTCGCGCTCGACTTCGGGCGGCGGCGCAGCGAACTCGGCAAGACCCTGCGTCGCGCGCCGCAGAGCCTCGATTTCGAGCGACGGGGGTCCGCGCTTGGCCGCCTCGACGAGGTCGAGGAACCGCCTGGCGCGCGGATCTAGCGGCAAGGTCAGCGGCCGCTGAGGCGCTCGACGAGCGCGACGATCGCGCCGAGCGTGGCGAAGTTCTCTGGGGTGAGGTCGGCGTCGGGGATGGCGATGGCGAATTCCGCCTCCAGCGCGAGCATCAGCTTGACCGACGCCATCGAGGTGAGGCCGGCGTCGGGAAGCGAGGCGACGGCCGCGTCCTCGTCGAGCGCGGGCAGGCTCGGGGTATGACGGCGCAGCAGGTGGAGAACGGTGGTGGCGACGTCGGTGCGGGCGAGCATGGCGGACCTGTGTCAACGGAATCTAGGCTCCACGATAATCAAATTGACTCGAATCGTCGTCCAATTGCCATCATTAAGCTAAATAATTTCTAAAAGTATCGGTAAAAATTGAGTTAAGTTTGGAGCGATCCGTAAACCAGATTGTTTATAACTTATTGCGATCATCGTCCAATCGGTTATGATTTCCAGATATTGACGGAAAGCGTTACAGCGCGTCATGGCGCAAGTAGATCGTCCGTCGAACAGGGGACCATACTATGTCTGCAGCCGTTCGTTCGCTAGCCTTCGCCAATCGCCGCGGCCGCGCCGGCGAGGCGCCGGAAGCCCGCGACGTCATCGAGCGCGCCGAGAGGGTCGCCGAAATCGCCGCCAAGCATGCCGATGAGGTCGACCGCGAAGCCCGCTTCCCGCGCGAGGCGTTCCAGGCGATCCGCGACGAGCGGCTGCTCGGCCTGCTGATCCCCGCCGAGCTCGGCGGCGACAACGCCCGCCTCGCCGACGTCGCCGACGTTTCAGCGATCCTCGGCGCTGCCTGCGGCTCGACGGGCATGATCTTCGCCATGCATCACGTGAAGGTCGCCTGCCTCGCGCGCCACGACCGCGACAACGAATGGTTGAAGGAATTCCTGCGCGACTGCGCGCGCGAGCAATATCTCATCGCCTCCTCGACGACCGAGGGCGCCAACGGCGCCAACATCCGCTCCAGCGACGCCGCCATCAAGCTCGACAAGAGCCGCGTTCGCCTCGACCGCGACGCCTCCTGCATCTCCTACGGCGCCCAGGCCGACGCCATCGTCACCACGGCGCGCCGCGCCGACGCCGCGGCGAGCTCGGACCAAGTGCTCGTCGCGTTCCGCCGCTCCGACTACACACTGGAGCCGACCAAGACCTGGGACACCCTTGGCATGCGCGGCACCTGCAGCATCGGTTACATGCTGCGGGCCGAAGGCGTCGCCGAACAGGTGCTCGCCGAGCCCTACGAGCGCATCCACAGCCAGTCGATGGCGCCCTACGCCCATATTCTCTGGACCTCGACCTGGCAGGGCATCGCCTCGGCCGCGTTCAGCCGGGCGCGGGCCTTCGTGCGTCACGCCTCGCGCGCGTCGGGCGGCCGCATGCCGCCGGGAGCGCAGAATCTCTCCCGCGCCCGCGTGGCGCTGGAGACCCTGCGCGCTGCGATCCAGGCGGGCATCGCCACCTTCGAGCGCCACGCGGTCGAGCCGGGCGGGCTCACCTCGATGAATGCGACGCTGGCGCTCAACTTCCTCAAGGTGGAAGCCTCCGAGCTCGCGGCCGAGACGGTGATGCTGTCGATGCGCGCCTGCGGCCTCTCGGGCTACCGCAACGACTCGGAATTCTCGATGGGCCGCTATCTCCGCGACATCCTGTCGTCGCCGATCATGATCCACAACGATCGCGTGCTCGCCGCCAGCGAGGCCGCGGTGCTGATGAGCGAGCCGCCGGCCTATCTGTCTGTCTGACGCGCTCGGGCCCGGCGTTCGCAGGCGCCCCGCTCGCGGGGCCGCCCCCACCCCTCCCTGTATCGGGAAACGTCGATGTCCTTCGAGCCGCTCGGCCTCGGCCAGCCTCTGACCCCGCCCGAAACCATTCTCGAAAGCCTGTTCCGTCCGACCGGCGTCGATGGCGTCCATCTGCGCACCGGCGCCTACGAGGACGTGGTCGACGCGCTCGGGCGCTACATAAACACGCTGCGCCCGGCCGGCGCGGAAGTCTACCGCTTCCCGCCGGTGGTGAGCCGCCGGCTGATCGAAAAATCCGGCTATCTCCAGAGTTTTCCGAACCTCATCGGCTGCGTCTGCGCGCTCTCCGGCGACGCGGCCCGCATCGAAGGCGCGCTCGACCGCTTCCTCGCGGGCGGCGCGAGCTGGACCGCGGACGTCGAGGCGACCGACCTGCTGCTCGCCCCCGCCGCCTGCTATCCGATCTACGAGATCGCCGCGCGCCGCGGGACGCCGCCGGCCGAAGGCTTTCTCTACGACGTCGCCGGCGACTGTTTTCGCCGCGAGCCGTCGCAGAACATCGACCGCATGCAGAGTTTCCGCATGCGCGAATTCGTCGCCGTCGGCGCGCCGGAGGCGATCCGCGCCTTCCGCGAACACTGGATCGAGCGCGCTCCCGAAATCGCCGGCGCCCTCGGCCTCGCCCATCGCGTCGAGACCGCGAGCGATCCGTTCTTCGGCCGCGCCGGAATGGTGGTCGGGCGCTATCAGGTCGCGCAGGCGCTCAAATTCGAGATGCTGATCCCCGTGCGCAGCGCCGTTGAGCCGACGGCGTGCATGAGCTTCAACTATCACCGCGAGCATTTCGGCGAGCTCTGGGGCATCCAGACCGCCTCGGGCGAGCCCGCCCACACCGCCTGCGTCGCCTTCGGCATCGACCGCCTGGCGCTGGCGCTGTTCGCCAACCACGGCGTCGATGCAGCCCAATGGCCGCAGGCGGTGAGGGCGAAACTCGGGCTGTGATCCGTAGCCGGGGGCGGCGGGCTCGGTTCGCGTCGATCTGGTTTGGTTCGTCCGAATCTCGCAATTCGGGCCGCCCGCAAGCTCAGGCGACGCGGCAAAATGAGTGCTGCAACAAACGCGCGCTCTCCCAGGGCGTCAATCAGCCAAGGAAGGAGCGGCGCCCTCTCCGTCATGGCCGGGCTCGTCCCGGCCATCCACGTGGTACGGCGTGACTTTGCTTTGCAGAACTTCGAAGAATTCTTGCATGAACGATGAAATAAAATAGGCGAACCGATTTGATTGCACAGCGACGATAGGGGAAGGGAAGGCCTTTTGGGCCTCCCCTCCCTCCGAACCGTACGTGCGGTTTTCCCGCATACGGCTCTCCAGTCGTTGGTTTCCTCATCGGGGGCGTCTCGCTCTGTTCCGGACTGTGTTCTGCGTGAACAACCCGAAGCTTGCGAAGGGGGCTTTCAGGGCCTCCTTGACGCCGTTACCCGGCGCCGACACCATGCGATCCGCTCGGAGTGAGGCTTCGGTCCGCGCTGCGGTCGAGCAGGTGGGGTTACCACCGCGGCCTCTCTTCCGGTTTTAGCCCAAAGGGCAATGGTCGGAAGGTTATTGCATTACTCCAAACCTCTCGCATCCAACTTCCTGCCTCCCTTCCCTCGAAGCGGTTTTGCTACCCGCCCCTCTCTCCGTTCTCTACTCACAAACGGGATCGGTATTATGAAGGCTCTGACTCCCGCCGCTCTCACGCCGCACGACGGGTCTCTCCACTTATCCGCCTTGCCTTCCCGCCATTCAGATCCCAACCACGCGATCCGTCCAAAGGCCGCTTTGTCAGTCGTCTCAGCGCC
>JBKQKS010000151.1:0-14937 GCA_052147395.1 Roseiarcus sp.
AAGAAAAACTTCTCCCGACAATACAGGCATATTCAGATCGACGACGACAATGTTCGGCAGGTTTGTTTTCAGATCGTCGCGAGCTACCGAAGACAACGCTTCCATTCCGTTACGTGTGACAAACATTTCGACTTGTAATTCACAAGCTGAAGATGCTTTATGCAGCGCCCTTTGGAGCAAATTTACGTCGTCGCCATCGTCTTCGACGACGAGAATGACACATTTCTGTCGGCTAAGGCTTGAGGTCGGCATGCGAATCACCTTATTATGCTAGATTAATATCTAATTAGCCCTTCCCACGGCTTCTTTGTAGCGACGATGACAGCCAACGCGACAAACGGCGCACCGCTCCCGTCCGGGCCGACCCCGGAGCCGCTCGCGCGCCCGGGGGCCAAGCCGCCGGCCGGCATGTTTCGGCTCGCGGTCGAAGCGTCGCCTGCCGCTATGTTGATGGTCTACGAATCCGGCGAGATCGCGTTCGCCAACGCGCAGTGCGAGCGATTGTTCGGGTATCCCCCCGGCGAGTTGATCGGCCAGTCGATCGACCGGCTCGTTCCCGGACGAATTCGCGGAAAGCACAGAAGCTATCGGGAGGGCTTTGCGCAGGCGCCAATGAGCCGTCCGATGGGCGCGGGGCGCGATCTCAGCGCGAGCCGTCGCGACGGCTCGGAATTTCCCGTGGAGATCGGGCTGACCCCGGTCCCCGGCGTCCATGGCCTCGGCGTGCTCGCGGTCGTCGTCGACATCTCGGCGCGCCGCGACGCGGAAAAGGTGTTGCAACAAAAGCTCGCCGAGCTCGAACGCGCCAACGCCAGCCTGGCGCATTTCGCCTTCATGGCCTCGCACGACATCCAGGAGCCGCTGCGCAAGATCGTCGCCTTCTCCGAAATCCTGGCGACCGGGCTCGAACAGAACGACCGCGACGAAGTCGCCCATGCCGGCGGCGTCATGCGCGCGTCCGCGATTCGGGCCCGCGAGCTGGTCGCCGACATGCTCGCCTTCGCCCGTTCGCTCAACAGCGCCTACGAGCTGGCGCCATTTTCCATCGTCGAGACAATCGCGGCGGCCGCGAACAATCTGTCGCTGCGCATCCGCGAAACCGACGCGAATCTCGATGTCCGGGTCGACGATTTCGAGGTGACGGGCGATCGCACCCAGGCGATCCGGCTCATCCAGAACATCGTCGAGAATGCGCTCAAATACGGCAAGCCGGGCGTTGCGCCGCGGATCGAAATCCGCTCGACGACCGATGCCGAGGGGCTGCGGAGCCTCGTCATTCGCGATCAAGGGGTCGGCTTTCCCCCTCAATTTCGCGAGGCGATCTTCGAGCCGTTCAAGCGCCTGCAGGCGCGCGACGCCCAGGGGGGCTCGGGGCTGGGGCTCGCGATCTGCAAGGCGATCGCCGACCGCCACGGCTGGCGGCTCAGCGCCGAGTCCGCGCCGGGCGAGGGCGCCACATTCGGAGTCGCGTTCGTGAGCGTAGCAACGAGAGGTAAAGACTGAACGGCAAGAACAGCGCCGTAATCCTCGACGCAATGGAGACTGCGTCATGAACGAATCCGGGATGGAGACATTCGTCGAAAGCGAGCCGCTACGACGCGAGCATGTGCGCGCGCTGCTGATCGACGACGACCCGGAAGACGCCGAGATCTTCCGCAGGCTGCTGGCCAAGTCCAAGCATCTCGACGTCGATCTCGCCGCGTTCGCCACGGTGGCGGAGGCGCGCGCCGCGCTGACGTCCCGGCGTTTCGACATCGTTTATGTCGACTACTGGCTGGGGCTCGATACGTCGATCGGCTTCGTCCACGAATTCGCCCGCGCCAACGACGTGCCGAGCGTGATGCTTACCGGACTCGACGTACCCGACGTCCGCCGGCTGGCGTTCCGCGCCGGCGTCGAGGCCTTCCTTTCCAAGGAGCAGCTGTCGACGCAGGCCATCGACAGCGTGACGCTTGCCGTTCTGCGGCATCACGCGACTCTCTGAGCCGGACCGGATCGGGCGCGACGGTTGCCACCCGGCGGCGCTTCGCTCGAGCCTCCCGGCCGAAGGCCGGCGAGCTGGTCAGACGCTTCGTAAACCCCTCGACAGGGAGACCGTGGGTTTGGGTTCGGCTCGGAAATATGATCGAGATCAACCTGACAGATGAAGCCCGATGCGGTTTCCGTCTGTGGCATGGCGCCGGAAGGCGAAAGAGGTCGGCTGGTTCAGAAACGCAAGCCGTCAAGCGGCGAGTCTAGCCCGCTCAGCAACCAGCTTGTTAGCCTCGTCTGCGGTTACCGGACGAGAAATGAGATAACCCTGGCCGCAATCACAGCCCAGTAATCTGAGGACGTCGAGTTGATCCTGGTGTTCGATGCCTTCGGCGATGGTGACGAGATTCAGCCCCTTGCTCATTTCGATGAGCGAACCCACGAGCGTTGCGATTCGTGGATCACGGCAAATATCGTCGACAAAACTCTTGTCGATCTTGATCTTGTCGAGCGCCAGGACGCGTAGCTGGCTCAAGCTGGAATAGCCCGTCCCGAAATCGTCGAGCGAGACACGAATTCCCGCGGCGCGGAGATACCTGATTGTCTTCTTCGAGTGGAGAAGGTCCCGCATGATAGCGGTCTCTGTTATCTCGGCTTCGAAACGCGTCGGAGAAAGCCCGCATTTGTTCAAGATAGCCAATATCGCAGCTCCGGTATCCGCTTTTGACAGCTGATCGGCGGAAATATTGAACGACAGCGATACTGGCTCTGGCCATCCGGCGGCGATCCTCGCGGCCTTATGCAAGAGAAACTCGGTCACTTCGGCGATCAGCCCAATTTGTTCCGCGATGGGAATGAAGACGCTCGGCGACACGGCTCCCAATTCGGGGTCGGTCCAACGCGCCAGGGATTCAAATCCGCGTATCTGCCCCGTCATGAGATCGAATATGGGTTGAAAGCGCACGTCGATTTTGCCGGCCGCGACCGCCGATCGCAACGCATGTTCGATCCTCGCGCGTTCGAGGGCCAAGGTCTCATCGTCGGTGTCGAATACAGCAATTCCGCCGCGTTCCTTTGCTTTCAACCGATAGAGCGCCATGTCCGCGCGATCCACCAAGCGGGTTGGATCGTCGCCCGAAGACGTGTGAAGACAAAAACCGCAAGTCGCTTTCAGGTTCAGGAATCGCGTGCCAAGCTGGAACGGTTTGTCGAAACAGGACAGGATTTCTCGGCCCGAAGCAATAGCTTCAGCCGCGGCGCCGACACTTTCGACAATGACCGCAAACTCGTCGCCGCCCATGCGAGCCAGGCAACCCCGACCTTGCATCGCCATGGCGAGACGCTCGGCGACCTGCCGAAGCACGGAATCGCCCGCCGCGTGTCCATAAAGGTCGTTTACCGGTTTGAACCCGTCGAGATCCAACATGCCAACAGCGAAAGGAGTCGATCTCAGCGATTCATCTTGCGTCCGCTGGCCCAAAATGAACTCGAAATGGCGCCGGTTCGACAGCCCCGTCAGCGGGTCCGTGAACGCCATCGCCGTCGCCGCATCTCGCGCAATTTCGGCCTGCCGATGCTTTTCGGCGATCATCGAGCGAGAATATACGATTTCGGCGAAATTCTTGAAATTCTCGCGCAAAACATAGGTGATGAGGCACGAGACGGAGAAAATGACGAGCGCCAGCATCATCGTGAGCTCGGTGCCTTGATAGATAAACACGAGTATCAGCGGTAGGCCCGAAGCGCCGACCACCGCCATCGCGACGCGCGGTAGCACGAAGAGGCAAAAAGCGCTGGTGACAGCGGCAATCCATATAACTACCAATACGAGTAATTTTGTAGTCAAGTCGCCAGTCGAAATCGAGAGCACTCCGATGGTCGTGAAGCCAAGGCTCAAACATGGACCAAGTATCTTCGTTCCCAAAATGTCTCGGCGGATCGTTCGCATGTCTCTATGTTCGACGATGCGACGAGCCTTCAACCAATAGTTCAAACGATACAACGAAGCGGATAACAATGGCGCCGGAAGCGCGATGGTAATATATGTCGGAGCTATATTTCGTGTCGCGTAGGCCAGCAATATAGTTGTCAAGATCACGATAATATATAAATACGGCATTAACGTAGCGAGAGATCGATATTGTTCTCTCAACATTGCGTCTTTAGACATTTCGCTCGGTAGGCTAATACTAGCCGCGTCGGAGTGTTTCTTATCGACTAAAAGCTGGCGCACGGTGCAATCTCATCGAATTACCGCAGATTTATTGGCGGGCGGGAAGCGCGAGCATAAATCCTCTGAATAGATATCCGATAATAATTAAACTATGGGTGAAAGCGCTTGCCCGCTATTCTCAGAAAGGACCCCGTAATTAAATGTTGGTTGCCAAATATCGTACTTCTGAATCAATTTCAGACTACCTGGGTCGCGCGCCTATAAATTGAAGATCTTGGGCAGCTCGACAGCGCCTCCTCGGGCTGTTCAGTTTCCTGAGCTTTGGCAGGCCGCCGGGGCGTCCCACCCCCGAGAATGTCGCAATTTGCCAGCGACGGCCCAAACCGGAGGTTGTCCCTTGCGGGCGCCTCTGCCTGGGATTTTGTGCTCGACCCGAACGATCGTCGCCACGACGCCAAACAGTTCGAGTAGGCCGACTCGCGTGGGGAACCCCGCACATTTCGAAGTTTATTCCCGAGCTGGTCGGAGCTTTGGACGCGTCGTTGTCAGGGCGCTCCATTTCCACGGGAACTTCTCATCCGGCGCGCCGGTCATGAAACTCGCAGGCGAAGGCCAAGGCGCAAAGCACCGTTGGCGCATTCCTGCCGTTGCTCTGGCGGCGCGGGATGGTCCCTTCCGGTCGATTCCGGCCCTCCGACCGCGGCGTCGACAGCGCGCAAAGCGTTTGGCTAGAACGCCCTGGCGGCGCGCGCCTATCGCCCGACGGACTGCCTTGTGTGGCCTTCCGAGGGCTGCCGCAATGAGCGTGCCAAAACCCGGAACGCGACCGACCCGTCGGCGGACGCCCGGCATCTTGCAACAAAAAATACATATCGTCGATCGATATACGCTACTCTGTGGCGATGACAACAGGCGAGGCATCGGCGTAGCGACCCCGCCGAGGGGCCGGACAAAATCGCCCAGTCAACGCTTTGAAATCCCTAAAACCGTGGACAAAAATTGCCACCCCCCGCGCGCGAACGCCAACCCTTGGGCGTCAGCGCGCCGGAGCCCGTCCGCGAACAGCCGGCGCTCGAGTCTGAACTTCGCCTTCGGGTCGGTTCCGGCCGTTGGGACGCCGGCCCAGCCGGGCGCCAAGCGCGAGATACCGGCCGCTGGGCCCTATTGCCGAACTGCAGCAGACGTCCCGGATGGGAATATGCGGTCGAAACAAGACTCTAGCCGCCGAGCCAGGTCCTGATCGAGTCGTAGACCTCCGGCGAACTCAGGAGATCGAAATGGTTCGTGTCGCTCACTACCCTTCGTCTCTCCCGGGGAATGTTCAGGGTGAGCCTCGGGTCGCGGTGAATTCCCATCGCGCTGCGCACGGGCACGAGCGTGTCGCCCAGAGTATCGTCAGCGATGCCTCCAGCCGTTTTCGCCGTGGTTCCGGCTACGGCGTAGCAAATCACATTCTCCGGCAAGGGCGTGGGGCTGCGGCTATCGCCTTCGCGCGCGAAGCGGTCGCGATCCTGCCAGTGTTCGTCGACGAGATTGCCGTAGCGGAGATCGGTTATCCCCGCGCTGCGAACGCGCCCCAAACGGTTGAAGGCCGCCGTATAGGGAACCGCGCCGATCGCCAGGTCCACCCATGAGCCGATGCGCTCGAGCGGCGCGCCGTGATGAGGCGTTCCCAGGAACACGAGTTTGCGCAGAGCCCCTCGCCACGCGTGTCGTGCGAGATCGCCGTAGCGGCAAGCGCTTCTAGCCACGAGACCGCCCATGCTGTGACCGACGATCACGAGGGATTCGATCGCAACGGGCCATTCCCGGACCAGGGTTTCGAGAACTTCGGCGAAGGCCCTGCCATTTTCGGAAATGTGCCGTCCGCTATTGTAATAGAGGTAGACCGACGTGCACTCGAGGTCCCTCTCCAGCGCCGGTCCGTGATCGTGACCTTTGCGGGTCCATTGCAGGTCGCTGAAGCACAGTCCGTGAACGAGAACGACGACGCGGCCGGACGCTTTGGGAACCGCAGCGGCGAGCGCGGCCCGCTCCAGCGTCAGAGCGCGGCCGTCTTTCCTGAACTGCATGCCGATCGCGAGCGGATTGCCGGCAGCGACCAAGGAATCGCCGACGACGCCATTGAGCGCCGCGAGCGCGACATCGCGCTTGGGCGACCGTTCGACATTTTCGCTCGGCCCGAGCGCATTCACGAGCAGATCCAAGCCGGGTTCGAGCGAGGCGAACGCCCTGCGGACGCCCTCGTAGACAAAGCCGGCGACGCCGCCCGCCGGCCCTTCGATCGCCGGGCCGAGCGGCAGAGGTCGCCGCGAGATCGTCAGGTGCATCTGTTCGACGAGATCGGTGATCCCGATAGCGGCGGAGATCCCCAATTTGCCTGCGCCGAGCAAGTCGGACGCCGTCACGGCCGCTTTTCGCATCATATGCCTCCGCAATATCGAGCCGAAAGTCTCCTGACGGAGGCGCCGACGAGCCCGAGACTGGGGCCGCTGGCGTCCTTTGGCAAGACGGAACCGTCGCTATCGACCGCGGATGCGCATCCGAACGGACGCTTTCGGCGGCGGACTTGCCGTTGCGCGACCAGCGCGGAGGTTGCCACCCGGCGGCGCATCGCTTAAGCCTCCGGCCTCGAGCCGGGACTTTAAGCCGATGATCCGCTCCGCCCTGATGAACGTGATGACCGCCGCCGCGATCAAGGCCGGCCGCGGCCTGAAGCGCGACTTCGGCGAGATCGAGAACCTGCAGGTGTCGTCGAAGGGCCCCGGCGATTTCGTCTCGCTCGCCGACAGGCGCTCGGAGAAGCTCATCTTCGAGGAGCTTTCCAAGGCGCGGCCCGGCTACGGCTTCGTGATGGAAGAGAGCGGCCGGGTCGAGGGGACCGACAAGTCGCACACTTGGCACATCGACCCGCTCGACGCCACCACCAACTTCCTGCACGCGATCCCGATCTTCGCGATCTCGATCGCCCTCGAGCGCGACGGGCAGATCGTCGCCGGCGTCGTCTACAACCCCGCCGACGATGCGATGTATGTCGCCGAGAAGGGGCAGGGGGCCTGGGGCAACAACCGCCGCCTGCGCGTCGCCGGGCGCACCGAGCTCTCGCAGGCGCTGATCGGCTGCGGCATCCCGCATTTGGGCAAGTCGGCGGAGCACCCGCTGTTCAAGGCCGAGCTCGCGGTGGTCATGGCGCGCGTCGTCAACGTGCGCCGCCTCGGCTGCGCCGCGCTCGATCTCGCCTGTGTCGCGGCGGGACGGTTCGACGCGTTCTGGGAGCGCGGCCTCAACACCTGGGACTTCGCCGCCGGCGCGCTGCTGATTCGCGAGGCGGGCGGCTATGTCAGCGACTGCGACGGCGGCGCCGATTTCATGACCACCCGCTCGATCTGCGCCGGCAACGAATCGATGCACAAGCAGATGCTGGCGCTGCTCGCCAAAGCGGCCTGAGATCTTGGCCGCAACTCGCTGCTTGACGAGCGTCCCCCTGAGGGTCTCTAGCTCTACAGCGCGAGGGGGCTGCCGCGAGATGAGGGCGACGGGAACGAGGCGCGGCGGACGCGAGGGACGGCGGACTGAGGGCGCGCGATGAACGCGCTCGCGACGCTTATGAGCCTCGATGCCGCGCTGCTCGCGCTCGCGGCGCTCGCCGGGTTTCTCACCGCCGGTCGGCGCAACCCGAGCGGCTTCGTCTACGGCGCGGCCTGCGCGCTGTCGGGCGCGGGGCTCGTCGTCGCGCTCGGCTTTTTGCTCGCGCGCGGGACTCCGCAATCGCTTACGCTGCCGATCGGCCTGCCCTGGCTCGGCGCCCATTTCCGCCTCGACGCGCTCTCGGCCTTCTTCCTCGCGGTGATCGATTTCGGCGCCGCGGCCGCGAGCTTTTACGCGCTCGGCTACGGTCGGCATGAGGAATCGCCGGGGCGTGTGCTGCCGTTCTATGCCGCCTTCCTCGCGGCCATGGGCCTCGTTCCGCTCGCCGACGACGCCTATGCGTTCCTGGTGGCGTGGGAGTTCATGTCGCTCGCCTCCTGGGCGCTGGTGATGGCGCATCACCGGAGCCAGGAGAACGAGCGCGCCGGGTACATCTACATTATGATGGCGAATTTCGGCACGATGGCGCTGCTGCTCGCATTCGGCCTGCTCGCCGGCGCCGAGGGCTCGTATCAGTTTTCGACGATGCGGGTCGCTACTCCGAGCGCCGGCGTCGCGACCGCCGCGCTGATGCTCGCGCTCATCGGGACCGGCTCGAAGGCGGGCCTCGCGCCCCTCCATGTCTGGCTGCCGCTCGCCCATCCCGCGGCGCCGAGCCATGTATCGGCGCTGATGAGCGGGGTGATGACCAAGGTCGCCGTCTACGCCTTCGTGCGCATCGCGTTCGAACTCGTGGGCCCGTTGCAGTGGTGGTGGAGCATTCCGGTTCTCGTCGCCGCCGCGGCGACTGCTTTGCTCGGCGTGCTCTACGCGCTCATGCAGCACGATCTCAAGCGCCTGCTCGCCTATCACACGGTGGAGAACATCGGCATCATCTTCATCGGCATCGGGCTTGCGCTCGCCTTCAAATTTTTCGCAATGCCGACCTACGCGGCGCTCGCGCTGACCGCCGGGCTGCTCCACGTCTTCAACCATTCGCTGTTCAAGAGCTTGCTGTTTTTCGGCGTCGGCGCGGTGCTGACCTCGACGGGCCAGCGCGACATGGAGCGTCTCGGCGGCCTCTTCCGCGTCATGCCGCAGACCGGGCTGGTATTTCTCGTCGGCTGCGTCGCGATTTCGGCGCTGCCGCCGTTCAACGGCTTCGTCTCGGAGTGGCTGACCTTCCAGGCGATCCTGCTCACTCCGGCCTTGCCGTCGTGGGGGCTGAAACTGCTGTCGCCCGCGGTCGGGGCGATACTCGCGCTCGCCGCGGCGCTCGCCGCTGCTTGTTTCGTCAAGACTTTTGGCGTCACCTTCCTCGGCAGGCCTCGCTCGCGCGCGGCGGAGACCGCAACTGAGACGGATCGCTTCTCGCTCGCTGCGATGTTCACGCTCGCCGTGTTATGCCTGTTGGTCGGCCTGCTTCCGGGCCTCGTCATCGACGCGCTGCGGCCGGTCGTCCAAGCCGCGGTCGGCGACACGATGCCGATGCAGTCGCAAATCGCGTGGTTGTCGATTGCGCCGATCGCGGCGAGCCGCAGCTCTTACAACGGACTGCTGGTCGGACTGTTCGTCCTCGTCTCCGGCCTGCTGTCGGCGAGCGTCATCCACCGCTTTGCTTCGGCGGCGCTGCGCCGTGCGCCCGCTTGGGACTGCGGATTTCCCGACTCGAATCCGGCGACGCAATACACCGCCGAAAGCTTCAGCCAGCCGATCCGCCGGGTGTTTGGCGCCTTCGTTTTCGGCGCCCGTGAGACCGTGAAGATGCCGCCGCCCGGCGACATGCGTCCGGCGATTTTCCGCGCTACCCTCGAGGACCCGATCTGGGAGAGGATCTACCAGCCGATCGGGCGCGGCGTCGGCGCGCTCGCGACGCGCCTCAACGCCCTGCAGTTTCTGACCATCCGGCAGTATTTGAGCGTCGTGTTCGCGGCGCTGGTCGGGCTGCTTCTCGTGCTGGCGGGAGCGTCGTGATGTCGCTGGCGATCGACCTCGCCTTCCAGCTCGTGCAGATGACGCTCGTCATCGCGCTGGCGCCGCTGCTCACGGGGCTCGTGCGCAAGGTGAAATCTCGGCTCACCCGCCGGCGCGGCGCCTCGATCTTCCAGCCCTATTTCGACCTCTATCGGCTCGCGCGAAAAGAGGCGGTGGTCGCGGAAAGCGCCTCGCCGTTGTTCCGCGTCTTTCCCTATATCATCTTCGCCGCGACGTGGGTCGCGGCGGCGCTGGTGCCGACCTTCGCGACCGGGCTGCTGTTCTCTTGGAGCGCCGATCTCATCGCCATCGTCGCGCTGTTGGGAATGGGGCGGTTCTTTCTCGCGCTCGCCGGCATGGACGTCGGCACGGCGTTCGGCGGCCTCGGCGCCAGCCGCGAGGCGATGTTCGCGACGCTCGCCGAGCCCGCGATGCTCGCGATCGTGTTTTCGCTGGCGCTGATCGCCGGGTCGACTCAGCTCTCGACGGTCGCGGCGTACATGGCCTCGTCGGCGGTGGGCCTGCGCGTGACGTTGGGCATGGGGTTCGTCGCGCTGATCATGGTGGCGCTCGCCGAGAACGGCCGCATTCCCATCGACAACCCGGCGACCCACCTCGAGCTCACGATGGTGCACGAGGCGATGGTGCTCGAATATTCGGGCCGCCATCTCGCGGTCATCGAGCTCGCGGCGATGCTGAAGCTACTGCTCTACGTCTCGCTGATCGCCTGCGTGTTCGCGCCGTGGACGCTGGCGATCGCCGACGCGGGCGTCGCCGATCGGCTCGTCGGCGCCGTGCTTTACCTCATCAAGGTCGCCATCTGCGGCGTCGGGCTCGGCGTGTTCGAGACCAGCATCGCCAAAATGCGGGTGTTCCGTGTCCCCGATTTCCTCGGCGCGGCGCTCATGCTCGGCTTCCTGGGCGCGTTGCTGCTGTTTGTTTCGAAGGTGCTGAAGTGACTGGCCTGTCGTTCGACGTCTCGCATCTGCTCGCCGGCGCGCTTGTGCTGATCAGCTTCATGCTGCTCTATCAGACCCGTCTCTATGCGCTGCTCAACGTCTATTCGTTGCAGGCCGTCGTGCTGTCGCTGTCGGTCGCCTGGCAAGCGTATGTGCAGGACGCGACGCATCTCTACGTGACGGCGGGCGTCGCCTTCGTGTTCAAGGCGGTGATGATCCCCTTCGCGTTGCATCGCATCATCCGCGGCCTCGGCATCGAGCGCGACGTCGAGAACGTCGTCGGCATCGGGCCGACCATGCTGGCCGGCCTCGCGCTGGTCGCGCTCTCCGTCGTGGTGATGCTGCGCATCGCCAGCGAGGCCGATGCGCTCGCCCGCGAGGACCTCGCCTTCGCGCTCTCCGTCGTGCTGCTCGGCATGCTGATGATGGTGGTCAGGCGCAACGCGGTGAGCATGGTGCTCGGCTTCATGTCGCTGGAAAACGGCCTCATCCTCGCCGCTGCCGGCGCCAAGGGAATGCCGTTCGTCGTCGAAGTATCGGTCGGTTTCTCGGTGCTGATCGCGATCACCGTGATCGGGGTGTTCCTGTTCGGTCTGCGCGACCGCTTCAAGACGGTGGACGCGGCGGCGCTCGACCGCTTCCAGGGGACGAGGCAATGACGACGCCCGGCCTCGATGCCGTCACGACGATCCTCGCGCTGCCGGTGGCGAGCATGGGGATCCTGGCGCTCATCCCGGGTTATCGGCTCGCCGCGGCGCTCAACGCGCTCGCTTCGTTCGCGACCTTCGCCGCCGCTTGCGCGCTGCTCGTCGTCGATCACCCGGTGAACAGCTTTTTCCTGGTGGACGATCTCAACGTGGTGTTCATCGTGCTCAACACTTTCGTCGCCTTCACGACGAGCGTGTTCAGCATGAGCTACCTCCCGCACGAGGTCGAGCACGGGCGGTTCTCGTCGCTCAACCTGCGCCTCTACCATCCGATGTATCAGATCCTGCTGTTCGCGATGAATCTCGCGCTCACGGCGAACAATATCGGGCTGATGTGGGTCGCGATCGAGATCGCGACGCTGACGACCGTGGCGATGGTCGGCATCTATCGCACGCCCGAAGCGATCGAGGCGGCGTGGAAATATTTCATTCTCGGCAGCGTCGGCATCGCGCTGGCGCTGTTCGGCACCATTCTCGTCTACGTGGCGGCGCGGCCGGTCGTCGGCGAAGGCATCGACGGCATGGTGTGGACGACGCTGATAAAGCGCGTCGCCGAATTCGATCCGCCGCTGCTCAATCTCGCTTTCGTGTTCCTCATGCTCGGCTATGGCACCAAGGTCGGCCTCGCGCCGCTGCACGCCTGGCTCCCCGACGCCCATGCCGAAGGGCCGACGCCGATCTCGGCGGTGCTCTCCGGCCTGCTGCTCAATGTCGCGCTCTATGCGGTGCTGCGCTTCAAGCTGCTGCTCGACGCCAACGCGCACGCCATTGCGCCGGGGCCGCTGATGGCGACGCTGGGCCTCGTCTCGCTCATCTTCGCCGCCTTCATGCTCTATCGCCGGCGCGACATCAAACGCCTGTTCGCCTTCTCCTCGATCGAGCACATGGGGCTCATCGTGTTCGCTTTCGGCATGGGCGGCGCGCTCGCCAATTTCGCCGGCCTCCTGCACATGACGATGCACAGCCTCACCAAGTCCGGCATCTTCTTCGTCGTCGGCCATATCGCGCAGGCCAAGGGCACGCAGCACATCGCCGACATCCGCGGCCTCACGGTGAGCCATCCCTGGCTCGGCTGGGGCCTCGTCGCCGGCGTGTTCGCGATCGCCGGCCTACCGCCGTTCGGCGTGTTCACGAGCGAGTTCCTGGTGGTGACGTCGACATTCGCGCGTTCGCCGGCGCTCGCGCTCATCGTGGTGTTCGGGCTGCTCGTCGCCTTCGGCGCGTTGATGCTGCGTCTGCAGGGCATGGCGTTCGGCGAGCCGAGCCCGGAGGTGAGGGCGAGCCGGGCCTCGATGGCGCCGATCGGGGCCCATTTCGCGCTGGTGCTGCTCGCCGGCCTGTATCCGCCGCCGGCGCTGGTCGCATGGTTCCAGCATGTAGCGGCGATGCTGAGATGACGGAGGCGGCGATGCGGCTCATCGTGCGCGACGTTGACGAACAGGGCTGGATCGAAGCCGCGGGCGCGCTCGGCCGCGAGGCCGATCTCGTGAGCCTGTGGGGCGACGAGGGCGCGATGCGCATGGCGCTCGGCTGGAGCGACCCGCGTGCGCTCGACGTGCTCAGGCTCGCCTGCCCAGAGGGGCGCTTTCCCTCGGTCGGCGCCGTGCATCCCGCTGCGATCCGGCTCGAACGCGCGGCGGTCGATCTCTACGGCTTGACGGCGACGCGCGCGCGCGACGATCGGCCCTGGCTCGATCACGGGCGTTGGCCGGTCAGCGCCCCGCTCGGCGCGGCGATGCCGGCGGCGGGGGAGGGGCGCGGCTATGCATTCCTGCCCGCCGAGGGCCACGGGTTGCACCAGATCCCGGTCGGCCCGGTGCATGCCGGCGTCATCGAGCCCGGCCATTTCCGTTTTCACGCCAGCGGCGAGACCGTGGCGAGGCTCGAGGAGCGGTTCGGCTATCTGCACAAGGGCGTCGATTCCCTCATGCGCGGCGCCGACATTCCCCGCGCCGCGATGCTCGCGGGGCGCATCAGCGGCGACAGCACCGTCGCCTATGCGCTGGCCTTCGCCCGCGCCGTCGAGCAGGCGCTCGGGGTCACGGTTCCGCCCCGCGCGCATTACCTGCGCGGCGTGATCGCCGAGATGGAGCGGGTCGCCAATCATCTCGGCGACATCGGCGCGATCTGCAACGACGCCGCCTTCGCGTTCCTGCAGGCCCATGCCTCGGCGCTGCGCGAGCGCGCGCTGCGCGCCGCGGCGAGCGCGTTCGGCCATCGGCTGATGATGGACGCGATCGTTCCCGGCGGCGTCGCCGCCGATCTGCCGCGCAGCGAAATCGCGACCTTGCGGGCCTTCGTCAAGACGCTGCGCGCCGCCCTGAAGCGGCTCGTCTCGCTCTATGACGGCACCGCCTCGCTGCAGGACCGCACCGTGCGCACCGGCGCGCTGAAGAAGGTGCTGGCGGTCGAGTTCGCCGCCGGCGGCTATGTCGGGCGCGCATCCGGGCGCGACTTCGACGCCCGCCGCGATTGCCCCTATCCGCCCTACGAGACCGCGCATTGGCGGGTCGCCGGCCATGTCGACGGCGACGTCAATGCGCGGGTCTGGGTGCGGTTCGACGAGATCGCCGAGAGCCTGTCGCTGATCGAGGCGTTCGTCGGCGCGCCGCCGGCGGGCGAGATTCGCGCCCCGCTGCCGCGCGTCGGCGAGCCGCGCGAGGGTTTTGCGCGGGTCGAGGGTTTTAGAGGCGACGTTTTTGCGCACGTGCGGCTCTCTTCGGAACAGATCGTGGAACGCGCGCATCTGCGCGATCCCTCATGGTTCCAGTGGCCGTTGCTGGAAGCGGCGATCGAAGGCAACATCGTCGCCGACTTCCCGCTGTGCAACAAGTCGTTCAACGGCTCCTATTCCGGCGTCGATCTGTAGCGGGAAACCCCCAAGCCATGCGCCGCATGTTGCTCGATCTCTTGAAACCGCCGCTCACCGAGAGGGCGCCGCGGCGGGACGATCCCGAATTCCTGGCGCTCGCCGCCGAGGTCGAGCGCGCGACGCTGTCGAGCCTCGGACGCAGTCTCGCCATCCGCCATGTCGACGCCGGCTCGTGCAACGGCTGCGAGCTCGAAATCCACGCGCTCAACAATCCCTATTACGACCTCGAGCGCTTCGGCGTGCGCTTCGTCGCCTCGCCCCGCCATGCCGACGCGCTCATGGTGACCGGGCCGGTGACGCGGAACATGCGCGAGGCGGTCGAGCGCACCTATGACGCGACGCCGGCGCCCAAATGGGTGATCGCGTCCGGCGCCTGCGCGCTCGACGGCCACGTGTTCAAAGGCTCGTATGCGATCGTCGGCGGCGTCGGCGACGTGCTGCCGGTCGACGTCCACATCCCCGGCTGCCCGCCGAGCCCGACGGCGCTGTTGAAGGGCGTGCTGGCGCTGATGCTGGGGTCCGGTCAGAAGGGGCTTTAGCGATGCAGGCCCAACCCTCGCCGCCCGCCTCGGGACGGCGCGAAGGGGCGGAGGGAGAGCGGATGTCGAATGTGCTGTCGATGTAATCTGGCAATGCAAGTAGGAGCGTCGGCGT
>JBKQKS010000152.1:0-3646 GCA_052147395.1 Roseiarcus sp.
CGCCGACGTTTCGCCTCGAGACGTCGGCGTGGACGCCGACGCTCCTGTTCGGATTGCCGGATTACATCGACAGCGCTTTCAACGCCCGCTCCCCGCCCAATTGGCACATTCCGTGTCGAGGCCGCCACCGTCGGCGGCGGCCGAACCGGCCATGGGGTTCCCGAGCCGACGATGGCGGACGGGCTGGCAAACCCCCGTTTTCACCGAGAGCCAACCGGAAAGACCGCGGACCCAAATGGCGCCTCGAGCGCTATTCTATTTTCGAGGCAAACAAACGACAGTATATATATAGCGTAACTATATTTTGAAGACCAATTTGTTCGCCCCGAGCCGTCCCGACGGGGAGGGGGGTGACAGAGACGACAGCGCAAGCCTTTGAAAACACAGAAACGCTTGACAAAAATGACCGCCCGCCGCGGCTCGAGAATTCACGCCCATCCCTATCGACCCGAGGGCTATAGGCGTCCTCGAGATTTGGATCTGCGGCCGCTAGCCAACCCAGGCCCTCAGCGCCGCGAGCGTCTCGTCGGCGCGCTCGATCATCAGCATGTGGCCGGCCCCGGGTATGACGGTCGCTCTCGATCCGGCGATGCGCTGAGCGAGCGCGAGGCCGGATTTTGCCGGGGTCATCATGTCGCGCTCGCCGAGCACCAGCGCCGCCGGACATTTTACGCCGACCGAGTCCGCGTCGGCGGCGACGTAGGCGTTGCAGGCGGCGAGATCGGCATGCAGCGCCCCCGTGCCGCATTCGAGGAGGCGCTCGGCGCCGCCGAGCATCCACAGGCCAGGCGACGGCGAGCCGCCGCGCGTCGCCGGCCCGCCCAGCCCCCACAGCGCGACCATGTCGACCGCGTCGTGATGGCCGGCTTTGGCCGCGGCCATGAGGTCGGGATGGACGGGCATTTTCGCCGCGACGCCGATGAGCGCAATGCCGTCGATGACCTCGAGGTTTCGCGCCGCCGTCGCGAGCGCGATCAGCGCCCCCATCGAATGGCCGATGAGCCTCGCCCGGCCGCCCTCGGAGCGCACGAGCTCCGCCGTCCAGCGGGCGAGAGCGTCGATGCTTTCCAGCGCCGGGCCCTCCGAGGCGCCATGCCCCGGCAGATCGGCGGCGAGCGCGCGAAACCCGTGATGCGCGAACCAGCGGCTCTGCAGCGCCCATACGCTGTGATCCATGCCGGCGCCGTGCAGAAACACGACGAGCGGCAAATTCGCGTCGTGCGCCCGCCCGCCCGTCGCAGCGAAAACCGAGCGGCCGTCGATCTCGATCAGCATGCGCCCGCTCCCTCAGGCTTTCTGCGAGGCGCTGAGCGCCCGTTCGAGATCGGCGACGATGTCGGATGCGGCCTCGAGGCCGACCGACAATCTCACCATGTCCTCGCCGATCCCGGCTGCGGCGAGCTCGGCGGCGCTCATCTGCAGATGCGTGGTCGAGGCCGGGTGGATGACCAGCGTCTTGGCGTCGCCGACATTGGCGAGATGGCTCGCGAGCTCGAGGGCCTCGATGAACTTACGCCCGGCGGCGCGCCCGCCTTTGACGCCGAAGGTGACGATCGAGCCGGCGCCGCGCGGCAACAGACGCTTGGCGAGCTCGTGGTCCGGGTGGCTCGGCAGCGAGGGATGCGCGACCCAGCCGACGGCGGGGTTTTGGGCGAGCGCCTTCAGCACGGTTTCCGTGTTCGCCATGTGGCGCTCCATGCGCAGGCTCAGCGTCTCGATGCCCGTGAGGAGCCGCGCCGCGTTGTGCGGCGACAGACAGGCGCCGAAGTCGCGCAAGCCTTCCGCGCGGGCGCGCATGATGAACGCCGCGGGGCCGAACTCTTCGGCGAACACCAGGCCATGATAGCCGGGGTAGGCTTCAGTCAGAGTCGGAAATTCTTTCGTGGCTCGCCAGTCGAATGTTCCGCCGTCGACCAGCGCGCCGCCGATGACGAGGCCGTGGCCTCCGAGCCACTTGGTCAGCGAATGCACGACAATGTCGGCGCCGAGCTCGATCGGCCGGCAGAGCCAGGGCGTCGCGAACGTGTTGTCGACGAGGAGCGGAATGTCCGCCGCGTGCGCGATCTCGGCGATGCGGGGAATGTCGAGCACTTCGAGGCCGGGATTGCCGATCGTCTCGGCGATCACGAGCTTGGTGTTTTCTCGGATCGCCGCCGCGAAACCGGCATGATCTCGGGGCCCGACGAAGCTCGTCGTGATGCCGAAGCGCGGCAGCGTGTGCGCCAGCAGATTGACGGTTCCGCCGTATAACGAGGCCGAAGCGACGATGTGGTCGCCGGCGCCGGCGAGCGTCGCAATGGCAAGTTGCATCGCCGCCATGCCGCTCGCCGTCGCCACCGCGCCTACGCCGCCCTCCAGCGCCGCGATGCGCTCTTCGAGCACCGCGACCGTCGGATTGGAGATACGGCTGTAGATGTGCCCGGCGCGCTCCAGGTTGAACAGGCTCGCGGCGTGATCGGAGTCGGCGAACACGTAGGACGTCGTCTCGTAGATCGGAACCGCGCGCGCGCCGTGGACGGGATCGGGCCGCTGCCCCGCGTGCAGAGCGAGCGTGTCGAATTCGGGCGGACGTGGCGCCGGCATGTTTTTGTCCCGAGGGCATTCGGCCGGCAGCCTAGGTCAGCTCGAACTTCGCGGCAAATCTTCCGCGGGCGCTCAGGCCCGGGTCGCGACGAACAGCGCCGTGTCGAGCATAAAACTGCCGTCCGCCTCGATGCCGAAGCGCTCGATGACCTCGGCCGGCGCCCGCTGTTGCAGCGAGCGGATGGCGGCGACGTGAACGTCGGGCGTGTTCATGCGCGCGACCCAGGACGCGAAGTCCAGGCGGATGCGGAACTCGGCGGCCTCGGTTACGACGAAGCCGGCGGCAGCGAAGAGGTCTCGCCAGCCGAGCATCGATGGAGTGCGCACGTGCGAGGGATCGCGCAGCAATTCGAGGCTTTGCAACCAGGTAAAGAGCAGCGCATCCTCCGGCGCGACCGCGTCGATAACAATCGCCAGACCGCCGCTTTTCAGCACGCGGCACATTTCGGCGAGGCCCGCCGGCAGATGGCGCCAATGGTGGGCGCTGAAGCGGGTCGCCACGACATCGAAAGTTTGCGCAGCAAACGGCAGACTTTCGGCGGCGCCTTGCCGGGTCTCCACATTGTCGAGGCCGCGCCGGCGGGCTTCCTCCGCCACCACCGCCAGCATGTCGGCGGAGAGGTCGTAGGCCACCACCCTTCCGACCCGCTGGGCGAGCCGAAACGACACATGCCCGCCCCCACAGCCCATGTCGAGCGCGACCGCATCGGGACGGCGCCCGACGCGCTCTTCCATCCTGTCGAGGTCTTCGCCCGAAGCGTGAACGGCGCTGGTGAGATAGGCCTCGGCGCGCGATCCGAACTGGCTCGTGACGACGGCGGCGTGGGTTGGCGATTTCATGTTCGGCTCCGGGACAGGGTCTGCCGCGCCGAGCATAACACGCGCTGGTCCTGGCGCGATCCTGACGTGCTCGGCCGCGAAGGCGGGGAACGATGACTCGAGACAGCGGGCCGCGGCGCATCTCCATACGGAAACGACGCGCATGCCGAACTTTCGCTTTGGGCGGATGGCGGACGTTGAAAGCGCTGTCGAATAGGAGCGTCGGCGTCCACGCCGACGTCTC
>JBKQKS010000153.1:0-13989 GCA_052147395.1 Roseiarcus sp.
AGCAGGTCCTTCTTCTGAATTGGCCCCCCGGTCGACAGGCTGATCGCGCCTTGCGCGCGCTGGTCGATCACGTAGCCGAATCCGAGCGTGTCGCCGAGTACAGCCTTGACGACCGTGGCGATGGGGCCGTTCTCGAAATTGAGCGTGAAGCCGCCTGGGTCGCTATTGACGCCCGGGGGCGTCTCGACGGCGCCCGTTGCATCCGCAGAGACTTTCTGCGGCGCGGCGCCCTTCGCCGGCTCGGACGCGCCGAAGATCGAGAAGCCGCGAGAACCGGAGGCGGGCGCCGCGGCCGCAGACGCGGCGGTCGGCGACCTCGCGGAAAGGTCCGCCGAACGGATCGCGTCGGCCGCATTCTGCGGCCCGTCTTGACGTTCTTCCAGAACGCCTGGAGAACAGGCGGCGAGACACGACGTCACGAGCCCTAACGCGAGCGCACGCCGGCAGCGTCGCGTGTGAAGGAACGCAATACGCAAGGGAGGTCCAACCTCATCGTAACCTGCCGCCACCGGCGAGCGTGACCCAAAATCGCCAAAACCGTCATCGTGTCAAGCTGCGCAATGGGCATTGCAATCCATAAGCCAATGAAAATTCTCATATAACTGTCACATCGAGCGAATTCCTCCGATTTGCCGGCGGATTGGGTTCGATTCTTCCGGGAAACGCCTCTGGGGCGTGGCCACAAATAATCCCGCGGCCTCTCGTGCTCGACGCCCCGTACGATGCGCCTATCTTGGCGCCCTCTGACGCTTCGTCAAGCGGGAAAGGGGGCGATCACCACGCGTTGGCGCCCAAAGCGCGATCCAGCGCCGCGTCGTCGGGCGGGCATCGGGGCGGGAAAAGCACGTTCGCTCATCGCAATCGGTTGCGATGAGGACTCGCCGCAGCCACATCCTGATCAGGAAGGCGCGGGGTCCTTTGCGCCGGCGAGAAACGCGAGCGTCGACAGTTGCGATCGACTTTCCTCGGCCTGAACAAATCGCCTCGTGTTCCGACACGACATCCGCCATCGCTCGATCGCAACCCTCGTTGGCGCTCCGGGCGCCGAAGCTCCGGTGTATCCATGTAGTTTAAAGTCTTGACTCCCAAGGGTGTCCCATGCAGACCGGCGCCGTTGCCCTCGGCCCTGGCGCCCCGCCGCCGAGGGGGATGGTTTGCCGGCGCGCTCTCGCTATGGTCGCCGGCGAGCGACAACCGATGGGCGGTCATTCGACGAAAAGGGCGCCATGCAACATTCCGTCGCCAGGTTCCACGAAGACTCGCCGGGCCGAAAAGGCCTCGAGGGTTTTGCCGCTTCGTTGCTTGTCGAGGGACACATCGCGCGCGACAAGCTGCATTCGCTCGAGGAAGCGGCCGAGGGCGGCCGCAGCCTGAGCCTCCGCCAATTGTGGGAAGCGAGCGACCTCTCGGCGGAGGAATTCGCCAACGAGACCAGTTCGTACTTCCGCATGCGGCGGGTGACGCGCGCGGACCTTTCGGCGGCGACGGCGCTGACCGATCGCTTCACCCAACGCTTTCTGCGCGACGCCGCCGTCTATCCATTCCAGTTCGCCGACCGGCCCGGCTTCCGCCTCGCGGTGGCGGACCCTGAGAACCGCGAGGCCGTGCATGCGACAGAGCTCGCGCTGGGCGGCCCCGTCGAGGCGCTCGTCGCGTCGTTCGAGGATATCGAGCAGGCGCTGAGCCAGCGGCTCGGCGCCGACGACGCCGCAGCCGCCCTCGATGCTGGAGGACCGACGGCAGAGGAGAACGTCGACAGCCTGCGCGATCTCGCCAGCGGCGCGCCCGTCGTTCGCGCAGTCAATGATCTCATCGAGAAGGCGGTGGAACTGCGCGCGAGCGACATCCACATCGAGCCGATGCGCAGCGGTCTCGTCGTGCGCATGCGCGTCGACGGACTGCTCAGAGCGGTCGCCGCCCCGCGCGACGCGCCGCACCAAGCGCTGATCTCGCGTATCAAGATTCTCTCCGGGCTCAACATTGCCGAGCGGCGCCTGCCGCAGGACGGCGCGGCGCGGCTCACCGTGAATCGCGCCGAAATCGACATCCGCGTCGCGACGATGCCGACCCAGCACGGCGAGTCCGCGGTCCTTCGTCTGCTGCCGCGCGACCGCGGCCTCCTGGACATCGCCAAGCTCGGATTCTCCAGGGCTGACGAAGCCAAGATGCGTCGCACGCTCGAGCTGCCGCACGGCATGATCATCATCACCGGTCCGACGGGCAGCGGCAAGACGACGACGCTCGCCACGATGCTCAGCGCGCTCAACGCGCCGCATCGCAAGATCCTCACCATCGAGGACCCGGTCGAATACGAGCTTCCCGGCATCAACCAGAGCCAAGTGAAGCCCGCCATCGGCCTCACCTTCGCCGCCGCCATGCGCGCCTTCGTGCGCCAGGATCCCGACGTGATCATGGTCGGCGAGGTGCGCGATCCGGAAACCGCGAACATCGCGATCCATGCGGCGCTGACCGGCCACCTCGTGCTGACGACGCTGCACACCGAGACCGCCGCCGCCGCGGCGCCGCGCCTGCTCGATCTCGGGGTCGAAGGCTTTCTCTTGAAGTCGACCCTGCGCATGGCGATCGCGCAGCGCCTCGTGCGCATTCTTTGCGAGCGCTGCAGAAGACGCCGCGAATTGACGCGCAGCGACATCGACAACGATCCCCGTTACGCGTTGTGCGGCCTCGGCGCCGGCGAGAGCGTATTCGAGCCGGTCGGCTGCGAACGCTGCGGCGGCGCGGGCTATCGCGGCCGCATCGGCGTGTTCGAAGCGATGGATGTGACAGGCGAGGTTCGCGATCTCATAGGCCCCGGCGTCGACTCCCAGAGCCTCGACCGGGCGGCGATTCGTTCCGGAATGACGACGATGCTGGAGGACGCGATCGCCAAGTGCCGCTCGGGCGTTACTTCGGTCGCGGAAGCCTTGCGCGTCACGACGGTGAGGTAACCGCGTGCCGACGTTCCGCTATCGCGCTTTGTCGCAGGCCGGAGAAGTGGTGACGGGATCGATCACCGCCCCGGACCCGGCGGAGGTGACGCTACGCATCGAATATCTCGGGTTGATTCCGATCGAGACCGCGGCGGATGCGGCGGGCTCCGCGCGCGGCGCGGCGGCGGGGTTTTCGCTGTTCTCGCGCCCGCGTCCCGAGGACGTCACCATTTTCACCGGAGACCTGGCGTTGTTGCTGCGCACCGGGGCGCGCATCAACGAGGCGCTCGAGCTATTGGCCGCCGACACCGATGTCGGGCGCATGCGGCCGACGATTGCTTCCGTATCGGGCGCGATCCAGGCCGGCGACAGTTTCGCCGACGCCATCGCTCGTCATCCCAATGTCTTTCCGGCGCTATATGTCGCGCTCGTGCGGGTCGGAGAAGCTTCTGGGGCGCTCGTCGCGGTGCTCGAGACCCTCGCTTCGGAGCGCCAGAGGTCCGAGGCCATGCGCCGAAAGTTGGTCGACGCGTTGCGTTATCCGGTTTTCCTGCTGCTGGCCGCGAGCGGCGTGATGACGTTCTTCCTGATGTTCGTGCTGCCGCAATTCGCCGGGGTATTCCAGGACTTTCACGCCAAGCTCGACCCGGTTCTGGCCTTCTTCCTGGCGGCGTCGAATTTCCTGCGCGGCCATGGGCGGGAGCTCGGGGCAGCTCTCCTGGCGCTCGGTTTCGTCTTTTGGCTATTCTGGCGCCGGCCGGGCGTCCGCAGGCGCGTCGTCGGGGCCTTGTCGCACCTTCCGGTTGTACGGCCGGCGATGGAAGCCTATCGAGCGACGCTGTTCTGCCGGAATTTGAGCCTACTTTTGTCTTGTGGTGTCACGTTGAGCTCGAGCCTACGCATACTGGTGGAAATCATGGCGAGCTCCGGCGCGGCGGCGCAGTGGTCGAATGTCGTCGAAAAGGTGCGTCATGGCGGAAAGTTGTCCGAGGCCCTGGCCGCTACGGAGGCGTTGCCGGCGATGGCCGTCAGAACGCTTCGCCTCGGCGAGGACTCCGGACAATTGCCGACCCTGGCCGCGAAGGTGGCTGATTTCTACGAAGCCAAGCTGCAACGCAGCCTGGATCGCGCGGTGGGCGTGGCCGGCCCGATGGCGATCGTCTTCATCAGCCTAATCGTCGGCGGCCTGATCGTCTCCGTGATGACCGCCTTGTTGTCCGTGAACCAGATGGTCGATTGAAGGTGGCGTCATGAAATACTCGAGCTCCCTGCGTCGGTTTTTTTATCGGGGCGAAGCCGCGCCGCGCAATGGCGAGGCCGGCTTCACCCTCATCGAAATGCTGGTCGTCATCACGATCATCGGGCTCATCGTCGGCCTCGTCGGCCCACGCGTGCTCAACTACCTCTCGGAGTCGAAGATCAAGACGGCCAAGATCCAGATCGAAAGCCTTTCGTCCGCCCTCGATCTCTACTATCTCGACAACGGCCGCTACCCCTCGAGCAACGAGGGCCTCGAGGCGCTCGTGGAGAAGCCGCCCGCCGCTTCGGGCTGGAACGGCCCGTATCTGAAGACCGCGTCCGTGCCGGCCGATCCCTGGGGACACTCCTATGTCTACAAGGCGCCGGGCGACCGCGCTCCTTTCGACATCGAGTCCTTCGGTTCGGCCGGCCCCGAGGGCGGCGAGAGCGCCAAGACCATGATCACCAGTGCGGCGCGCTGAGCCCGAATCATGCGCGACGAAGACGGCTTTACCCTGATCGAAGTCGTCGCCGTGCTGGCGATCGTCGCGCTCATGGCCGCAATGGTCCTGCCGACGCTGCGGCCCGGAACCACGCCCGCCGAGGTCGACGCCTATGCGGTGCGAATTGCGTCGCTGCTGAAGGCGGACCGCTTGGCGTCGATTCGCAGCGGCGCGCCCGTGGTGACCTTGCTCAGCGCACGGGACGGCGCCGTTCGATCGGGATATGGCGATAACCTCGTGGAGGTCCCGGCCGACGTCGCTTTCGACGCCGTGCTCGCCGAACGTTGCGCAGGCCATGTGATCGGCGCAGGTATCGTGTTCTTTCCGTCGGGCCTGTCCTGCGGCGGCGCCGTCGCGCTGGCGCGGCCAGGGCTCCACGTCGAGATCCGCGTCAACTGGCTGACGGGAGGCGTCGAGATTGTCACCACCGCCAAGTCCTGATATCCGGCGCCACGGGCGCGATGGCTTCACGCTGATCGAGGCGCTGGCGGCGCTGACCGTCGTCGTCATCGGCCTCGGCGCGCTCTCCGAGCTCACACATTCCACGGTGAACGAGGTCGAGTTCGCGGAACGGCGGGTGGAACTCATCGAGACGGCGCGCAAGGCCCTTGCGGCGCTGCCGGCGCGTGACCAGCCGATAACCGGAGAGGTTCGCGGCGAGCTCAATGGCCAACGCTGGCGGCTCGCCGCCCGTCCCTATTTTGCGCCGTCGATCCCGACCGAAGGCGGAGGATGGACGCCGGAGCTCGTCTCGCTCGAAGTCCGCGCCTCCGACGGATCTCGGCTCGAAATCGATTCCGTGCGGCTCAGCCACGGGGGCGCGCCTTGAGGAGTCCCGTGCGCGAGACCGAGGCGGGGTTCACGCTCATCGAGGCTATGGCCTCGGTCGCGGCGATGGGCGCGATCGTCGCCGGGCTCGGACTCATGACAGGACAGTGGCTGCCGGTCTGGCGGCATGGCTTCGCCAATCTGCAGCGGGTGGAACTCATCGGGCAGGGGCTCGATCGTTTCGCCGCCGACTTCGCCGCCGCCGAATATGTGCGGCTCGACGCGCAGTCGTCTGGCCCGCTTTTCATCGGCGAAGCTCGGTCGGCGACGTTCGTGCGGTCGAGCCTGGGACCGAATGCGCCGCCGGGGCTCGAGGTCGTGCGATTTTCCGAGGTCGAGGCTGCGCGCGGCCTCGCCATGGTGAGAACCAGCGCGCCGTTCGCACCCGGCGACCGCAACCCCGAGTTCACCGGCGCGGTCGTGCTGGCGCGCCCGCCCTTTCGAATCGCCTTCGCTTATGCCGGCCCCGATCGAACCTGGCTCGACTCCTGGCCGCCGGGCGCCGACCTGCCGAGCGCCGTGCGCATAACCGTGCGCGACGCCGGATCCGGAATCGTGCTCGCCGCCTCCACGGCGACGCTGCTGCACGCCACCGGGCCGGCCCCGAGCAGCGCCGCAGCGCCCGCCCCGAGCAGCGCCGCAGCGCCCGGCGAGGAGACCCAGCAGCAATGACGCCAGCCCGCTCCCGCTCGGACGAGGGCTTTATTCTCGTCGTCGTCCTCGTCCTGCTGATGGCGCTGGCGACGCTCGCCTCGATCTATTCGGTCTATGCCGGCAATTCGGCTGCCGAGTCGCTCGTACCCGAGGATCGGCTCAGAGCCGAGGTCGCGGCGCGCTCGGCGGTCGAACTGGCGGTCATGCAGTTGCTGGGGCCGCCGGCGGCCCAGCGGGCCGGCCATGGCGACTTCGCGGCTCGCATCGGCGCCGCCAGCATCGCGGTGTCTTACCGCACGGAAGCGGCGCGAGTGGACCTCAACGCCGCTGCCAAGGAGCTCATCTCGGGATTGTTCCAGAGTCTGGGTTCGAAAAAGGACGCCGCCGATGGTTTCGCCGACCGCATCCTGGCCTGGCGAACGAAGGTCGAGCCCGGCAAGCCGAACCCCGAGCCGGCCGCCTATCGCACGGCGGGACTGAACTACGCGCCGCGGCAGGCGCCGTTCGACAGCGTGTTCGAGCTGTACCTTGTCACGGGCCTGCCGCGCGATCTCGTCGACCGCGTATTGCCCTATGTGACCATTTACAATGGCCACGCGGGGATCGACATCGCAGAGGCCAGTCCGCAGGTCATCGCCGCGATCCCCGGCCTCGCGCCCGACGTTGTCGCCGCCGTGCTCGCGGCGCGGGCGAAGGGCGCCGACCCGAAGGCGCTGATGCAGCTTCTCGGCGCAGCCAGCAACGGCGCCACTACCGACGCGGGGCAAGCCTACCGAGCCGATGTTCTGGTCGAACTTCGCAACCGTCGAGTGCGCGCCGAAATCGTGTTCTCGCTCGAGGACGACGCTTCGAGCCCCTATGACATTCTCTACTGGCGGGACGACTTCGATGGGCCGCTGCCGAGTGTCTGAACGCCGAGGACAGCGTGGCGGGCGCGCCGCGGCGGCGAGCCGGCCATGAGCCGGTTGAGCCCGCTCCTGTCCGCCGTCGGCCGCTGGCTCGCCGAAGCTGCGGCGGGTTTGGCCGAGTTGACGAGCTGGGCCCGCCCCCACCGGGTTTTGCGTCTCACGGAAGGCCCCGACGGCGCTTTTCGGCTCGAACGCCGCGGCCGTCGCCTCGACTGGGAGACGGTCCGCGAGGGGCTCGTGATCGAGAACGGCGCGTTCGCCTCGCCGCCCGAGCCCGTCATCTCAACCCTCATGCGCGGCGCCGAGGTGGAAGTCGCACTGCAGATCCGCCATTTCGTCGTCCGTCCGCTCGAGCTGCCGGCCCGCGCCGCGGAGTTTCTCGACGGCGTCGTGCGGACCCAGATCGATCGCGTGACGCCTTGGAAACCCGGTGAGGCGGCTTTTGGGGCGACGGCGCCGGAAAGTCTCGGCGGCGACCGTATCGTCGCGCGCATCGTTGCGACGCCGCGCGCGCGGCTCTCGACATATCTCGAAGCGTTGGCGCGGCTGGGCATCGACGCCCTGACCGTGTCGACCGAGATCGAGGGCGAGGGCGCAACGACAAAGGTGCGCGTGCTGACGGAAAGCCTCGGGGACGCCGAGCGCCTGCGGCGCTGGACCGCCGGCCTCGCCACGGGGCTCGCCGTCGCGGTAGGCGCGGCCTTGGTCGCGCTCGGCGTATGGTCCTATTACGGGCAGGCGCTCGACGCCGAGCGCGAGGCGTTGGAAAACGCGATTGCGGGGCGGCGCGCGGCCCTTCTCGCCCAACGCGGCGCAGCCGACAACGACGCCGTCGCCGCGCTCGATCGGCAGAAGCAGGCTTCGCTTCCGGTCGTGCTGGCGCTGGAGTCGCTGTCCAAGACGCTGCCCGACCGAACCTACCTGACGGAGATACGCGTCGAGCAGGGAAAAGTGGAGATCTCCGGCGTCACGGACGATGCGCCGCGGCTCATCCGCCTCATCGAGCAGTCGCGCCAGTTCGTCCATGCCGCCTTTTCCGCGCCCACCACACACTCGCCGAACGAAGCCGGCGAACGTTTCCATGTCGAGGCGCGCGTCGAACCGCACTGGGTGAACACGCCGTGAAGCTCGCCTCGCTTTTTCCCCCTGGCCGGACTCGGCGCGGGCTCGCGGCGACGAGCTACCTCGTCGTGGTTTTCGGCCTCGTCGCGGGCGCGGGCTGGCTCGTTTCCAGCCTCTACGACGAGGATGTCGGCCTAACCGCAATGCGCGAGCGGCTCCATCAACTCGAAGTCCGGATGGCGAGCGCGCCGCGCCGACCTGGGTCCACGGAAGATGCCGAGCAGGGCTCGCCTTTCATCGAGGGCGCGACGATCACGCAGGCCGGCGCCGCCCTGCAGCAGCGTATGGAGCGGGCGGTAGCGCGCGTGGGCGGGGCATTGCTGTCCTCGCAAGTGGAACTCGAAACTCCAGGCAGGCAGCCGGGCTTTCTCAGCCTCTCCGCCGACATCGAGCTGCCCCAGTCGGCGCTGCAACCTTTCCTTTACGACATCGAAGCGGGAATGCCCTATTTGTTCATCGACGCGTTTTCCGCCGAGACGCCGCAATCTACCGAGGACGCGAGCGGCGTCCGCCTCCGCGTGGCGCTGGCTGTCACCGGCAAGTGGGAGACGCGACCGTGAGACGACGGATGTTGGGCGCCGCTCTGACGGCGCTCTTCGCGGTCCCGAGCGCCGCCGGCGAACTCGGGCCTGCCGGCGCGGAGACGGCGGCGCTCGGAAACGCGCCGACCGCGACATTGGAGGCGGCGGCAACGTCGGAAGCCGGCGCCGTCGAACCCGATTCCGCTCGCGGCAACCCCTTGTGGGCGATCCCGTTGCGCGGCCTCGGCGCGACGCGCGAACGGCCGCTCTTCTCACCTTCGCGAAGACCTCCCGCCGCCGAGGCGGCCCCGCCGCAGCCGCCCCGCGAAGCGCCGCCGCCGCCGCCCGTCGCGGGCCCCGAGACCCCTCCTTTCGTGCTCGTCGGCGCCGTGCTCGGCGGCAAGGCGAACCTCGCGATCCTGCGCAATCTGTCGACCAACGCGATCACGCATCTGCGCGAAGGGCAGACGGACGAGGGCTGGCGGGCGCAGAAGGTGAGCGCCCGCTCGGTCGTGCTGGAGAAGGATGGCGCCGCGACGACGCTGGAGATGCCCAAGCCGGGGACGGTGGCGCCTGCCGATGACGAGGCCGTCGCCGCGCCTCAGCTCGCGCCCAGACGGCCCGGCCAAGGGGTCAGACCGAGGCATCAGGATTGAGCTTGGGCGCCGACGCGCCGGGCCGTCAGGACGGTGTCGTTGGAGAACCCGGTCCGAATCGTAAGCCGAGGATCATCCCGAAGCCGCCGCTGCGGTTTTGCGACGCTCGGGACTTCATCGACGGCGGTTCCGGATGGTTTTTCGGCTCAATTTCTCCGTAGCGCCGTCTGATCTGGAACACGAGGTTCACGGGGCTATCGGCTTTGAGCGCGGTTTGGAACGGATTCTGCGATGACCCGATGCCGCCGTCGCCTTCACCTCAGGCGAAATCGGCGGCGCACGCGCCGGTCGGCGCGTCCGGATCGATGCCGATGACTTGGCGCAGCGGCCCCAAGCGCCTGGCGTAATGGCGCCAGCGACCGACCGAGTCGTCATAGAGCGGTTGGCCCGCTTGCCACGCGCTCGCGGTTCGCACCGCCCGTCCGGTCTTGTGGAACTCGAAGCAAACAGGCTCCCAGGCCAAGCCGAGAAACTCGATCAGCTTCAGCGCCTCGGTCTCGAAATCGCCAATCAAGGTCTCCTATTGGACGTGGAGCATCGGCAATGGCAGGCATCGAGCCCAGTAGGCGGCCATCCGTTCGGATTCGCGTCAGCGGCGGCCGGCATCGATGAGATCGGTCGCGAAGCCCGAGGGTTCGGCGAATTGGCGCATGAACGCCGACAGCGCCGCGTCGCGTCCGTCCCGATGGGTGAAGGTCGCGCGGGCGCGCGAAAACATCTCGGCGATCAGGCCCAAATGATAAATGTCGAGGCAGTTGCAAAATTGCGAGTGCGGCGGGAATTTTCAATTTTCCGGGTGATTTTTTGCACTGTCACCGTTACTCGTGACCATCGTAACCGCGTAACCGCTGACCCCAACCCGCCCCTTGTGCGCAATCAGTTTTCAAGAAAGAGTGCGGGCACGAGAGAGGCGCTTCGCATGAACGCACGTCTCGAGGAAGCGCTAGCGGCCTACCGAGCGGCTCTGGAATCGCCAGCGCACACGGCGCTCGACAGGGCACTGACGCAAACCAATCTTGGCGACGCGCTCTGGAGAGTTGGGGCGCGGGAGAGCAAGACGACCCGTCTCGAGGAAGCGATCGCGACTTACCGAGCGGCGTTGAAGACATACACGCTAGCGGCAGAACCGCTCGAATGGGCAGCAACGCAAAATAATCTCGGCTTCGCGCTTTGGGTACTAGGGGAGCGCGAGAGCATGCCAGCTCGTATCGAGGAGGCGGCCGACGCCCTTCGGGCGTCGTTGGAAGGGTATACGCATGCGGAAGCGGCGCTTCACATTGCGATAACCCAAAAAAGTCTTGCCCGATGCCTTGCCGCCCTAGAAAGATATCGGGCAATATAGAGAGGCGCCTGCATGAACGTGCGTCGCCGCGGGTCAGATTCGCGCTGCTCATTCTGCGGCAACGCCATCGTTGCGCCACCCGCCAAGGATCAGCCCCCGCTGGTCGTCGCAGGGCCGGAGGCGTTCATTTGCCGAGATTGTGTCGGCCTACGTATCGAGATTATGTCCGTTGATCCCATATGGCGCGAGCAGCAGCTCGCGGTCCTGACAAAGGCGCGAACGGCCGACGCGGAATCTGAGTAATTGGCGCTGCGGTGCGCCCAAATGGCGACCCAATTTCTGAATGTCTTATAACTCATTCTTGATTGCCGCCTCAAAAGGTTGCGGAATCGCGAGTTTCGAGGGGCGCGGACATCAGGCCCTGAATGCCCGCTCTCCGCCCATTCGGGCTGTCCCGAGGCGGGCGTCTCGCGTTGGACCGGCGCCACTAGAACCTTTTCATCAGCCAGATGCGCGCATGGCCGCGCGGAAAATCCGCAATCCGGCCGAATTCGCGGTAGCCATGGCGCTCGTAGAATTTCGGCGCCTGGAACGTGAAAGTGTCGACATAGGCGCCGTCGCAATCGTTGCAGCGCGCCTCGTCCTCGGCGCCGATGAGCAGCGCGGAGCCGACGCCGCTGCGGCGGAAGGCTTCATCCACCCACAGCCATTCGACGAACAGCCAGCGCAGCGCCATCACGAAATGCACGCCGGCGCGAACCGTCCCGGCCTCGTCCCGGCCGACGATCCAATGCGGGGACCAATCCGCGTTCCGCCAGAACGCGTAGTTGTAAGCGTCGAGCCCGTCGGAGATCGCCCGGATGGTCTCGGGCGCCGGATCGATCTCCCGCGTGATCGCGAGGCCGGCGCGAACCGCTGCCGCCGTCACTTCGGGAACGGAACAGGGTTATCCGACAGCGTCCTGAGATAGGCGAGGATGTCGGCGCGCTTCTCCGGGCTGGCCTCGCCCGGGAACGTCATTTTGGAGCCCTTGATGAAGGCCGAGGGCTTGGTGATCATCTGGTTGAGGTCCTCATAGGCCCAGTCGCCGCCCTTGGCCTTCAGGCCGTCGGAATAGGCAAAGCCGGGGATCGATCCCTTCGGACGGCCGACCACGCCCCACAGCGGCGGACCGACCTTGATCGCTCCGCCTTTCTCCAGAGAGTGGCAGGTCGCGCAGATTTTGGCGTCGGCCTCGCCCTTCGCGGGGTCGGCCTTGGCGAGCAATTGCGGCAGCGGAACTTCCGCAGCCGCCGCGGCCGGCTTCGCGCTCGCGGTCTCGGGACCGCCCGGCAGCGCATAGCCGCCGACGACCTTCGTCGGCGGCGCGAACACGACGTCGGAGTAAAGGCCGAGGATTTCGATGAAAACCAGGGCCAGCAGCAACCCCGCTATGCCCTTCAGTAAATCGCTCGCCCTCATCGAATCCCGCGCCCTTCGGTTCTCGGCTCATGCGTCTTCGCGCGACGCGGCGCGAGATTGCGGCGTGATTAACCGCTTTGCGCTGCGCTTGGCAACCCGTATAAGCGCGCGCTCGATGTCGCAGAGAAAGCGTTTGCCCAACCCGATCGTCGTCATCCCCGCCCGCATGGGCTCGACCCGCCTGCCCGGCAAGCCGCTCGCCGACATTCACGGCGTGCCGATGATCGTGCATGTCTGGCGGCGCGCGGTCGAGGCCAATGTCGGCCCGACGCTGGTCGCCGCCGACGCGCCCGAGATCGTCGCCGCGGTCGAGGCGGCGGGCGGGCGCGCCGTTTTGACGAGCCCCGACCACGCCTCGGGATCCGACCGCATTTTCGAGGCGATCTCGACCTTCGATCCCGAGGGGCGGTTCGACATCGTGGTCAACGTTCAGGGCGATCTGCCGACGATCGAGTCCGAGGCTGTCAGCGCCGCGCTGGCGCCGCTCGATGACGCCGCGGTCGACATCGCGACGCTGGCGACGCCGATCCGCCGCGCCGTGGAGCGCGACGACCCCATTGTGGTGAAGGCGGTCGGCGCCGCGCTGTCGGCGCGGCGGCTGCGCGCCCTCTATTTTACGCGCGCAACAGCACCTTGGGGAGACGGCGAGCTGCTGCACCACATAGGACTCTATGCCTACCGCCGCGCGGCGCTGCAAAAATTCGTATCGCTGCCGCCCTCGCCGCTCGAGAAGCGCGAGCGGCTCGAGCAGCTGCGCGCCCTGGAAGCCGGAATGCGCATCGACATCGCGCTCGTCGACGTGGCCCCGCTCGGCGTCGACACCTCGCGGGATCTCGCGCGGGCCCGCGAACGGCTCGCGCCCAGGACGAAATCATGACCGACCGTAAGATCATCGCCTACCAAGGCGAGCCCGGCGCCAATTCGCACATCGCCGGCGTCGAGACTTATCCGGATTTCGAGCCGCTGCCCTGCGCGACCTTCGAGGATGCGTTCGCGGCGGTGCGCGAGGCAGCGGCGGATCTCGGCATGATCCCGATCGAGAACTCGATCGCCGGCCGGGTCGCCGACATCCACAACCTGCTCCCGGCCTCCGGCCTGCACATCGTCAGCGAGACCTTCCTGCCGATCCATTTCCAGCTGCTCGCCGTGCCGGGCGCGCGGCGGGAGAAGCTCAGAGAGGTGCGCAGCCACATCCATGCGCTCGGCCAGTGCCGGCGCATCATCCGCCGCCTCGGCCTCGAGCCGATCGTCGCCGGCGACACCGCGGGCGCGGCGCGAGAGGTCGCCGAGCTGAGGGACCCCTCTGTCGCCGCGCTCGCCACCAAGCTCGCCGGCGAAATCTATGGGCTGGAGACGCTCGCCGAGAACGTCGAGGACGAGACGCACAACACCACGCGCTTCATCGTGCTTTCCAAGACCCCGAACTGGGTCGCGCCGCACAACGGCCCGGTCGTCACCACCTTCGTGTTCCGTGTGCGCAATGTGCCGGCGGCGCTCTACAAGGCGCTCGGCGGCTTCGCCACCAATGGCGTCAACATGACCAAGCTCGAGAGCTACATGGTCGAGGGCGAGTTCACAGCGACGCAATTCCTCGCCGACGTCGACGGCCATCCCGAGGAAGGGCCGCTCGCGCGCGCGCTCGAGGAGCTCGAATTCTTCTCCCGCGAGCTGCGCATCCTCGGCGTCTACCCGGCGCACCCGTTCCGCAGGTCGAGCAGGGCAATCGGGTGAAAGAATTTGTCGTGACCTTTCCGCCGTCATTGCGAGCCTGAGCGAAGCAATCCAGCCGTCGTGTGATGCTCAGTGGGCCGCGAGTACGAGATATCGCGCAGGGGATAGTGCGTGAGTTTCTGAGTTTCGAATTGGCGGAGGGGCTGGATTGCTT
>JBKQKS010000154.1:0-5106 GCA_052147395.1 Roseiarcus sp.
CCCTCCGCTTCCTCGAAGCGATCCGCGAAAGACTAGCGGCGTTCGCGTTGACGCTGCATCCGGACAAGACCCGCCTGATCGAGTTCGGCCGCCACGCGCCGGCGAACCGCGAACGGCGCGGGCTCGAGCAAGGCTTCGACAAGCTCAGCCGGAAACCTTCAATTTCCTGGACTTCACCTTCATCTGCGGCAAATGGCGCAACGGCGGCTTCCAACTGAAGCTCGAGAGCCGGGGCGACCGCGTGCAGGCGAAGCTGAAGGACTCGAGGAAGGTCCGCGAAAACGCCTGCATCAACCGCTGGCTCGACAGGGGAAATGGCTCGGCCAAGTGGTCCAAGGCTGGTTCAACTACCACGCCGTGCCCACCAACTTGCGCGCGCTTGGGCCACGTTCCGCTACCATGTCGTCGACCCCCGGGCTGTAACCCGGGCGCCGCACGCTGCGGCGCCGCGGCCAGAAGCACCTCACGACCTGGCAAAGGATCGAAGCCCTCGCGCGCGAATGGCATGTCGTTTCCCCCGGAAGCGGTATCGCTCCCCCCATCGAGGTTAAGGCGCGCTCAGAGTTTCGCCCTTCTGAGCCGCAGCGCGTTGCCGATCACACTGACCGACGACAACGACATCGCCGCGGCGGCGATGACCGGGGACATGAGCCAGCCGAACGACGGATACAGTACGCCCGCGGCGATCGGCACGCCGGCGGCGTTGTAGAGGAACGCCCAGGCGAGATTCTGGCGGATGTTCCGCATCGTCGCGCGGGAGAGACGGCGCGCCCGCACCAGGGCGGAGAGATCGCCCGCCGGCAGCGTCACGCCCGCGCTTTCGATGGCGACATCGGCGCCGCCGCCCATGGCGATGCCAACGGCGGCCGCCGCCAGCGCCGGCGCGTCGTTGACGCCGTCTCCCGCCATGGCGACGACGCGGCCCTCGGCCGCGAGGCGCTCCACGACTCGCGCCTTGCGCTCCGGCGGCGTCTCGGCTTCGAACTCGGCAAGACCGAGTTTTCGGGCGACGGCTTCCGCCGCCGTGCGATGGTCGCCGGTCAGCATCACGATCCGCAAGCCCTCGGCCCTCAGCGCTGCGAGCGCCGCCGCCGCGTCGGCCTTGATCGGATCGGCGATCGCCATCGCCGCGGCAGGCGCGCCGTCGATGGCGACGAACACCACGGTCGCCCCTTCGCGCCGCATCGCCGCGGCCTCTTTTGCGAGCGGCCCGACGTCGCCGACGAGCGCGGCGGCGCCGACGGCGACGCGCTTGGCGCCGACAAGGCCGGTCACGCCCTCACCGGCGCGCGCCGTGAAGTCGGCGGCGGGAGCGAGCGATAAACCCTTGGCCGCGGCGGCGGCGAGCACGGCGCCCGCCAGGGGATGGGCGCTCGACCGCTCGAGGCTGGCGGCGAGCCGCAGCGCCTCGTCGGCGGAAAACCCCGGCGCCGCCGCGAGCGCGACGAGCCGCGGCTTGCCTTCGGTGAGGGTCCCGGTCTTGTCGATGACGAGCGTGTCGACCCGCTCCAGCCGCTCCAGCGCCTCGGCGTCGCGGATGAGCACGCCGGCCCGCGCCCCGCGCCCGACTCCGACCATGATCGACATCGGCGTCGCCAGCCCCAGCGCGCACGGGCAGGCGATGATGAGCACCGAAATCGCCGCGATCATGCCGAACGTGTAGCGCGGCTCGGGGCCGAATGTCGCCCAGGCCAGGAACGCCAGCACGGCGACGGCCACCACCATCGGCACGAACCAGCCGGCGACCTCGTCGGCGAGGCGCTGCACCGGCGCGCGGCTGCGCTGCGCTTTAGCGACCATCTGCACGATCCCGGCCAGCATCGTGTCGCGGCCGACCCGCGAAGCGCGCATCACGAAAGCGCCCGAGCCGTTGATCGCGCCGCCGATGACCCGGTCTCCCATCGCCTTGGCGACCGGGAGGGACTCGCCGGTCAGCAGCGATTCGTCGACCGCGCTCTCGCCGTCGATCACCTCGCCGTCGGTCGGAACCTTTTCGCCCGGACGCACGCGCAGCCGATCGCCGACCGCCACGGCGTCGAGCGCGACGTCCTCGTCGCTGCCGTCGGCGCGCACACGGCGCGCGGTCTTCGGCGCGAGGTCGATGAGCGCCCGGATCGCGCCGCTCGTGCGCTCGCGCGCGGAAAGCTCGAGCAGCTGTCCGAGCAATGCCAGCACGGTGATCACCGCGCTCGCCTCGAAATAGACGGCGACCTCGCCGTGGAGCCCACGAAACGCGGGCGGGAACACATTTGGCCCGAGCGTCGCGACGACGCTGTAGACCCAGGCGACGCCCGTGCCGAGCGAAATGAGCGTGAACATGTTGAAGTTGCGCGAGACGAGCGACTTGGCGCCGCGCTCGAAGAACGGAAAGCCGGCCCATAGCACCACGGGCGTGGCGAATGCGAACTGGACGAGGTTGTCGACGTAAGGTTCGATGAAGCGATGCAACGCCAGCAAATGACCGCCCATTTCGAGCGCGAACACCGGCGCGGTCAAGGCGAGGCCGATCCAGAACCGGCGCTTCATGTCGACATATTCGGGGTTGGGGCCGGTTTCGGCGGTGACCAGCTCGGGCTCCAGCGCCATGCCGCAGATCGGGCACGCGCCGGGACCGATCTGGCGCACCTCCGGGTCCATAGGGCAAATATAGATGGCCCCCGCCGGAGCTTCCGCCGGCTTTGCCGGCGCCGGACTCAGGTAGCGCGCCGGCTCGGCGGCGAATTTTTCCCGGCAGCGCTCGCAGCAGAAGAAATAATCCTTGCCCTCATGCGCCGCCCGCGCCTTGGCGGTCGCGGGATCGACCCACATGCCGCACACGGGGTCGCGGACTCTTGCCGCCGCCGCCCCGGCCTGCAAAACTTCCCGCTCGGCGCCGAGCGCGATGAATTTTTCCGGCTCGGCGACGAATTTGGCCTTGCACTCGGCGGAGCAGAACTGGAAGCGTTTTCCCGCGCGGATGGCGCTGTGCTTCGCTGCGGACTTGTCGAGGCTCGTGCCGCAGACGGGATCGACGACCCTCTCGACGGCTTCGGTTTTCGGCGCCGCGTAGCGGGCGGGCTCGGCGACAAACATCTCCTTGCAACTATCGCAACAGAACCAGAACGTCCGGCTCTCGTATTCGGCCTTCGCTTCCGCGGTCGCGGGATCGACGCTCATGCCGCAGACGGGATCGACGGCCTTGCCGGCGGGCGGCGCGAACAGGGCGGCGAGCGGGTCGGCAAAGGCCACGGCTTCCTTACGCGCGTCCGTCATCGCTCGTCTCCTTGGCTTCGGGTCGACACGGTTACACCTTCGCACCGTGCGAAGGTCAAGGGACGTCGCTGCATGAATATTGGGACCGCTTTCGCTTCCTCTGGCGCGAATCTCAAAGGCCAGCGCCTAACGCGAACTCTTCGTCGGGAAATCATATCGTACCGTTTCCAAGGGAACGGCATCACGGCCCCGAAAATTCCGCCGCGAGCCGGCGGAGGAACTCGAGCTCCGCCTCGAGCTCAGCCACGGCGAGGAACTCGTCGGGCTTGTGGGCCTGATCGATCGAGCCGGGGCCGCAGACGATGGTAGGCAGGCGCGCGAGCTGGAAATGCCCGGCTTCGGTGGCAAACGAGACGGCGACGGTGTGGTTCGCACGGGCGAGCCGCAGCGCCAGCGTCGCGGCCCGTGAATCGCGTTCGGCGGCGAGGCCGGGCACGTCGACTTCCATGATCGTCTCGATCGCGGGAATGTCGCTGTAGCGGCGCAGCCGCGGCAGCGCGGTCTCGTCGATGAACCGTTGCACCCGCGACAGCGCCTCGCCCGAGGGATAGTTCGGCAGGCTGCGGAATTCCCATTCGAACGCGCATTCGCGGGCGAGAATGTTGCGCGCCGTGCCGCCCTGGATCACGCCGACGTGGAAGGTCGAATAGGGCGGGTCGAAGCGCGGGTCGCAGAGCTCGGGCGCCTCGCATTCGCGTCCCAGACGGTCGATCTCGGCGACGATTTCCGCCGCCGCGGAGATGGCGTTGGCGCCGAGTTTCGGGTTGGAGGAATGGGCCTCGACTCCGCGCACGCGAGTCTGGAATGTCGCGACGCCCTTGTGGGCATCGGCGACCGCCATCATCGTCGGCTCGCCGACGATCACGAACCCGGGCCGCGGCAGGTCGGCGCCGAAGCGGCGAATAGCGTCGACCGAGCCGAGGCAGGTCGTCTCCTCGTCGTAGCTGAGCACGATATGAATCGGCCGCTTCAGCGGCGTGCGCAAAAACATCGGGACGGACGCCAGCACGGCGGAATCGAAACCCTTCATATCGCAAGAGCCGCGGCCATAGAGCTTGCCGTCGATCTCGCGCATGACGAACGGATCACCGCTCCACGGCTGGCCCGCGACCGGCACCACGTCGGTATGGCCGGAGAGCACGACGCCGCCATCGACGAGCGGGCCGATCGTCGCCATCACCGCCGCCTTGTCGCCGGCGGCGTTGGGCAGCCGTCGCGTCTCGACGCCGAGCGAAGCGAAATAGTCTTCGATGAAGGCGACGAGCTCGAGGTTGGAGCGGTCGCTGATGGTCGGGAAGCCGATCAGCCGCTGCAGCAGGGCCTTCGCATTCGCCAGGGTCTCCGCTGTCACAGTGCGCTCCGCCGCTCGACGCCGCGGCGCATCATAACGGTTTCGCGTCGCGCGTCGACCTCAGGCCGCGGTATAGGCGGTCTTCACCGTCGTGTAGAATTCCGCGGCATAGCGGCCCTGCTCACGCGGGCCGAGGCTCGAGCCTTTGCGGCCGCCGAACGGGACGTGATAGTCGACGCCGGCCGTCGGCAGGTTAACCATCGCCATCCCCGCTTCGACATTGCGCTTGAAATGCGAGGCGTGTTTCAGGCTCGCGGTGCAGATGCCGGCGCAGAGGCCGAAGTCGGTGTCGTTGGCGAGCTCCAACGCGTGCTCGTAGGACTTGGCCGCGATCATCGCCGCCACGGGGCCAAAAATTTCTTCGCGCGCGATGCGCATATGGTTGTGAGCATCGAGGAACAGCGCCGGCGCCATGTAGAAGCCGCTGGTCTCGCGCTCGAGCCGCTCGCCGCCGATCGCGAGCCGCGCGCCCTCCTGGCGGCCGATCTCGACATAGGCGAGGT
>JBKQKS010000155.1:0-11168 GCA_052147395.1 Roseiarcus sp.
GTCATTGACACCAGCCCTTGCACATACGGCTTTCGCACTGCGCGCGGCTACCTCACGGAAGAGAACCAGCAACGCTTCGACAAGATGACCTTTCTCGACTCCATCGAGTTTGTGAGTCGGACACGGCGACCACGTTGAACACGTCGAGATCGTATTCGCGGCCATAGGCGCGCTCGTCCCAGGCCATCGCGCGCTTCAGCGCGTCCATCGCATAAGCCGCGCGCGCCTCGCGGCCGGGCTCGACGAACACCCCGAGTTCGACCCGCTTGCCCGACATGGTGACGAACTCGTCGCCGAGCCTGGCGAGAACGCCGGCGACGATAGCGAACAGATAGCATGGTTTCTTGAACGGATCGCGCCATACCGCGAAATGCCGCCCCGCGCCGGCGTCGCCCGCAGCCTCGAGATTGCCGTTGGCGAGCAGCACCGGCGCTTCGGCGCGGTCAGCCTCGAGGCGCACGCGATAGACGGAGAGCACGTCGGGACGGTCGAGAAAATAAGTGATGCGGCGGAAGCCCTCGGCCTCGCACTGCGTGCAATAGGCCGAGCCGGAGCGGTAGAGGCCCATCAGCTTGGTGTTGGCGGTCGGGTCGAGCCGCGTCTCGACGGTGAGCGTGAACGCGCGGCGCGGCGGCTCGGCGAGGGTGAGCGCGTCCGCGGTCGCGACATAGAAATTCTTGTCGACCGGCGCGCCGTCGAGCGCAATGCCGACGAGCTCGAGCTCGTCGCCGTCGAGCGTCAGCGCGGCGCCGAGTCGTCCGGCCGGATTCGGGCGGATCGACAGCGTCGCGATCACGCGCGTGGCATTGCGATCGAGCGAAATGTCCAATTCGACGGAATCGATGAGAAAGTCCGGGACGCGATAGTCCTGAAGACGAACGGCTAGACCCTGTTGCGTGCGCATCGAATGGCCTTTCCCAACGGTTGTGCTTTTTTTGGCATGGCGCCGCCGGCGCTCGTGGTGGCGCCGGCCGGTCCGCTCGGGTCAGGCCTCGACGAACCGGGCCTCGTTCGAGCTAGCGCTCGAGCCGAAGCGAAGCAAGGCTTTTTGCAGTTCCGGTCCAGGTTCGCGCAGGCTGGTGAAGATCGTCCGCAACGGTTGCGGACTCGCTGCGGACACCGGCGGCCCCAGTAAATCCGCGACGCGGCGGGCGATCGCCGGCGCCGGATCGACGAAATCGACCGGCCAAGGCGCTACTCGGGCGAAAATGTCCTGGAGCAGCGGAAAATGCGTGCAGGCGAGCACGACCTTGTCGGTCCGCGCGTCGCCGCGGCTGACGAAACAAGGCGCAATCTCGCGGGCGATCTCGTCCCTGTCCACCCGCTCGCCGCCGAGCCGCCGCTCCGCGATCGAGGCGAGCCGCGCCGAGCCGACGAGCTCGACCTCGCAATCGCCGGCAAAGTCCCTGACCAAGGCGCGCGTGTAGTCCCTGGCCACCGTCCCCGGCGTCGCCAGCACCGAAACGAGCCGCGAACGCGAAGTCTCGGCGGCCGGCTTGATCGCCGGCACCGTGCCGACGAATTCGACGCGCGGATGCTTCGCCCGCAGCGGACCGAGCACCAAGGTCGAAGCGGTGTTGCAGGCGATCACGACGAGTCTCGGCGCGAACGTCGCGATGAAGTTGCCGACCACCTGGTCGACGCGCTCGACGAGTTCGGGTTCGCTCAGCGCGCCATAGGGAAAGCGCGCGTCGTCGGCGGCATAGACGAGGTCCAGCTCCGGTCTCGCGCGCAAAATTTCGGCGAGCACGGTGAGCCCGCCGAGCCCGGAATCGAACACCAGCACGCGTTTCGCGTCGGTCATGGCGCGCAGCCGACCGCCACGACGCGGCCCTGATATTTGCGGGCAATCTCGGCGGCGCTGAGCGCGCCCGGCGCGTTCGCGGGCTCGGCGCCGATGAACGACGCGAGGCTGTCGGCGCCGTAGGCCACGTGCGGCTCCGCGATGGCGACGCCGCCGACGCGCGGCGGCGGCGACGTCAGCGGCGCGAGAATGGCGACGAGCCCGCCCCCGGCGTCGAACGCGGGCGCCCCGCGGGCGCTCGCCACCGCCGACACGACGAGCGAGACGCGGCCCCCGCCGAGCGGCGTCAGCGCCGCTTCGGCGACCTCGAGTTGTCCGGTCGCCCCGAGCGTCAGCGCCAAGGCCTCGGCCGGGACGCCGCCGAACGCGGCGGGCTCGACGCCCTTGCCGAAATCACCGCCGAGCTTGGCGAGGCCGTTCGCCGCGGTCGCGAGATAGGTCGCGGGTTCACCGTCGATCTTCGGTTGGGCGCATTCGGCCGGCGTCAGCGCCGTGAGCGCGACGCCGGGCGCCAAGATGAAGGCGGTGGCGGCTGGCACGGCAGGGGTCGGCGAGGGAGCGGGAGACGGCTTCGGCGCCGGTCCCGCCGGGAACGGTTCGAAGGCGTTGGCGACCGCGAGCGCCACCCGGTCGAGATTTTCCGCACGCGCCTTCGGATAGGCGAACACGAAGCCGCGCAGCTCACCGGGCTCGGGCGTTCCCTTGGCGCCCTCGGCATAGCGCTCGTAGAACTTGCCGTCACCCGCCTCGCCGGCGACGACGAAGAACGCGTCGGCCTTGTAGGCCTTGTAGCCGACCTTGCGGCCCGGCGCGTCTGCGATCTCGTTTTTGTACAGCGACTCCAGCGTCGCCTTGGGATCGGCGAGCGCGACGAGGTCGAGCGAGACCGTTCCGGCGCGATCGGCGAGATGCACGCGGCCTTTGCCTGCTTCGCGTTTCACCAGCAGTTTCATCGGCGCCCCGATGCGGATGCCCGTCGCCGCGTCGTCGACAACGGCAAATCCGACGGCGGCGCGAGCGCGAGCCGTCGCCGCCTTCAGCGCGGCGAGCTCGTCCGCGGTGACGACGCCGTCGGCTGTGAGATTCTGCTGCTTCTGATAGGCCACGATCGCGTCCACAGTGCGCCTGCCGAAGGCGCCGTCGACGGTTCCGTTGTAGAGTCCGAGCCAGCCGAGCGCATCCTGGGCCGCCTCGCGGTCGGCCACGGGCATGGCGAGAAACGCCGCCTCGACGACATCCTCGGACCCCGAGGCTTTGTCTGCGGCGCGCGAGGGCGCCGGCGCGAACGCGACGACAACCGCCAGCGCGAGCCCGGCGATATGGCGATGCCTCGAACTCATGCTGACCCCACTCCCTCGAAGCCTACGGATCATGCTACCATCGCGGACGCTGGAATGACATGGGGGCCGTCCCGTCGAGGACCGGCCCGAAAGGGGCTCCACGATGCGCTCGGCTGTTCGTTTCGCTCTCGCTCTGGCCCTCTTCGCCGTGGCGTCCTTCGCCTTGGCCGCCGACCTCGAGCCCTATGTGCGCGAGGATACGGCGAGCGACGTCGTGCATCTGACCGAGACGCTGCGCAGGCAGACCGCCGACAATGGCGCAAAGATCAAGGGGATGAGCGCCGACGACCTCGCGCTGAGCGCCGCGGCGGCGGAAAAGAACAACGATTACAAACTCGCCAATGTGCTGCTGGGCGCCCGTATCACCGCCGATGCGAAGAGCTACGCCGCCTGGCTCGCGCTCGCCAAGCTCGGTCTCGAGGCCGACGACGCACGGGCCAACTCGCGCTGGGAACTCGTCGAGCAGGGCGCGACCGCGGCTTACGCGGCCTATCAGCGCGCCAGCGACGCCGACGAGCAGGCTACCGCGCTCGCCGAGCTCGGCGATCTCTACGCCCGCCACGAGAACTGGCGTCCGGCCCTCGACGCCTATCGCGCGAGCCTCGACCGTCTCGAATCCGAGGACGTGCGCAAAATTTACGACGACATGCGCGAAAAACACGGCTTCCGCATTCTCGGCTACAAGGTCGACAACGAATCGGCCGAGCCCCGCGCCTGCTTCGACTTCTCCGAGCCGCTGGAGCGCAAGACCGATTACGCGCCCTATGTCGCCGTCTCCGGCGCCTCGCATTCGGCGATCTCGACCGACGACCAGCAGATCTGCGTCGAGGGGCTCCGGCACGGCGAGCGTTACGCGATCGCGCTGCGCGAGGGCCTGCCCTCGTCGGTCGGCGAAAACCTGCTGAAATCCGCCGATTACGACATTTACGTGCGCGACCGCTCGCCCCAGGCGCATTTCGCGGCGCAAGCCTACGTGCTGCCGCGTCAGGGCCAGCTCGGCGCGCCGCTCACCACCGTCAACACTTCGCGAGTGACTGTCGACGTCTATCGCGTCGGCGACCGCAATCTGATCGCAACCATCGCCCGCGACGACTTCCTCAAACCCATCTCCAGCGACCGCGCCAGCGAGATCGAATCGCAGGACGGCGCCAAGGTGTGGAGCGGGTCGATGGATATCGCCTCCGAGCTCAACAAGGACGTCGTCACCGACTTCCCGCTCAATGGCGCGGTCGGCATGCTGAAAACAGGCGTCTATCTGATCGTGGCGCGGCCGTGGACGGGGCCGACGGCGCCCGACGCCACCGGCGACAATCCTTACGCCGAGTCGCTGGCGACGCAATGGATGGTGATCTCCGACATCGGGCTCACCGAGATATCCGGCGACGACGGTCTGCGCGTGATGGCGCGATCACTGGCGACCGCCGCGCCGCTTGCCGGCGCCGAGCTCAAGCTCGTCGCGCGCAACAACGAAGTGCTCGCGACGAAGACCGCCGGCGCCGACGGGCGCGCCGAATTCGACCCCGGCCTCACGCGCGGAACGGGCGGCTCGGCGCCGGGCATGATCGTCGCCGAGCTCGGCGACGACTACGACTTCCTGAGCCTGCTGCAGCCGCCGTTCGACCTCAGCGACCGCGGCGTCGGCGGTCGCGATGCGCCGAAGGCCCTCGACGCGTTCGTCTACACCGAGCGCGGCGTCTACCGCTCGGGCGAGACGGCGTTCGTGAGCGCGCTCATGCGCGATCCCAAAGGCGCGGCCGAAACCAGCCTGCCGCTGACCCTGGTCGCCAAGCGCCCCGACGGCGTCGAATACAAGCGCGTCACGCTCGCCGACCAGGGCCTCGGCGGCCGCAGCTTCGCGCTGCCGCTCACCGCGGGCGCGCCGCAGGGAACCTGGTCGATCGACGCCTATGCCGACCCGAAGGCGCCGGCGATCGGCCATGTCGAATTCCTGGTCGAGGACTACGTGCCCGAGCGGCTCGATTTCGCCGTCAAAACCAAACAGCCGTTCGCGACCCACGACGAGCCGATCGACCTCTCGCTCGACGCCAATTTCCTGTATGGCGCCCCGGCCTCCGGCCTCGACGTCACGGGCACGGTCACGCTGGAAGCGGTTCCGGGCTCGGCGCTCGCTGGCTATTCCGGCTTCGTGGCGGGCTTGGCCGACGACGAGTTCACCGCCGTCGACGCCCAGTTCCCGGACGGAATCGAGACCGACGCCAAGGGCCACGCCGACCTCTCGGTCGACCTGCCCGAGGGCGACGCCATGAAGCCCCTCGAGGCCAAGCTCATCGTCGACGTCGCCGAGACCGGCGGGCGCGCCGTCGAACGGACGACGACGATCCCGGTTAGGTCCAAGGGCGTGATGATCGGCGTCAGGAAGGATTTCGGCGCCGACCTCGGCGAGGGACAGGACGCCACGTTCGATCTCGTCGCCGTCGGCAGCGACGGCGCGCGCGTCGCCCGCACGGGCGTGAGCTGGACGCTCTATCAGCTCAGCAGCGACTATCAGTGGTATCTGATGGACGGCCGCTGGGATTTCGAGCCGGTCAAGAGTTCGCAGCGCCTCGCGGGCGGAACCGTCGACATCGGCGCCGACGGCGACACCCGGTTCGCCGCGCCCGTCGCCTGGGGCCGCCACCGGCTCGACGTCAAGTCGGCGGACGGGGTCGAGACCAGCATCACCTTCGATGTCGGCTGGGGCGGCTCGGCGAGCGCCGACGTGCCCGACGACGCCGTCGTCACTCTCGACAAGAAGTCTTACGCCGCCGGCGAGACCGCGAAGCTGCGCCTCGCCGCCAAGGCTGACGGCAAGGCGACGATCGCCATCGTCGGCGCAAAATTAGAGAAGTTCATCGACGCCGATCTGAAGACGGGCGACAATGTGATCACGTTCGACGTCGGCGCCGACTGGGGCGCGGGCGCCTATGCGGTGGCGATCACCCACCGCCCGCTCGACGTCGCCAACAAGCGCATGCCGGGCCGCGCCATTGGCGTCGCCTGGTTCGCGATCGACGAGGCGGCGCGCAAGCTCGGCGTGTCGATCGACGCGCCCTCGGTCACCCGCCCGCGCGAAAAGCTCGAGCTGCCGATAGCGATCGCGGGGCTCGCGCCGGGCGAAAAGGCGGAGGTGACGGTCGCCGCCGTCGACGTCGGCATCCTCAACCTCACGCGGTTCGAGACGCCCGATCCCGCGACCTATTTCAACGGCCAGCGCAAGCTGCCCATCGACATCCGCGACCTCTACGGCCTGCTGATCAACGGCATGGAGGGCGTCGCCGGCGCGATCCGCAACGGCGGCGACAACGGCGCCAATCTCGAGGGCGCCCTGCCGACCCAGGCGCCGCTGGCCCTGTTCTCCGGAATCGTCGAGGTCGGCGCCGACGGCAAGGCGCACGTGAGCTTCGACATTCCGGGCTTCAACGGTTCGGTCCGAGTGATGGCGGTCGCCTGGTCGAAGGCCAAGGTCGGCTCGGCCGAAGCGACGGTCGTTATCCGCGACCCCGTGGTGGTGAGCGCCACGCTGCCGCGCTTCCTGGCGATCGGCGACGGCTCGGCGCTGCATGTCGACATCGACAATGTCGCGGGCGAAGCCGGCGAATACGAGCTCGATCTCGACATCCACGGCCCGATCGCGGCCGACGCCGACGCGCTCATCCGCAAAGTGACGCTCGCCGCGCATCAGCGGCTTTCCGTCGACATGCCGATGCGCGCCGTCGGCTTCGGGACGGCGGCTCTCGACCTCACGACCAAGGGGCCGAATTTTGCGGGAGATCAGCATTTCGCGCTCGGCGTCGAGACCGGAACGCCGAGCGTCTACAAACGCGACGTGCGCACGCTCGACGCCGGCCAGAGCCTCGACATCGCCGACAAGCTCATCGCCGATTTCATCCCCGGAACCGGCTCGATCGCGCTCTCCGCTTCGCCGTTCGGCGCGCTCGACGCGCCGGCGCTCATCGCCGAGCTCGACCGCTACCCCTACGGCTGCTCCGAGCAGACGGTGAGCCGGGCCATGCCGCTCCTTTACGCCAACAAGCTCGCGAGCGTGGAGCATCTCGCCCTCGACCCCGATCTCGACAAGCGCGCGAGCAAAGCGATCGAGACCGAGATGAGCCGCGAGAGCTCTTCGGGCGCGTTCGGTCTGTGGGCGATCGACAACGACGACGACGACCTCTGGCTCGACGCCTTCGTCGCCGATTTCCTCACCCGCGCCAAGGAACGCGGCTTCGACGTGCCGGCGATCGGCTTCGACCTCGCGCTCGACCATCTCGGCAACACCGCGCTCAACGCCAGCGACCCCGGCCAGGATTCGGGCGCGCCGATCGCCTATGCGCTCTATGTGCTGGCGCGCAACGGCCGGCCGATCATCGGCGATCTCAGGTATCTCGCGGACGCGCGGCTGAGCTCGTTCGCGACGCCGATGGCCAAGGGCGACATCGCCGCCGCGCTCGCCATGCTCGGCGACCGCGCCCGCGCCGGCAAGACGTTCGCCGCGGCGCTCGACGCGCTCGACCAGGAAAAGGACGACGGTTTTGCGCGGCCCGATTACGGCTCGCTGCTGCGCGACAGCGCGGCGCTGATGGCGCTGATCGCCGAGGCCGACCTGAAGAACGGCGAGCTCGCCGGCGACCCCATCGCCCGCGTCGGCGCGATCCTCGACGCGGCGCGCGACCGCGCCGTGTACACCAGCACGCAGGAGGACGATTGGCTCGTGCTCGCCGCCGAGGCGCTCGCCGAGCATTCTTCGCTCGCGACCTTCAGCGTCGACGGCAAGCCGGTCGAGGGCGCCTATTATCAGCGCTGGCGGACGGACGCCGTCGGCGCCAAGCTGGCGACGCTCGCCAACGTCGGCAAGTCGCCGGCGAAGGTCGTTGTCACGATCAGCGGCGCTCCGGTCACGCCCGAGCCGGCCGCCTCGCAGGGCTACGAGATCGAGCGCGGCCTCTATCATCTCGACGGCACCAAGGCCGACCCGTCGAGCCTGGTGCAGAACGACCGGGTGATCGTGACCCTGAAAATCACCGAGGCGCAAGCGCGCTACGCAAAGCTGCTCGTCGTCGACCGCCTGCCGGCGGGGCTCGAAATCGACAATCCGGCGCTGTTCGACTCCGGCTCGATCGAGGCGCTGTCATGGCTCAAACGCGACCTCGATCCGGTTGACGCCGAATATCGCGACGACCGCTTCGTCGCCGCTTTCGACCGCGAGCCGGGTCAATCGGCGTTCATCACGGTGGCCTATGTGGCGAGAGCCGTCGCTCCGGGCCATTACGTCTATCCGCCGGCGACCGCGGAAGACATGTACCGCCCCGACCGCTACGGCCGCACCGAGTTCGGCGAGATCGAGGTGAAAGCGCGGTGATCCGATTTCCGGTTGACCAATTCGCGCGCCGCCGACGCACGCGAACCCCCTTCTCCCCTTGCGGGAGAAGGGTTGGGGATGAGGGGTGGCGCCACTGGCGCTCAGCTCGAACCCAACCCCTCATCCGGCCTTCGGCCACCTTCTCCCGCAAGGGGAGAAGAGGCAAGTCCGGCAGATTTACGGATTTACGTTGGCGCGCCTGTCTTTTCCGATTTGATCCGGTTCCTGAACAATTAGGAATTGAAGATCTAGTTACTGTAATGGCCGTGATGGCGTAATGGGGGATAATACAGATGCTCAGAAAGCTGGCCCCTGTAGTTGCTGCTCTCCTCATATTGGCTGCGGGCGCAATTGCGCTTCTCTATTATGCTCACACTGGGCCCTCCACAGAAGCACTCGACGCTGATTTGAAAGCGGTTCAGGCTGAGATCAAATTGGCGAGCGAGGAGGGTGCCGCGTACAACGGCGGACTGATCAAATTCATGATCGAGGCGCGAAAGCAAATACTACAGACAAGCGCGGCAATGCTCGAATTAAAACGTACAAGCATGCTTCGTCGAATCGATCTCAAATATCATGTTGACGGTAAAGCCTTGGTTACTACGGATGACGCGGGACTCAAGGTAGTAGAACAGGAAATCGAGAGAACCAAATCAAAGCTGCAAGTCGATCAAACTGAGGTCGATCGCTATTCCGGAGGCCTATTGCAAACGATGGCGATGGTGACTGCCGCTACGGATCAGGCATCGCTTTCGCAGCTCTATTTGGCCTATTACGCTAGGAAGTATGGGCTTGCGTTACCGGACGGCAATGTAAGCGGCGCTAGCGAAGGCCCTGCGCGCGGGCCACCAGGCAAGGTCGTGAAGGACAAGGATGCACTCTGACAAAATCTCAAGCTGGAGCCAATTCTGATGAGGTTCGTTGCAGTTTTGCTCTTGTTCTTCGCGCTGTCCGATTTAGCAACGCGTGCAGAAGAAACTGACAATTCCCCTAATGCCGCTCCGTTCGGGCTGAAGTGGGGAGTATCAGCGGCAGACGTGAAGGCGTTGGGTATCAAGCTGTCGGATTTCAACGACAAGAAGATGTTTGGTATTTCATACCGCGCCACGGAACTCACGAAGATAGTACCTGACGCTGCCTTTGTCGCCCTCTCGTTCGGATTCCAAGATAAGCTTTGGCGCATCGTGGTAATCGGACAGAATGTGGAAAACGATCCGTATGGCAACGGAGTTAAAGCGCGATACAAGGAACTTGCAGCAGCTCTTTCAGAGAAGTACGGTCGCGGGAAGCCAAACGAATATCAAGACAGCGAGATGTGGAAGAACGCAGACGAATTCCTCATGGGTATTAATGTTGGCCGGAGTTGGTATTACACCGATTTTGATACGCCAAACGTTTTTGTGCAACTCGGCATCCAGGCTGAAGGCGGGAGTACAGCGCATTGGAGACTAATATACGAATGGAAGAGCCTTCGCGCGCTCTTTGAAATTGACCAGAAAGCGAAAGAGAAGGACGCGCTTTGAGGCTCTGTCCGCCCGCAGCGTCGACTAGCGAGGTAGCAAGGACAAGTTCAATTGCCGTCGCAAGGGCTAAAGACGCAGGCCGTCAAATTGAGAAGTTCAAGATTTACGGATTTGCGTTGAAACACCCTACTTTTCCCATTTGATCCGCTTCCCGAACAATTCGGAATCGACGGCCGTGTCACCATAATGTCGCTCACGCATGAGTCTTTGCTGTCAGCTCGATTCCGAGCGCTTTCATAACGGCTATGGTTGTTTTCAGCGTCGGATTGCCGTTTTCGCTAAAAGACCGATAGAGCTGTTCTCGGGAAAGACCGGTCTCAATGGCAATCTGCGCCATACCTTTGGCGCGGGCTGCCACGCCAAGCGCGTGGGCAATATAGCCGGAATCTTCCGTCGCGAACGCTTCGGCCATGAAACTTGCAATCGCCGCGTCGGAGCCGAGGTCTTCAGCAGGATCGTAAGCCGTGAGTTTTTCGCCCATTGGGATTTTGGCAAGGTTGCGGGTAAAAGGAAAGGGCCGGACCTTCGGCCCTTTTTTCGTTGAGGTTACGCGGGCGCGCAATCACGCCGCCACCCTCGAAAGCGTCGAGTAGTCGCCGTTCGCCCGCGCCGCGGAAAGATCGTGCGCCTGTTGCAGGTTCATCCAAAACTCGTCAGTCGTACCGAGCACGCGCCCAAGCCGGATGGCTGTATCGGCAGTGACGCCGCGCCGGCCGCGTATGATCTCAGTCAACCTGTTGGCAGGGACGCCCGACAGCTGCGCCAGCTTGCGAGCGCTCAGGCCAAGCGGCAAGAGAATTCCTCTTTTAGAATTTCGCCAGGGTGTGTTGTGATACGGATCATGAGCGCTCACCTATGATAATCGACGATCTCCACATCGGACGGTCCGGGCGCGCCATCCGGCCAACGGAAACACCAGGGGAATCGGGTGAAGGAATTTAGGCGGTGACGAGGCGCACGAGGTAATCGTCATCCCAGGCCGTGACCTTTCGTTTGACGCGGAAGGAGTCCTTTCCCGGCCCTCGCCGGATGAGATTGTAGGCGACGTGGCGCATGATGTGGAAGTTGGCGGGCGCATTGTCTTTTCGGACGCGGCATTCGTCGTCGCGGAAATGGACGTCGAGCTGCCAGTGCAAAGAGTTCTC
>JBKQKS010000156.1:0-11904 GCA_052147395.1 Roseiarcus sp.
GCGTTCCAGACCAATCTGCTCGCGCTCAACGCCGGCGTCGAGGCGGCGCGCGCGGGAGACTCCGGCAAGGGCTTCGCGGTCGTCGCGGCGGAAGTACGGGCGCTCGCCCTGCGCTCCGCCGGAGCGGCCAAGGAGATCAAGACGCTCATTTCCGAATCCAGCGCTCAGGTCGAGAACGGGGTCAAACTCGTCGGCGAGAGCGGCGCCGCACTCGCGCGCATCAGCAAGGACGTGTCGAACGTCAACGACATCATCAACGAGATCGCAGCCGGCGCGCGCGAACAGACCTCCGCGCTCGACTCGGTCGGCGAGGCGGTGGGCAAGATGGACCGGACTACGGAGCAGAATGCGGCGATGGTCGAACAGTCCAACGCCGCCACCCAGTCGCTGTCGCGCGAGGCGGGGCGTCTCGTCGAGCTCGTCGGCCGCTTCGACGTCGGCGTCGCGCGGCGCGAGGCCGCCTCCGCAATGAAACCCTCGCCCCGCCCAGCCGCCAAGACGGCGCCGCGCAAGGCTCAGGCCGCGCCGCCGCCGCGTCGCGCCGCCGCCAGGGCTGGACGCGACGACTGGGCCGAGTTCTAGAACCAATTGCGTTCCGTTGACATCGCAATTTGCAACCGGCCAAATTCCCGGGCGCCATTGTAGGCGAGGTCGCTGACCTCGCTGCTTCCGCTGGGAAGACTCGTGCGGGATCAGGCGCCCACGCGCCGGCCGAGGTCGTCCTTCGACAAGCTCAGGATGAGGGCCATCGGCTACAGAGTCGCGCCGCCGGCGAATTTGCCCCGGTTAGCGTCATGGCGAGTTCGGGGAAACGCTTTGCGTTTCCCCTGTGCGAAGCGACTATGCCATCCAGGGGCCCGCGACGTGGGATCGCGGGGACATGATACCGATCGCAACGCTTACATCATTTCCGATTCAATCCGGTTCTGGAACAATTCGGAATTGCCGGGCGTGTCAACGTAAACCCTAGTTGCGCCCGTCCTGCTTGTAGAAATTTCCGTCGTCGCCGAAGTTACAGAAGGAGCTAACAAGTCATGAGCGAGACTCCGGAAGGAATCAAATCTGTCGCGATAGATCCGACCGATGTGCCCGAGACCAATTACACCGCCTATCCCGAGCCCTACAAAGCCTCGAACCAGCTTCGTTGGAACCGGCGGATTGGGCGGCAATTCGGGCTGACCCATTTTGGCGTGAATATCACCAGGATCGTTGCAGGAGGCCAATCTTCGAGCCGCCATTGGCATTCCCATCAAGATGAGTTCATCTACGTCCTGTCGGGAAAGGTCGTGCTCGAAACCAACTCTGGTGAACGAACTCTGACCCCAGGGATGTACGCCGGATTTGCCGCTGGCGTCGAGGACGGACATAGGTTCGTTAATCGAGGGGATAACGACGTTCTATTGTTGGTTGTCGGCGACAACACTGCCGGAGACGAGGTGAACTACCCTGATATCGATTTGCATGGCCGCTTAGGGTCCGACGGGAAATATCGATTCTCGCGCAAGGACGGAACTCCACTCGAGTGATCCGATAGTACATTCGCCATATTCGCCGATCTGGCGAGCCGCTGTAAAGTGGCTTACGGGGACAGGCAGGGCAATCGGGTGAATGGCCGCAATCCACTCCTAGGCCGTCAAAAGCGAGCGCAGCGAAGCAATCCAGCCCCTCCGCCAATTCGAAACTCAGAAACTGACGCACTATCCCCTGCCCGATATCTCGTACTCGGGCCCGCTGAGCATCACACGACGGCTGGATTGCTTCGCTCTGGCTCGCAATGACGGCGGAAAGGTCACAGCAAATTCTTTCACCCGATTGCCCTGGGGGACAGGATACCGATTGCACGCATTTCGGCTCGCTGTGGGCCGCTAACTAGTGCTATCGGTATCATGTCTTCGCGATGGAGCTCGAGCTTCCTCAGCGCAGCTTCATTCTTCGGCCGCCAATCTCGCCCGCACACGCTCGACTTCCTCCTCGCTCGCGAACTCGCCGCGATCCGCCGCCGCGAGCCCAGAGCCGATGTTGGCGAACTGCCAGGCGCTGCGGGCGAGGAAGTCCTCGATGGCCTGGGCGACGCGGCCGCCGCGAGCGCGCTCGGTCAATTCGGCGACCTCGTCGAGCGCGTCGATCGTGGCTGAATCGAGGTCGATGGTGAAGGCGAGGGACATCGGTGCGCCTCACACCTCCGGATAAGCCGCCGCCGCCGTCTGCGCTGCGCGGGCGGAGCCCTGTTCGAGATGAGGCAGCGCGCCAAAACTCCAGCGCGGCAGGAACGCCTCGATCCAGTGTGCGACGGCTCGGTCGTATCGCCGCCAGCCTTCGAGATGCTCGTGGGGCGGGCGGGCGCCGGGGCGCGCGAGCCGCTCCCAGCCGCGCGTCGTCCAGCGGCACATCATCTGATAGGTCACCTCGGGGTGAAACTGCAGCGCGATCGCGTGAGTTCCATAGCGGAACGCCTGAATGGGGAAGTCGCCCTCGCCGCGCGCCAGCACCGTCGCGCCGCGCGGCAGCTCGAAGCCGTCGAAATGCCACTGATAGACGTGGCGCGGGAAGCGCGCCGGGCACAGCAGGTCGGCGGCGGCGGTCGGGCGGATCGCGTAATAGCCGGCTTCCCCGCGCCAGTCCGGATGGCTGAACACCCGCGCGCCGAGATGGCGGGCGAGCATCTGGGCGCCGAGGCAGAGGCCGAGGAACGGCTTGTCCTCGCCGAGCGGGACCCCGAGCCAGTCGATTTCGCGGCGCAGCCAGATGTCGGAATCGTTGGCGCTCATCGGCCCGCCGAACACCACGGCGCCGTCGTGCGCGTCGAGCGTGGCCGGCAGCTCGTCGCCGAGCGAGGGACGGCGGATGTCGAGCTCGAAACCGGCGTGTTGCAGCAGCCGCCCGACCCGTCCCGGGGTCGAGTGCGCTTGATGCAGGATGATGAGCGCCTTTCGCCGCCGTCCCACGTCCGCCATGACCTACCCGCCTCGCTCCGCAATGGGCCTTTTTAGCGGCTGACAAAGCAAACGTCATGCCGGCAATTCAGGAATTCGTTCCCCTCGGAAGTTGCGTCGGGCTTGCGTTCGCTGGCGTCTGGGGAAATGCTCGCCCCGGAGCGCGCGGAGGATTCGGTGGCCGGCAAATATTTCGAGGAGTTCGAGGTCGGTCAGACGTTCGCGCACGAGATCCGGCGCACGGTGACCGAATCGGACAACATCCTGTTCTCGGCGCTGACCTACAATCCCGCCGCGATCCACATCGATTACGAATATTGCAAGACGACCGAATTCGGCCGTCCGCTCGTCAACTCGATCTTCACCCTCGGCCTCATCGTCGGACTTTCCGTCCAGGACACCACGCTGGGCACCACCGTCGGCAATCTCGGCTGGGAGGAGGTCGCGTTCCCGAAGCCGGTGTTCGCCGGCGACACGATCCGCGCCGAGACCAAGGTCGTCGCCTTGCGCGACAGCAAATCGCGCCCCGGGCAGGGCATTGTCACCTTCGAGCACGTCGGCTTCAACCAGCGCAACGAAATCGTTGCGACCTGCCGGCGTGTGGCGCTGATGTTGAGGAGGCCGAAATGAGACTGCGGTCGCTGCTGTTCGTTCCCGGCGATTCGGAGCGCAAGCTGGAGAAAGCGGGCGTCTCGGGCGCCGATGCCCTGATCCTCGACCTCGAGGACTCGGTGGCGCCCAGGCAAAAGGACGACGCGCGGCGAAAAGTCGCCGCCGTCGTCGACGACCCGACGGCGCGCGACTGGCGCCTCATCGTGCGCGTCAACGCGCTCGATACCGGGCTCACGCTCGCCGACCTCGCCGCGGTGGTCAAGCCCGGCCTCGATGCGGTGATGCTCCCCAAAGGCCAGGGCGGGGCCGATGTCGTTCACGTGAGCCATTATCTCGAGGCGCTCGAGCATGTCGCCGGCATGACCCCGGGGGCGGTCAAGGTCATCGTGATAGCGACCGAGACGCCGGCGGCGATGTTCACTCTGGCGAGCTACGCGCCCGCTCATCCGCGCCTCGTCGCGTTGACCTGGGGCGCCGAAGACCTTTCGGCGGCGCTCGGCGCGACCGCCAATCGCGACCCCACAGGCAGCTGGACGTTCCCCTACCAGGTCGCGCGCGCGCACTGCCTGTTCGCCGCCGGCGCCGCGCACGTCGCAGCGATCGACACCGTGTATACGAATTTCCGTGACGTCGAGGGGTTCGAGGCCGCCTGCCGCCGGTCGCGCCGCGACGGCTTCTTCGGCCGCCTGGCGATCCATCCCGACCAGGTCGGGATCATCAATCGCGCCTACGCGCCGACCGAGGCCGAGATCGCCTTCGCGCGGCGAATTGTCGAAGCCTTCGAGGCCAATCCGGACGCCGGAACGATCGGCATCGACGGCAAGATGGTCGACATCCCCCACCTCATCGCCGCGCGCCGGACCTTGGCTTCGATCTGAGGGGGCGCCCGGGGGGTAAGAAACGAAGGCGCACCCCTCGCAGCCGCGAACGTCGCAAGGCGTCGGGAGCGGAGTTAGAATGCGCTATCACCGTGTTTACCCGCCATCGCCTTTCCTTCGATGAACCCCAAGAACCGCCAAGCCCTCGAGGATCGCGTCATTCGGGCCGCCGAGGGCGCCTTGGCGCGGCAGGAGTATGTCAGCGCGATCGACGTCTTGCTGGGACTCGGTTGGCTCGACGCCAGTTCGCTCGCCCGCTGGCGGCAAGGGCGGGTCGAATCTCTCGAGCGCGTCGTGCAAGCCAATCTCGCCCGCGTTTCCGAGGCGATGAAGCTGTTTCGAGGCTGGGCGTCGCAAAAAGGCTTGAAGGCGAGCGAGACGCGCTATGTCGCGCGCTCTACGCAGCGTGGCCAGCTGCGCTTCAGCGTCAGCGGCGACGCCGGCATCGAGCGGCTTTACCGCACCCATTGGGTCTCGCCGAAACTCTCGGAAAGGAAACGCGAACGGTTACAGGAAAAGGCGAGCCGGCCGCCGGAACTGATCGTGATCAGCCCGCATAATCAGGATTGGAAGTGCTGGCGTTGCGGCGGGACCGCGGGCTTTCTGATGATGGAGAACGAAGGCCCGAGCTGCATGAATTGCGCCGGGCTCGGCGATCTGGTCTTTCTGCCCGCCGGCGACGCCAAGCTCACGCGCCTCGTCAAGGCGAAATCCCAACGCACCGCCGTTGTCGTCCGCTTCAGCCGAAGCCGCAAGCGTTACGAGCGGCAGGGACTCTTGGTGGAACGGTCGGCGTTGAGCGGGCGTGAGCGTGAGGAGGCGTAGGCGGGTGCGTTACAGAACTCTCGGGGGTTGCGGGGCCGACACCGTAATCGCGCGGGAACGCTCGGCATCGACGGCAGGATGGTCGACATCCCCCACCTCATCGCCGCGCGCCGGACGTTGGCTTCGATCTGAAGCGGTCGTGCGTCCGCTGCGGCGCGGAATCCGAGCGCGACAAGTCGCGCTCAGCGAGATCTGGAACGAGCTGTCGAGCCCCGCCATGACTGCGAAGCCGATCGACCTCGAGACAGAGCTGGCGGTCCGGCGCCATTCTGTAGCCGAGGTCGTCGACCTCGGCCGGCGCGTGAGCGCCTCACTCTCACACGACTCTTCCAGGCGGAAGGAGCGAGGTCAACGACCTCGCCTACAACGGCGCCCGGGAATCTGCCCCGGCTACCCAAATCGCACGAAACTCTTCGATTCGAAAAGGTCGCGCGAAATAGAAAGCCCGCCACCTGGGCGGGCTTTCCATGACCATCAGCGCCGAGCGCCGGTCACATCTGCTCGTAGGTGATCTTGCCGTCCGGCTCTTTCTTCCAGACGTACCAGACGTAGTCGGCCGTGGTGCGGTCGCCCTTCTTGTCGTAGGAGATGTCGCCGAGCACGGTGTGGAACGGCTTGCCCGAGTGCATGTAGGCGGCCATCTTCTTCGGATCGAGGACCTTCACGGCTTCCGCCGCCTGCTTCATGATCTGCATCGCGGCGTAGGAGTAGAGCGTGTAGGCCTGCGGATCATAGCCCTTGGCGGTGAACTCGGCGACGACCGTCTTGGCGGCCGGGTTCTTGCGCGGGTCGGGGCCGAACGACATCAGCGTGCCCACGACGCCGGGGCCGCCGATCTGGGCGAACGTGTCGTCGGTGATGCCGTCGCCGGAGATCATGACGGTCTCGAGGCCCTGGTCGCGCATCTGGCGCAGGATGAGGCCGCCCTCGGTATACAGGCCGCCCCACATGACGTAGTCGGCGCCCGAGGCCTTGATCTTGGAGACGATCGCCGAATAGTCCTTCTCGCCGACGTTGACGCCTTCGTACAGAACTTCCTTCTTGCCGCCGGCGTTCATGAAGCCCTTCGCGGCGTCGGCGAGGCCCTGGCCATACGGGGTCTTGTCATGCAGGATGGCGATCTTCTTGTCCTTGAGCTTGGTGAGCGCGAGGTCGGCCCACAGCTTGCCCTGCTGGTCGTCGCGGCCGCAGGTGCGGAACACGTCCCACAGGCCGCGGTCGGTGACCTTCGGGTTGGTCGCCGACGGCGTGATCATCAGGACGCCGTTATCGCTATAGACCTCGGACGCCGGGATGGTGACGCCGGAGTTGAAATGACCGACCACGTACTTGACGCCGTCGCCGACGAATTTGTTGGCGACCGAAACGCCCTGCTTGGGATCGGCAGCGTCGTCGCCCTGCTCGATCACCACTTTCTGGCCGAGAATGCCGCCCGTCTTGTCGAAGTCCTCGGCGGCTTGATTGACGCCGTTGGTCAATTGCGCGCCGAACGTCGCATTGGCGCCGGTGATCGGCCCGGCGACGCCCATCAGGACATCCGCGCTCGCGCCGCCAGCGAAAGCCAAACCGGCGGCGAGCACGAGACCCCTCATACAGTTGTTTTTCATACTGCACTCCCTAGTTTCCCAGGCGCCCTACGCCCCTGACGGAATTCGTGGAACCCGCATCGGGCGGGATAAAAGCCTGTTTTCGAGGTTGTGTCACGCGAAAAGCCGCGCTCGCAGCGCGAATTTCGCCCCACGACCGCGAACCCGGTCAGCGCGCCCGCCAGCTCATGCCGCGCTTCTCGAAGGCCCAGGAATACTGGGTCGCCATCTGCCGCGCGCGCATGAATTGATAGCCGAGCGACGCCGCGACGAACAGCACGACGAAGGTGACGCCATAATAGTAGAGCGACAGCAGGTCTTCCTGGAACAACGCATAGTGCAGGAAATGCACGGCCGCGGCGAGCGCGAGCATCGCCGGCAGCACCATGAGCCGCGGGCTCCAGCCGCGCGCGAACGCGCGTCCCGTCGCCACCGCTGCGGCCGCGCCGAGGCCGGTGAGCACGAAGAAGGCGAGCCAGCCCCAGGGGTCGCCGACGTCCCAGATCCAGCCGCCCATCAGTGGCCTCCCTCGAGATAGGCGGCGCGCACTTCGGGACGCGCGAGCAGCTCCTGCCCCGTGCCGCTCATCGTGATCTGCCCGTTGACCATGACATAGCCGCGATGGGCGAGCTTCAGGGCGTGAAAGGCGTTCTGCTCCACCAGGAACACCGAAATGCCGTGATTGCGGTTGAGGTCGGCGATGGCGTTGAAGATCGTCTTGACGAGCAGCGGCGCGAGGCCGAGCGAGGGTTCGTCGAGCAGCAGCAATTTCGGCCGGCTCATCAACGCGCGGGCAATGGCCAGCATCTGCTGCTCGCCGCCCGACAACGTGCCGCCGCGCTGCTGGGCGCGCTCCTTCAGCCGCGGGAACATCGCGAACACGCGCCCGAGGTCTTCGTCGAAATGGGCGAAGTTGTCGATCGAGGCGCCCATCTGCAGGTTTTCATAGACCGTCATGCGCGGAAAGATGCGCCGCCCCTCCGGCGACTGCGCGATCGACATGCGCGCGATGATGTGCGGGGACAAGCCGGTGATGTCGCGGCCGTCGAACGCGATCGAGCCCTTGCGGGCGCGAGGGGAGCCGAAAATCGTCATCATCGTGGTCGATTTGCCGGCGCCGTTGGCGCCGATCAGCGTCACGATCTCGCCCTCGTCGACGTCGATGTCGATGCCCTTGAGCGCCTGGATCTTGCCATAGAAGGTCTCGATGCCGCGCATCTGCAACAGCGGCTTCGCGGCCGGGGCAGGGGATGGGTTGCCGTGCGCCGCGCTCATGCCCCGATCTCCGCCTCGGCGTCGGCTAGCTCCTCCTCGTCGGCGACGCCGAGATAGGCGGCGATGACCTTGGGATCGTTGCGCACCTCGTATGGCGTGCCGTCGGAAACCTTGGCGCCATAGTCGAGCACCACCACGTGGTCGGAAATCTGCATCACCACCGACATGTCGTGCTCGATGAGCAGGATCGAGACCTTGTGGTCGTCGCGGATCATGTTGAGCAGCGCGTTGAGCTCCGCGGACTCGCGCGGATTGAGACCGGCCGCGGGCTCGTCGAGACAGAGCAGGACGGGATCGGTGCACATCGCGCGGGCGATCTCGAGCCGGCGCTGCGCGCCATAGGGCAGTTCGCCCGCGGGATCGTCGGCGCGATCCATCAGGCCGATCTTGTCGAGCCAGTATTTGGCGCGCTCGATCGCTTCCCGCTCGGCGCGGCGATAGCTCGGCGCGCCGAACAGGCCGAGGAAGGTGAGGCCGCTCGCGATCATGAGCCGGTTGTGGTGCGCGACCATCAGGTTCTCGAGCACCGTCATGCCCTGGAACAGGCGGATGTTCTGGAACGTGCGCGCGACGCGGGCGCGCCAGGCGATGTCGTTGCCCGGCATGCGCTCGAGCAGGTAAATTTCGCCGCCGTCGGTCTTGATTTTGCGGTGGCTCATGCGGGTCAGCGCCTCGATGCGGTCGCGGTCGGCGACGCCTTCGCGGGCGAGCGCGAGCCGGCCTTCGGTCGGCTTGTAGAAGCCGGTGACGCAATTGAACACGGTGGTCTTGCCGGCGCCGTTGGGGCCGATCAGCGCGGTGATGTCGCCGCGCCCGGCCTGGAACGACAGGTTGTCGACGGCGACCAGACCGCCGAAGCGCATCGTCACATGTTCGACGACGAGCAGGGGATCGGACTTCCAGCGCATCAGCCGTGTCCCTCTTTGACCAGAGCGCCCGACACCGCCTTGCGTTCTTTGAGGAAGATCGACGGCGTTCTCGTCGAGACGAATCCGCGCGGCCTCACCACCATCATGACCACCATCGCCAGGCCGAACAGCAGGCCGCGATACTGGGCCGGATCGAAATTCTCAATGCCGAAATAATACGACATCAGCTGCGTGAGCCAGCCGAGTTCGCGCAGCATCTCGAAGCCGCCGATCAGGAAGATCGCCGCCAGCGCTACGCCGATCTGCGACCCCATGCCGCCGAGCACGACGATGGCGAGGATGGTCGCCGATTCGTTGAAGGTGAAGCTCTCCGGACTGATGAAGCCTTGGCGCACGGCGAAGAACGAGCCCGCGAGGCCGCCGAAGAAGGCGCCCAGCGCGAAAGCGGTGAGCTTGGTGTTGGTGGTGTTGACCCCGAGCGAGCGGCAAGCGATCTCGTCTTCGCGCAGCGCTTCCCAGGCGCGGCCGATCGGCAGCCGGCGCAGCCGCACGGTGACGAAACTGGTGATCAGCGCCAGCCCCAGGATCACGTAGTAGAGGAACACCTTGGCGTGGATCGGCGAATAGTCGAAGCCGAAGAAATCGTCGAAACCGCCGGGCCGGTCGGCGAACACCAGCCCGAAAAAGGTGATCTTCGGAATCGAGCTGATGCCGGCGCTGCCGCCGGAAAAATTGGTCCAGTTGACGAGAATGGTGCGGATGATCTCGCCGAAGGCGAGCGTCACGATGGCGAGGTAGTCGCCGCGCAACCTCAGTACGGGAAAGCCGAGGATCATGCCCCAGCAGGCCGCGAGCATGCCGGCGATCGGCAGGCAGATCCAGAACGACAGATGGAACGTGATCGTCAACAGCGTGTAGGAATAGGCGCCGACCGCGTAGAAGGCGACATAGCCGAGATCGAGCAGGCCGGCGAGGCCGACCACGATGTTGAGGCCCCAGCCCAGCATCACGTAGATGAGGATCTGGATGCCGTAGGTGTCGACCCATTTGAGCGCGCCGCCGGCGCCGAACATCGCCAGCGCCCCGATCGGGTAGACGAACAGGAAGGCGAGGCCGGCGACGGAGAGCGTTTTGCCGAGCCACGCGCTCGCCGGACGCGCGGCCTTGACCACGTGTACGCGCTTCGGCCGCTCGGCCGCGGTGAGGACGACGAAACGGCCGATGAAGGCCACCGCCATGAACACCAGCACTGCGATCGGACGGAACGCGAGTCTGAGCTGGCCTGTGTTCGGATCGGGATCGGCGACGAACATGATGATCGGCGTACACAGCAACAACGCCAGCAGCCCGGCATAGGCCGACTGCCTCAGCCGTCCTGCGACGCCGGCGCCGCCCGGCGAGGAAGAGGCGATCGCCATCGTCACACCTTCTCGATTTCAGGGCGGCCGAGGATGCCCGAGGGCATGAAGATGAGCGTGATCGCGAGGATCGAGAAGGCGGCGACATCCTTGTAGTCGGAGGAGAAATAGGCCGCCCACATCACTTCGATGAGGCCGATCATCAGCCCGCCGAGCACGGCGCCAGGCAGCGAACCGATGCCGCCGAGCACGGCCGCGGTGAACGCTTTGACGCCGGGCAGGAACCCGTCGGCGAAATTCACCACGCCGTAATAGAGCATGTACAGCGCGCCGGCGACGGCGGCCAGCGCGGCGCCGATGACGAAGGTGATGGCGATCGTGCGGTCGACGTCGACGCCCATCAGCGCGGCCATCTTCTGGTCCTGCTCGCAGGCGCGTTGCGCTCGGCCGAGGCTGGTGTTCTGGACCAGCCACCAGAAGCCGGCGAGCAGCAGCCCGGTGATCAGCACGATGACGATCTGCCGGTATTGCAAGGTCACTTCCTGACCCTTGGGGCCGAACTTGATCAACTCGGAGAACATCGGCGGCACCGGCTTGTTGTTGGGACCCTGCGCCACCTGAACGAAGTTGGAGAGGAACGTCGACATGCCGATCGCGGAGATCAGCGGCGCGAGGCGGAACGAGCCGCGCAGGGGGCGATAGGCGAGCCGTTCGATGGTCCAGTTCCAGACCCCGGTGAGCGTCATGCCGAGCGCCAGCACGACGACGAACGCGACCGGCAGGTAGCCGAGCCCTAGGATCTTGGTGAAGAACAGGAAGACGATGAGCGCGATGAACGCCGAGAGCATGAACACGTCGCCGTGGGCGAAATTGATCATGCCGATGATGCCGTATACCATCGAATAGCCGATGGCGATGAGCCCGTAGATCGAACCCAGCGTGATCCCGTTGATGAGCTGTTGGAGGAAATTGTCCATTCACGCCCGCCTATTACTTTAGGTTCCGCATGCAGGAAGCGCGCCAGCGTTCGGCCGGCTCGGCGTTCCTCCCGCACGGTCGCGGCGCCTCGATCGTGGCGCCGTGTTCGTTCTCCGCCCGCGACCTGACGCGCCTCCCCGGCGCCGTCGCCATTGGCGGTTTTCTTCGAGTTGTCAAGCGCAGGCCTCGGTTCGCCGAGCGCCGCCCGCTCCCATGACGATCTTCGGGCTGTTCTCAGGCAATTACTAGCGAAAGTTTGGACCAAGGGCGGGTCGCTATGCAACCTTCGGGCAGGCGACGCTGAATTGGCTCGATTTTGTTGCGCGCCGGCGAAAATTCACGCCTCGGCCGCACGCGGGGCGCGGGGCCGTCGAAGCTTCCGCCTGGGCTGCTGTTCGCCCAATTTCGCGTCAATCCGGCCTCATTCATGGCATCCCGCTGCAATCGCGCGCAGGTTTCGCCCACGAGACCATGCGAGAAGCCGGCGCCTGCTCGCCCGGCTTCGACGCGACGCGCATTCCCACGAATTTGCAACGCCGGGGGCAAATTCCCGGGCGCCCTTGTAGGCGAGGTCGCTGACCTCGCTTCTT
>JBKQKS010000157.1:0-2961 GCA_052147395.1 Roseiarcus sp.
GCGCGCCTCGGCCTCGGTCGGCCTCTCTTACGGCGCCCACTCGAATCTCTGCGTCAACCAGCTCGTCCGCAACGGCAATGCGGAGCAGAAGCGACGGACCCTGCCCAAGCTGATCTCCGGCGAGCACGTCGGCGCGCTCGCGATGTCCGAGTCCGGCGCCGGGTCCGACGTCGTGTCGATGACGACGCGCGCCGACAAGAAAGGCGACCGCTTCGTGCTCAACGGCGCGAAGATGTGGATCACCAACGGCCCCGAAGCCGATACGCTCATCGTCTACGCCAAGACCGACAGAAGCGCCGGCGCGCGCGGCATTTCCGCCTTCCTCGTCGAGAAGGATTTTAGGGGCTTCCGGCCGGGGACGAAACTCGACAAGCTCGGCATGCGCGGCTCCGACACCTCGGAACTCGTGTTCGAGGATTGCGAAGTCCCGGCGGAGAACCTGGTTGGAGAGCTCGACAAGGGGGTCAATGTGCTGATGAGCGGGCTCGACTACGAGCGCGTCGTGCTCTCGGCCGGGCCGCTCGGCATCATGCAGGCGGCGCTCGACGTCGTCATCCCCTACGTCCACGAGCGAAAACAGTTCGGCCAGCCGATCGGGACGTTCCAGCTCGTCCAGGCCAAGCTCGCCGACATGTATGTCGCGATGAACGCGTCGCGCGCCTATGTCTATGCAGTGGCGAAAGCCTGCGACCGCGGTGAGACGACGCGCGAGGACGCCGCCGGCGCGATCCTCTATTCGGCCGAGCGCGCCACGCAGGTCGCGCTCGACGCGATCCAGATTCTCGGCGGCGCCGGCTATACCAACGATTTTCCCGCCGGCCGGCTGTTGCGCGACGCGAAACTCTACGAGATCGGGGCCGGCACCAGCGAAATCCGCCGCATGCTGATCGGCCGGGAATTGTTCGCCAAGAGCGAGTGAGGGCCCTCAAAACCTCCGCCACACCGCCGCCATCACGCCGCGCTCGCTGTTGGTGTTGCGGACGGTGACCGTCGAGAAGGCGCCGGCTTGCACGGACCAACGGGGGCCGAGTTCGTATACGGCGCTGAGTTGCAACACGCTCTGGGTCCAGGCCGGGAAGCCGGGCGCGCCTGCCCCCCACGAAAGCGTGTTGAAGGTCTGCGCGAGCACGGTGAGCCTTGGCGCCACGTCGACGCCGAAAGTGAAGTCGCCATGCCACTCCGATGGCGGCCCGGCGGTGCGCTGGCGGTAGCCGGCTTCCGCGTCGACAAAAGCGTGGCGTCCGTCGATGTCGAAGGAATATCCGGCGAGCGCGCGAACGTCCGCTGCCCAGCCGGTGTTGCCCGCCTCAGCCGGGCGGGCCGCGTCGTTCGCCCCGGGGACGAGCGCGCTCGCCTGGAGCGAAAACACCAACGCATCGTGCGTCCAAATGCGCGCCCGCGCGCCGAGCGTCGTATAGTCGAGGCCGGTGAACGAGTCGGCATCGGGCGCGCTCAGCCGATAGGTTCCGCCGCCGAGCTGGCCGAACAGGGTGAGTTCGTCGTTGAGGCCCCATTCGGCGTAGGTCTGAGCTTCGGCCTTCATCTCGTGTCGACCGCTGGCCTCGCCGCCCCACGGGGCGCCCTCGCCGGACCAGCCGAACAGCGTCGCGATCATTTGGCCGTTGCCCGCCGGCTCGGTCCAGGCGCCCGCACGCGCTTCCCCGGCCGCCAGCGCCACGAGCGCGGCAACCGCAAAACGCTCCCCCGCCAACGGCCGCCCGTTTGCCATGGCCCCAAGCCCATATCTAGCTTTGCAAAGTAACGTTGCGTCGAAGCCAAGTCGAGCGTTGCAACCGCCATGTGTATAAATTTCGCGGGCGGCCGATATATTCTTTGCGCCGGGCGGCGTAGGAGACTTTCGCCGTCGCTCGAACCTCGGAGCCCCATGTCCACGCCGCGCCTCGCGCCCGAAGCCCGGTTTTGGCCGCATTCCCCGGCGCCGCCCGTCGAGTGGGCGGTCGCGCCGGGTTTGACGGACTACGCCGACGCGGTCGCTGAGATGGAGGCGCGGGCGGCGGCGATCGCCAGCGGGGAGGCGGCGGAGCGCGTCTGGCTCATCGAGCACGCGCCGCTTTATACCGCGGGCACGAGCGCCAAGGCCGGCGATCTCCTAGCGGCGCGTTTTCCCGTGCATCGAACGGGCAGGGGCGGGCAGTACACCTATCATGGTCCCGGCCAGCGCGTGGCTTATGTGATGCTCGATCTGAAGCGCCGCCGCCCCGACGTGCGCGCCTATGTCGGCGCGCTGGAAGCCTGGCTCATCGATGCGCTGGCGTCGTTCGGCATCGACGGTGTTACCCGAGAGGACAGGGTGGGGGTGTGGGTGAGGCGGCCGGACAAGGGGCCCGAGGCCGAGGACAAGATCGCCGCCATCGGCGTGCGCATCCGCCGCTGGGCGACGTTCCACGGCGTCGCGCTCAACGTCGCGCCGGACCTGACCCACTTCTCCGGCATCGTGCCTTGCGGGATCGCCCAAGCGCAATACGGCGTGACCAGCCTTCGCGACCTCGGCCTCGAGGTTTCGATGGGTGATGTCGATGCGGCTTTGCGGCGGGCGTTCGAGACGCGGTTCGGACCGACGGCGTGAGGCGCCGAAACTGGACGGCGATCAGCGGTAGGCCTCTTTCCTATGGCCGACGCGGATGACGAGGATCAGCACAGCTTCGTCTTCAATGCGCGCGATGACGCAACCGGGGTGAATTCCCGGGCGCCACTGTAGGCGAGGTCGCTGACCTCGCTGCCTCCGCTCGGAAGAGTCGTGTGAGATTGAGGCGCTCACGCGCCGACCGAGGTCGTCCTTCGACAAGCTCAGGATGAGGGACCTTAAGCTACACAATGGCGCCGCCCGGGAAGTCGCAAGCTGCGCGTTCGCCAGCCCCGCCCATCGATGGACCCTGGCGGCCGCCACGGTTATTCCGGGCTTGCCGGACCTATGGCAAGTCGGTCAATCCTCCTGGGCGC
>JBKQKS010000158.1:0-14920 GCA_052147395.1 Roseiarcus sp.
CCCGAGCTCGCCGGTTACGCGCTCGTCAACCGGCCCAAGGACTGGGACGAATGAAGCGCGCATAGCGCCGCGAAGGGCGCGGCCCGAACTCTATACAAACAGCGCCGCGGCGGCTATTGCTGTCGAATCCTTGGGCTTGACGAGGGTAGGGGGGCATGATCCTGATCTCCGGCGAGGCGCTCGTCGACCTCATTCCCGATCCGGAAAAGGATGGCCGCTACGACGCCGTGCTCGGAGGTTCGCCCTACAACGTGGCGATCGGCCTCGCCCGGCTCGGCGCGCCCGTGTCGTTCGTCTCCCGCCTTTCCGCCGACGCCAATGGCGAGGCGCTGGCGGCGGCGCTGGCGCGGGACGGCGTCGACCTGAGGCTGATCGTACGCGATTCCCAGCCGACCACGCTGGCCTTCGTCATGCGCGGCACGGCGCAGACCGGGTCGCGCTATTCCTTCTACATAAACTCCACGTCGTTCGATGGTCCCTGGCCGTTCCCGCAAGTGTGGCCGGCGGGCGCCCGCCATTTGCACGTGGGCTCGATCTCGGCGCTGGAGCCCAGGCACGGCGAGCGCGTCGTCGCGGCGCTGGAGATGGCGCGCGCCGCCGCGACGACCAGTTTCGATCCCAACATCCGCCCGCTGGTGACGCCCGATCGCGACGCCGTGCGCGCGCTCACCGAGCGTCAGGTGCGGCTCGCGAGCGTCGTCAAGGCGAGCGAGGAGGATTTGGAGTGGCTCTATCCCGGCCGCGGCGTCGAGGATTCGCTCGCCGACTGGGCGCAGCGGGGGCCGAAATTCTGCGTCGCGACGCTGGGGGCGGAAGGCGCGCTCGCCCGGTTCGGCGAGGAGCGGCTGCAGGCGGCGGCGAGGAAGGCCACCGTGGTCGACACCGTCGGCGCCGGCGACAGCTTCATGTCGGCGCTGTTGTCGGCCATGGACCGCGACGGCGCGCTCGGGGCCGGCGCGCCCGCGCTGGAGCGCGATGGGCTCGGCCGCTGGCTCGCTTTCGCCGCCAAGGCCTCGGCGATCACCTGCGCGCGGCGCGGTTCCGATCCGCCGACCCTCGCCGATGTGGCGAATGTGCCGGATTGACCCGCCGCATTGATCCAATGGGCGACGATCGCATCATTGCGGCGTGGCGCGCGGCCCGATACATTGCCGACGAGCTCAATGGCTAGGGAGGGACAGGGGACATGGCTTCGACCCAATTCAACGCGGGCGCGACGCGACCGCGACCGCTTTCGCCGCATCTCCAGATCTACCGCTGGACCATCACCATGGCGATCTCGATGGCCCACCGCATCACCGGGGTCGCGCTCTATGGCGGCGTGCTGCTGCTCGCCTGGTTCCTCATCGCCGCCTCGAGCGACGCCGCGGCCTTCGCGTGGTTCGCGTGGTTCATCCACTCGATCATCGGCCAGCTTGTGCTGTTCGGGTTCACCTGGGCGCTCTATCACCATATGCTCGGCGGCGTCCGACACTTCATCATGGACGCCGGCATTGGCCTCGACGAGCCGTTCAGCGACGTGCTCGCTTGGGCCGTGATCGTCGGCAGCGTAGGGCTGACGGTGCTCACCTGGATCATCGGCTACATCGTGCGTTGAGGGGGCAAGCGATGAAGACTTCATTCCGCACGGCGTTCGGCCGCGTCAACACTTTCGGTTCCGCGCGGCTCGGCACGACCGGCGCCATCCTGCAAACCGTCACCGGCGTCGCGCTGGTTCCGCTCACCTTCGGCTTCGTCTGGGTGGTGCTCGACATTGTATCCAAGGACTACAACGGCGTGCGCGCCGAGCTCGGCCATCCGGCGCCGGCCATCGTGCTGCTGCTGTTCGTGCTCGCCGGCGCGTATCACATGGAAAATGGCATGCGCTCGGTGATAATAGATTATCTGCCGGGCCGGCTGCGCGAGTGGGCGCTCATCGGCAACGCGGTGTTCGCGTTCGTGATCGGCGGCGCCTGCGTCTATGCGGCGTTGCGCATCGGCTTCGTTTGATCGAACTTCGGAAGGCTCCAGGACATGGCGACCAGTGGCTCCAACGGCGCGAGCGCGCCTTCGATCGGCGGCAAGGCGTATCCGATCGACGATCATAGTTTCGACGTCGTCGTCATCGGCGCGGGCGGCTCGGGCTTGCGCGCCAGCGTCGGCTGCGCGGAGGCGGGACTCCACACCGCGTGCATCAGCAAGGTGTTCCCCACCCGCTCGCACACGGTGGCGGCGCAGGGCGGCATTTCCGCCGCGATCGGCAACATGGGGCCGGACGACTGGCGCTGGCACATGTACGACACCGTCAAGGGCTCCGACTGGCTCGGCGACCAGGATGCGATCGAATATCTGTGCCGCAACGCGGGGGCTGCGGTCTACGAGCTCGATCACTGGGGCGTGCCATTCTCGCGCACCGAGGAGGGCAAGATCTATCAGCGTCCGTTCGGCGGCATGACCACCGAATTCGGCAAGGGCATCGCCCAGCGCACCTGCGCCGCCGCCGACCGCACGGGCCACGCGATCCTTCACACGCTCTACGGCCAGGCGCTGAAGGCGAAGGTCGCTTTCTTCGTCGAATATTTCGCCATCGACCTCATCCGCGACGGGGAAGGCCGGGTGCGCGGCGTCGTCTGCCTCAAGCTCGACGACGGCACGATTCATCGTTTCCGGGCGCAGACGACGGTGCTGGCTACCGGCGGCTACGGTCGCGCCTATTTCTCGGCGACCAGCGCCCATACCTGCACCGGCGACGGCAACGCCATGGCGCTGCGCGCCGGCGTCGCGCTGCAGGACATGGAATTCGTGCAGTTCCATCCGACCGGCATCTATGGCTCGGGCTGCCTCATCACCGAGGGCTCGCGCGGCGAGGGCGGCTATCTCGTCAATTCCGCTGGCGAGCGTTTCATGGAGCGCTATGCACCCTCCGCCAAGGACCTCGCTTCGCGCGACGTCGTGTCGCGCTCGATGACCATCGAGATCCGGGAGGGCCGGGGCGTCGGCAAGAACAAGGATCACCTCTACCTGCACCTCGACCACTTGGATCCCAAGGTGCTGCACGAGCGGCTGCCGGGTATCTCGGACCTCGCGCGCATTTTCGCCGACGTCGACGTGACGAAGGAGCCGATCCCGGTGCTGCCGACCGCCCACTACAACATGGGCGGAGTGCCGACCAACTATCACGGCGAAGTGCTGACCAAGGCCAACGGCGACCCGGACGCGATCGTGCCCGGCCTGATGGCGCTCGGCGAAGCGGCCTGCGTCTCGGTGCACGGGGCCAACCGGCTCGGCTCCAACTCGCTCATCGACCTCGTGGTGTTCGGCCGCGCCGCGGGCCTGCGGGCCGCTGAGACTCTCAAGGCCGGCGAGCGCCTGCCCGACCTGCCCATGGACAGCGCCGATTACCCGTTGTCGCGGCTGGACAAGTTCCGCCACGCCAACGGCTCGACGCCGACCGCCCAGTTGCGCATCAACATGCAGCGCATCATGCAGGCCGATTGCGCGGTGTTCCGCACCGACAAGTCGCTCGCCGAAGGGCAGAAGAAGATTCGCGACGCCTGGCGCGCGGGCGCCGACGTCAATGTTTCCGACCGCTCGCTGATCTGGAATTCCGATCTCGTCGAGACGCTCGAATACGACAACCTCATCGTCCAGGCGGTGGTGACGCTCGAAGGCGCGCTGAACCGCCTGGAAAGCCGAGGGGCGCATGCACGCGAAGACTATCCCAAGCGCGACGACGCCAACTGGATGAAGCACACGCTGGCCTGGATCGACGCCGAGAAGCACGAGGTGAGGATCGATTACCGCCCCGTGCACACCTACACCATGAGCAACGAGGTGAGCTACATCGAGCCGAGGGCGCGGGTGTACTAGGCTTTGCGGTCACGCTTACGGTAAATTCGAGAAGTGGTCATGAACGCGATCACGATCGAGAAGCTGAGCGACCGGGCTTTGGCGATCATCGCCGAGCGCGCTCGCGCGCATGGCGCCTCCATTGAAGACGAAGTCACAGAAATCGTGGAGCTTGCGGTCGGTGCACAACAGACGCCAAATTGGCGGCTGATGAGCGCCGATCGAATCGCGGCGATGACTCCTGGCGGACTGAAACAGAGCGATAGCACTCTGTTGATTCGCGAGGACCGGGATCGGTGAAACTGGTCATCGACGCGAGCGTCGCTGTGAAGTGGCTTGTGATCGAGGACAGGCATGAACTTGCGCGCGACGTGTTACGAGCGGGGTTTGTATTGCTTTGTCCAGACTTGCTGTTCACCGAAGTCGCCAATGCCTTACGCAACAAGGCGCCCGCCCATCTGATCGGCGAGCCGCAGGCCAAAACCGCGATCGTGGACCTGCCGCGTTACTTCGATCGGTTGTTCCGACCTGCGGAGGCGCTTGCCAAGGCTTTTGCAATGGCGTGCCGCATCAACCACCCCGTCGCCGATTGCGTCTATCTGGCCTGCGCCGAGGAGAGCGGCTCGCCGCTATTGACGGACGACGTGACGCTTCATCAAAAGGCGAGAGCGCTCGGCGCCGGCGTGAAATGCATGCTTTTGGCGGACTGGGCGATCGGGCTGCCCGTCACACCTGGGGGATGAAGGCGCTGTCAGTGTAACCGCTCAGCTGCCGGGACAAATTCGCCGGCGGCGCAATATTGTAGCCGAGGTCCCTCATCCTGAGCTTGTCGAAGGACGGCCTCGGTCGGCGCGTGAGCGCCTCATCGTGCACGGGTCCTCCCAGCGGAGGCAGCGAGGTCAGCGACCTCGCCTACAAGGGCGCCCCGGTTGTCGATCTCATCGCCAAGCGGCGGCAGCGTCATTCGGTCGCCTGTCGGGCTCAATGGTCGATCTTCAACCGCGTCCACCTGATCCTCACGCCCCCGTAGGTCGAGGCGAAAGGGTTGAGGAAATCGTGTAATCGGTCTCATGTCCCCCTATTCTCGTATTCCCGGCGCCCACGGCCCGGACGCTCGAACTCGCGGTCAGGGGGGGATGGCGGACCTTTCGTGCGATCCTCCGGCGCGCTCGTAACCCGATCTTCAATTGTTGCCGGCAAATGTGTGGCTTCCCGCCTCGGAACGCGCTGTGGCAAAAGGGGACGCCGGTTTTTCGAGAAATAGCGCGCGACATCGATAACCCAGAGCCAAGTGCGATGCCGACGCAACGCAAGTTGCTCTAGAGGAAGCGAGCGACGACAGCATGGCCGCGCCGAATTATCGCCCGGACATCGACGGCTTGCGCGCCGTCGCGGTCGGGTCGGTGGTTGTCTTTCACGTGACGCCGGTATTGACGCCGGGCGGATTTGTCGGCGTCGACATGTTCTTCGTCATTTCTGGCTATCTGATTTCGCAGGTTCTCTATGATAGTCTCGAGCGCGGCCGGTTTTCGCTGCTCGATTTCTACATCCGTCGCGCCAAGCGCATTCTCCCGGCTTTGCTCGTGGTGCTGGCGGCGCGCTTTCTCATCGCCGATCGCGAGCTGCTGGCCGACGAGATGCGCGCCTTCGGCCGGTCGTTGATCGCGGCGGCGAGCTTTTCGGCGAATATCGCATTTTTGCGCGACAGCAATTATTTTTCCAGCCTCGCGGTGCTGAAACCGTTGATCCATCTGTGGTCGCTGAGCGTCGAAGAACAGTTCTACATCTTCTGGCCGGTGGCGCTGGCCGCCGCCTGGCGATGGCGGCTGTCTCCCTGGGGGGTTGCGGGCGCGGTGGCGATCGCCTCTTTCGTCTGGAGCGTCGAGGCGACGTCGGAGACGCCGATCGCCGCCTTTTTCGCTACGCAATCTCGCGCCTGGGAATTGATGGTCGGCGCGATGCTGGCGTGGGGGACGCGTGGCCGGGCGCCAATCGCCTCGCCGGCGTGCGACGCGCTGTCGGCCGCGGCGCTGCTGCTCATCGGGTTCGCGGTTTTCTTCACCCGGGGCGAGGCCTTTCCTGGTCTGGGCGCCGTTCCCGCCGTGCTCGGCGCGGCGCTCATGATCGCGGCGGGGCCTCGGGCGCTGGTCAATCGGCTCGTTCTCGCGCGCTCCGGCATGGTCGCGCTCGGGCTCATTTCCTACCCGCTCTATCTCTGGCACTGGCCGTTGCTGTCGTTCGCGCGCGTCGTCGCGGCGGCGCCGACGCCGATTCCCGAACGCGCGCTGCTCGCCCTGCTTGCGGTTCCGCTCGCCGCGTTGACTTACCTCTGGGTCGAACGGCCGATCCGCTTCGGAACCCGTTCACGACTCGCGCCGCTGGGGCTGACGGCGGGGCTGCTGGTCGCGGCGGCGCTCGGCGCCGGGGCGGCGAGCGGCGCGATGGACGGCGCGCCGTGGCGGACGCCCGACCGCGCCGCCTTCGCGCTCGCCTTCGACGACGGGTACCCGGAATGGCGTTACCGCGCGCGCGAGCGCCTCGACGTCAATTTCCGCGATGATTGCAATTTCTACGATCCCGCCTTTCTGCAGGGCGGGGCGACGCGATTGCCGCGCGCGTCGATCGCGCCGAGTTGCACGACCCGCGATCCCGCCAAGCGCCGGGCGGTCTTCCTGTGGGGCGATTCCCACGCGCAGATGCTCTATGGCGGTCTGCGTGCGGCGCTGCCGGCGGATTGGCAAGTGCTGATCGTCGCCTCCTCGTCCTGCGCGCCGGAAATCGTCGCCGATTCCGCTACCGATTACTGCTGGCGCTCCAATTTCGTCGCCCTCCGGGCGATCGAACAGGCCAAGCCCGACGTCGTCGTCATCGCCAGGGTCGATGACCATCGCTACGCCGAGATGAAACGCCTCGGCGACCGCTTGGCGGCGATCGGCGTCAACGTCCTGTTCACGGGCCCGACGCCGCAATATTGCGCGCCGTTGCCGGCGATCGAACAGCGTCGGCTGTGGGACGCCAATCCCGAACGCACGCGCGACGGGCTCGTGCCCGGCATTTTCGCCGAAAACGACCATCTTCGGCGCGACTTTGCCGATGCCGGCGACGATCGGCTGGTCGATCTCATCGGCTTCTTCTGCAACGAAGCGGGATGCCTGACGCGGGTCGGGCCCGAACGATTGCGCGATTTCGTGAGTTTCGACTATGGCCACTTGACCCCGGTCGCCTCGCGGTTCCTGGCGCGCGGGCTGCTTGCCGCGCGGGTCGAGCGCGCGGTCGGCGATGCGGTCGAGGTCGCGCCGTCGGTGACCGCCGCGCGGTAGAAGACGAAAACGGGAACTCGTTTTACGGCGACACGCCCGTCTTTGCCAATGATCTCGGCCGCGTAGAACAAACAGCCGTGCTGTCGAAAAGGGACGCAGCGTCGGCCTCGAGCCGCGTCAATTTCCGCCGACCGCGACCGATTTGCCGTAAGCGGAGAGTATCCGCGCGACCTCGGCGAGCTGGTCGATCAGCCGCACCGGCGGTTCGGCGCGCAGGGGCAGTCGGCGCTCGAAAAGCGCTAGGCAAATCTGATCGGGATCATGTCGGGAGCGGTAAGCGACGCCATCGGGCGCTTCGGGATGGCGCCAGAGCGCATCGGCCCAAGCGCCGCAAGGCTCATAGGGGCCGGACGATATCGAGTTGTCCAAGCCGAGCCGTTGCAACCCATCGCCATGCAACCGCACGACGTTCAGCGGGCGCTCGCACACAATGACGCTCGACGAGCGCGTCTCGATCTCGGCGTAGGCGACCATCCGACGGCGCGGATTGCGCAGCAGGGTTTCGACGAGCGCGGCGGCGAAGCCGAGGCCGACATAAAGCACGCCGAACGCTCCCGTCGCGCTGTCGAAGCGGTTCGTGGGCGCAACCCCGGGGCCCGGACCGAAGAACAGCGGATCGTTTCCCGTCCGGTGCACCCGGTGGAGCGGCGTCAGCGGCGCGATGAGATCGACCGGCAGCGGCGTCGAGGCGAGCGAGGCCGGCGGCGCGGGCGCAGCGCCGGAAGGGCCGCGCGCCGCGCTCACCCGAAACCGTCGCTCTGTTCGATACGCACGAGCCGCTCGAGAGCCGCCGTGACGCCCTCCCGACGTAAAACCTGCAGCGGCGTTTCGCCGCGCAGCGTGTCGTCGGGGGTCGACAGGAACTCCAGCGTCGCCCACGGCCCGGAGTGGGCAAGGCCGCGCAGCAAGGTCGTGAGCCCGGAGACGACCTCCCCCCGCGTCTCGTCGAATTGGCAGCGCGGATAGCGCCAGTCGCCGCGCTGCCGCATCGCGAGCAAGGCGTGTGCGCGGCGCCGCTTCTCGACCGCCTGTCGGCTGATTCCCAACAGGGTCGCGACTTCCGCGGACGAGAGCGTTCCGCCAGCGGCGGCGAGCGTGTCGAGCCGATGTTCGGCATTGCGCGCGATGAGGGGGGCGAGCGGCTCCAGTTCGACGACCGACGCGCCGACCGCGGCAGCGTCGCCAAGCACGCGCGCCAAAGCGCCGATGTCGGTGGCGGCGGCGAGCGCATCGGCGAGCGTCTTCAGGTCCGCTTGGGCGGCGATGCGCGAGATCGCCTGCGTGGAGCGGCGCACGAACGCTTCGCGCACCGGTTCCGACGGAGCCGGAGCGCCAACCTCTACGGGCGGCGATCGAAGGCGCGGTATCGAAGGGCTCATGACCTCCCTCTGGTTTACGTAGACATAGTGGTGGAAATTTCGTACCAAGTCAACTCTAGCCCGGCATCCGTCTTCGCGCTCCCCATTGCGCCGTCGCCACGCTAGTCTGACCTCCCGCTGCTCCGACGGAGACCTCGCCATGCCCGACGCCGTTCCGCCGCTATCGGCCGCCCTCGCCCGCTGGCACGACGTCTATATGCTGCTCGGCGCAGCGGCGGCGACGATGGTGGGGCTGTTGTTCGTCGCCGCGTCGGTCGGCGCCAGCGTGTTCAGCGGCAACCGCCCGGCGGGCTTGCGGTTCTTTGTCTCGGCGACGGTGGTCAATTTCACGGTCATCCTGATCGCCTGCCTCATCGGGCTGTCGCCGGTCGAGGGGTGGCGGACGTTCGGCGCCTCGATCGCGCTCGTCGGCCTGTTCGGCCTCGGCTATTACGCCCTCGCCTGGAGAGAGGTCGCACGCGAAAAGATTCTCGACAAGGTCGATCTCGAGGACCGCGTCTGGTACGGCGTGCTGCCCGTCGTCGGGCACACAATCGAAGCGGCGGCGGGCGTCGCGTTGGCGCTGAGTCTGGCTGAGGGGCTCGACGTTCTCGCGCTGGCGCAAGCGCTGCTCCTCATCGTCGGCGTGCGCAACGCCTGGGACATCACCATCTGGGTCGTCGGCAAGAAGATCGGCTGAACGCGCCTTGCCCGGCGGCGCGGGATTTGCGACATAGACGCCCTTCCGTTCGACGAGGGTCAGATCATGCCCGCCTACCGCTCGCGCACCTCCACCCATGGCCGCAACATGGCCGGCGCCCGGGGGCTGTGGCGCGCGACCGGGGTCAAGGACGGCGATTTCGGCAAGCCGATCATCGCCATCGCCAATTCCTTCACCCAGTTCGTGCCCGGTCACGTGCATCTGAAGGACCTCGGGCAGTTGGTGGCGCGTGAGGTCGAGGCCGCCGGCGGCATCGCCAAAGAGTTCGACACTATCGCCATCGACGACGGCATCGCGATGGGCCACGACGGCATGCTCTATTCGCTGCCCTCGCGCGAGATCATCGCCGACAGCGTCGAATACATGGTCAACGCCCATTGCGCCGACGCGCTGGTGTGCATATCCAACTGCGACAAGATCACGCCGGGCATGCTGATGGCGGCGCTGCGCCTGAACATCCCCGCGGTGTTCGTCTCCGGCGGACCGATGGAGGCGGGCAAGTACGTCGCCAAAGGGGTCGTCAAGAAGGTCGACCTCATCGACGCCATGGTCGCCGCGGCGGATCAAAAAGTCAGCGACGAGGAGGTTGCGGCGCTCGAGCGCTCGGCCTGCCCGACCTGCGGCTCGTGCTCGGGCATGTTCACGGCCAATTCGATGAACTGCCTCACCGAAGCGCTCGGCCTGTCGCTGCCCGGCAACGGCACCGTGCTCGCGACCCATTCCGACCGCAAACGGCTGTTCGTCGAAGCCGGCCATCTCATCGTCGACCTCGCGCGCCGCTATTACGATGAGGACGACGAGAGCGCGCTGCCGCGCAGTATCGCGAACTTCCAGGCGTTCGAGAACGCGATGACGCTCGACATTTCGATGGGCGGCTCGACCAACACCGTGCTGCATCTGCTCGCCGCCGCGCACGAGGCGAATATCGATTTCACCATGGCCGACATCGACCGGCTGTCGCGGCGCGTGCCGGTGCTGTGCAAGGTCGCGCCGTCGATCGCCGACGTGCATCTCGAGGACGTGCATCGCGCCGGCGGCATCTTCGGCATTCTCGGCGAGCTTTGCCGCGGGGGGCTCATCAATCGCGATGTCAGGATGGTTCACGCCGAGTCGCTCGAGCAGGCGCTGGCGCGCCACGACGTCAAGCGCACCGACAGCGCCGCGGTGCGCGAGTTTTTTTCGGCGGCGCCCGGCGGCGTGCCGACGCAGGTCGCGTTCAGCCAGTCGCGCCGTTACGACTCGATCGACGAGGACCGCGCGGCGGGCGTGATCCGCGACGCCGATCACGCGTTCTCCAAGGACGGCGGTCTCGCGGTGCTCTACGGCAACATCGCCCTCGACGGCTCGATCGTGAAGACGGCGGGCGTCGACGCCGGCAATCTGAAATTCGAAGGCCCGGCGAAAATCTTCGAGAGCCAGGACGATGCGGTGCAGGGCATCCTGAACGGCGGCGTCGAGGCCGGCGATGTGGTGGTGATCCGCTACGAGGGTCCGCGCGGCGGGCCGGGCATGCAGGAGATGCTCTATCCCACCAGCTATCTGAAGGCGAAGGGCCTGGGCAAAGCCTGTGCGCTGATCACCGACGGCCGGTTCTCGGGCGGCACGTCCGGCCTGTCGATCGGCCATGTTTCGCCGGAAGCCGCCGAAGGGGGCGCGATCGGCCTCGTCGAAGCCGGCGACCGCATTTTTATCGACATTCCGGCGCGAAAAATCGAGCTTCTCGTCTCTGACGTGGAGCTCGAGCGCCGCCGCGCCGCCCAGGCGGCCAAGGGATGGAACCCGGCCAAGCCGCGTCAGCGAAAAGTGTCGACGGCTTTGCGCGCCTACGCCGCGTTCGCCACCAGCGCCGCGCGCGGGGCGGTGCGCGAAGTGCCGTAATGTGTAGCCGGGGTCGCTGACCCCGGCTGCCGCGGTCAGCGACCGCGGCTACAAGCCCGGCGTCCGCCCCCCATGGGCGCTGGAGGTTGGAACGTGGCGCCCGCCGCCCGGCGGGATCGGCCGCCCAACAGCTGGAATCGACCCGGAGCGGACGTTTCGCGCCGCGCCTTGCCATGTCGCCTGGCGCCGAAGCCGAAATCGCACGCCTGTTCAAAACTCATCGCGCCACAGTGTCCCGGATCGTCGCGCAGGCGCGAGCAGGTCTCCGAGGCTCACGTCCCTAGTATACTATTTAAGCAAGATTCTGCGATGACCCGTGTATAGATAAAATCCGATCTTTTCTATTATCGGTAACACAAAGACTTACAATTTATAGTTGCAATGTGAAAACGTACAAAGGAGCCGTTTTTATGTTGCGTTCCCGCACCAACAGTAAAATTTTCGCCAGAAAGCGCGTCTTTTTGCAGTAGAAGCAAAGAACAACCGCGCCGGCCACGCCGAATTCAGCGACGGCAGGGCCACCACGGCCATAGCCCACGTTTGCCGCGCGATCCTCTTTTTCGACGCCGAGCCGAGTGTCCGCGCCTTCCGCGACGAGCGGCGGGCCGACGCCCTGCGCCTTCGCGCCTCGCCCCCATCACCCCGCCACCTCAGTTCGTCAGTGGGAGTAACCCCCATGTATGTCAACTTCGACGCGGCCGCCGCGACGATCATTCTGTCGCTCAATTCCCTGAACACGCAGCTACAGCAGACCGATACGGAGCTTTCGACCGGCAATGCGGTCAACTCCCCCGCCGACAACCCGGTTTTATGGGCCGAGGCGTCCGCCACGGAATCCTACGCCGCAGCGTGGGGCGCCGTCGCGAACGAAATCGGAGGCGTGGACTCGCCGGTGCTCACGACGGCCACGGGCGCCCTTTCGTCCGTCCTCTCGACGCTCGGCGACATGAAGACGACGATCGAGGACGTGCAGGCCGACAGCGACGACGCGGTGGCGGGCCTTGCGACATTGAAGGAATACGGCCAGACGCTGACGGACACCGTCGACGACGCCGTGGCGCCCAACGGCGAGAACCTTCTCGACGGATCGACGGCCACGGTCAGTTTCGTCGACGGCTACAACCAAACAGGGGGCGTGCAGAGCGCCACCTTCACGACCAAAGCCCTCATCAAGGGAGACGACAGCATCTTGCAGGCCGCGCAGGCGGGCGGATCGGCGACGGCCACGGACTTGACCAAGCTGTGACCGACGACGACCTTTTGTCCGCGAACATCGGGACGACGCTCGATAACATCGACAAGGCCATCGCCGACGTGACCAGCTATTCCGCCTCCATAGGCGACATGTCGACATCCGAGACGACAATGCAGGATTTCGCTCAGACCATGCAGACGAACATGGAGAACGGCGCGGACGACTTGATCGCCGCCAACCCCAGCGCCTTGGCGGCCAGAGAAACGGCCCTGCAGACGCAAATTCAGTTGGCGACCCAGGCCCTTTCGATTTCCAACCAAATGAGCCAACTCGTGCTCAAACTTTTCCAGTGATTTTTCGTAACCGCCCAGGTTCCCGAGCGGCATTACGAGATGCGGACGGCTCTTGCGAGGGTTTGCGCAATTGCGTCGGTTACGGGCACACGTTACGGTTACGCGGTTACGGGGACGCGATACGAAATCCCCAAACGCCGGCGTCGTCGCGCTGCGCGTTGCTTCGGATGGCGTCGGGCCATTTCCTGGTGCGCCCCAGGCTACGGCGGGACGTCATGCCCCCATCAACGCCGCGATGTGGGCTGCGACAGAGCGGGCGAGCCAGGGCAATCGGGTGAATGGCCGCAATCCACTCCTAGGCCGTCAAAAGCGAGCGCAGCGAAGCAATCCAGCCCCTCCGCCAATTCGAAACTCAGAAACTCACGCACTATCCCCTGCGCGATATCTCGTACTCGCGGCCCACTGAGCATCGCACGACGGCTGGATTGCTTCGCTCAGGCTCGCAATGACGGCGGAAAGGTTACGACAAATTCTTTCACCCGATTGCCCTGGCGGGCGAGGGCGTCGAGGTCGTCGCCGCCCTCGAGCAGCGTTACGATGCGGCTCTCGCAGCGGCGTTGCACGATCGCCGTCACCTTGCGGGTGACCCCAGGTTACGGGTTACAGTGACAGCTTTGGACATGGGGACGCCTTATCAATAGCCATCCTGGGTGGATGGATGGGTCACGGGGCCGACGCCTTCGCCGCCTGTTCGATCACGCGAGCCACGTCATTCGGCTTGGAGATAAACACCGCGTGGCTGCCCACGATTTCCGTCACTTTGGCGCCGGCCCGTTTGTACATCTTGCGCTCGAGGTCCGGGTTTATCATCCGGTCCTGCGTCGCGACGATGCCGTAGCTGGGCTTCGTCTTCCAGGCTGGCGCAGTGATCGGCGTACCCAAGATGCTACCATTGATTGGGACCTGAGAGATCGCCATGAATTGCGCCTCCGCGGCGGGCAGGTCGGCCGCAAAATCCGCTGGGAACTTCGCCTGATCGACCAGCAGATAGCCGTCCGCGGTTGGCGCGATGCTGTTGGCTGCGGGAGCGATGCTGCCCAAGAGCGGGCCGAGCTTCTCGCCCTCGTCCGGTGCGAAGGCGGCGACATAGACCAGGCTCGCGACATGCGCGTTGGCGCCAGCCTCGGTGATGACAACGCCGCCATAGCTGTGGCCCACGAGCACGGCCGGACCGGACTGGCGGTCGAGGATGCGGTTGGTGGCGGCGACGTCATCCGCCAACGAGGTTCCAGGTTCTTGCACGATGCTGACCGTATAGCCGTCCTTGCCGAGAATGTCGGCGACGCCCCGCCATCCGGAACCGTCGGCGAAGGCCCCGTGGACGAGGACGATGTTCTTGGCCGGCTCGGCCCGCGCCGGCGCGCCGGCCGCCGACAGAAGCGCGACCGCTGCGGCCGCCGTGGCAATGAATTTCCTCGGCATCGGACTCTCCTGTGACAGATATCGCGATAACAGTTATTGCGCGATATGAATTAGGACCTAGCGGAGAGGCTGTCAAGGAATTATTTATCGTGATAACTTTATCGTGATAACTTTTCACGACATCTGCGGAGACCAAGGAGGCGGGGTGCGACGCGATGACCAGGGTCAAGAGGCTCGAGGGAATGCCGTGCTATTCGATCTATTCGGCTGGGCTCGCCATCCAGCGCACCTACAAGCCGCTGCTGGATGAGCTGGGCATCACCTATCCCCAGTACCTCTTGCTGAACGTATTGTGGGAGGAGGACCACCTGACCGTCGGTGACATCGGCGAGCGGTTGGGCATCGAGAGTAGCACGCTGACTCCCTTGCTGAAGCGCCTGCAGGCGGCGGGCCTCGTCGAGCGCACCCGCAATCCCGCCGACGAGCGTCAGGTGTTCGTCGAACTGACCGAGCGCAGCAAGGCCCTCGAGCAGCGGGCCGCCTGTCTGGGCCCTGCGGTGTTCGGGGACGCAGGCATAACGATCGAACGTCTCTATCGCCTGCGTGACGAGGTCAAGGCCCTGCGCGACGCCCTCAATGCCAAATTGGCTGCGAAGCGAAGGTAGCGGCCTTATCTATACTACACCCGATTGCCACACCCTTGGCATTACGGCATTACGGGCGCCTTGCTAATCCCCTGTTTGCGCGCCTGTGCCGCGTTCGCCACCAGCGCCGTAACTGTAGCCGAGGTCGCCGACCTCGGCTGCCGCGTTCAGCGCCTGCGGCCCTTTGTAGCCGAGGTCGGTGACCTCGGCTGCCGCGTTCAGCGCCCGCGGCCCTTTGTAGCCGAGGTCGGTGACCTCGGC
>JBKQKS010000159.1:0-7375 GCA_052147395.1 Roseiarcus sp.
GCTCCGGAGATAGAAAAGATCAAATATGGAGTCGTGGACGTTGTAGCACTGAAGCAGGTTGCTGCGAAGGCAATATAGCTTTCGGGAAAACTCGATTAAGCGGCTTCGGTTACAAGGCGATAGGCCGTAGGGAATCCGCTCCGAATGCATGCAATGCACGCTAATTCAATGCGTTAACGCAAGAGTCCGGCGGACGATATAACCGGCATTATGACCAAGATTGTTCCCAATTCGCGGTAACTCTCTCACTGCCGGGGCGGTCCAAGCATGGGTTGTTGCCGCGATCTGATCATCATCGCTTGTACAGCCGACCCCCCTGTACCCCCTGTGAACCGGCGTCGCGATTCATCATCGAGAGTTCGAATCTCCCTTGGCGCGCCAAGCTTTTCAAACATTTACGCGAACTCTTGATGGGCGTGTCCAGTTTGTGTCCCGTCAGCGGGTCGAAAAATCAACTGACGCCGGTTTTTGGACTCCCGCCCCCTCATCGCACCGCCCCCAATTTGACTGCCGCCTCGAACCGCTCCCGCGTTGAAGCTCTCAGCCTGTTGAGCTCGAAGGCCACAGCCATCCGCCTGACGGCCTCTTCCTCGTCCGCGCCGTTGTCAATAAATTGGCGGGCGAGGCTTGCCAGTTCGACGAGAGGGATGTCGGCGTGATCCCGCACTGCACGCGGCGTGCTTCGAAAGGCGGGAAGCGCATACCCGCCGCCGCCCTCCGGCCAGTAGATCGTGCGCTCCCGTTCTCCGTCATTCTCGACGGAGCGCGGGAATCGACGGTCAACGACATCGGTGATCGTGGATCGGATCTGCCCGCCACTGCGGCCAAAGCCATGGGCGGCAGCAATCCGCGAGACGAGGCAATCCTCGAAGATCGGCCCTTCGATTTCGATCACCCGGGCCGCCATGCGACGTAGCGTCGGGCGATAGACGGATTCGTAGAATTTCTCACGATCGGGCCTGAACCCTTCGGCGACCAAGTCGGCAACACGATAATTCGCATTAGCTTGGTCAGGCGCCTCTCTCTTGTCGGCCGTCTCGTTCTGACCTTCGCCGGGTTCCGCTGCGACCAGGACGACGGGTTCTGCATAACGCGGTTGGGACTCTGGAGCGGCGGACTCCTCCGGCGCCGGCTCCCGATCTTCCGTCGACTTTGCTAACGGCGGTGTAGGCGCGTCCGCTATCGCTACCTTTTGTTCGGAGCCCTCGGGCGGTTGCGCTTCCTGCGGTTCGGCGATCTTTTGCGCCGCGTCCTCGAGTGCCGCCCGCAATTGCCGATCGAGGCGGTTCAGAGCACTCTCGGCGTCCATCCACCAATCGGTCGACCATACACGCAGAATGCGCCAGCCAAGATCTTCGAGCGCCGACTGCCGCAATCGATCGCGGTCGCGGGCGGTTGCCGAGCGATGGTAGGTCGCGCCATCGCACTCGACGCCAGCCAAATATCGGCCGGGCGCCTCGGGGTGCACTACCCCGAGGTCGATCCGCAGTCCCGAGACTCCGACCTGCGGATGAACCGTCCAACCTCGCGCTTCGAGCGCCACCCGCACCTCGCGCTCGAAATCGGAATCGGCGTCGCGGTCGAGCGGAGCCGAGGCCGCCGCCAGCGCTCGCGCGCCGCGCTCGGCGAACTCCAGGTAATGCTTGAAGTCACGCACGCCCGCCGCGCGCGTGCGGGCGAGGTCTATCTGCTCGGGACGCAAGGTCGCAAAGACGATCAATTCCTTGCGGGCGCGCGTGATAGCGACGTTGAGGCGTCGCGGTCCGCCGTCCCGGTTGAGCGGGCCGAAGTTCTGCGAGACGCGGCCGCTGGCGTCGGGGCCGTAGCCGACCGAGAACAGAATGACGTCGCGCTCGTCGCCCTGCACGGACTCGAGGTTCTTCACGAACACCGGTTCTTTGCCGGTTGCCGCAAAGGACGGCTCGATGTCGGGGTTTGTGCGGCGAGCCTGGTCGAGCAGGTTCTCGATCACGCGTTGTTGCTCCGAGTTGAAGGTCACAACGCCTATCGTATCGGGTGCGCCAGCACTCGACAGGCGCCTCATGACTTCCTCCACGACGGCTCGAGCCTCGGCGCGGTTGACTCTGGCCCCGCCCCGCTCATAGACGCCTCCGGGCACATTCACGTAGCGCACAGCCTTGTCATGCGTCTCGGGCGCTGGGAAGGTGATCAGACGCCCGTCGTAGTAGCGTTCGTTGGAGAACGTGATCAGGCTTTCGTGGCGGCTGCGATAATGCCACGTCAGCTCCTTCGCGGGAACGCTCGCGGACTGACACTCGTCGAGAATGCTTTCGAGATCTTCGATGTCGTCGGCGTCGCCGTCATCGCCGGTCGACCGATCGAAGAACGAGGTCGGCGGCAACTGTTTGGGATCGCCGGCCACGATGACCTGTTTGCCGCGCGCCATGGCGCCGATCGCGTCCCACACCGGAATCTGCGACGCCTCGTCGAAGATGACTACGTCGTAGGGCCTCGCGTCGGGCGGCAGAAACTGTGCAATGGAGAGCGGACTCATCATCATGCAAGGCGCGATTCTTTGCAGGGCCGTCGGCATGCGCGAGAACAACTGGCGCAGCGGCATGTGGCGTCTTCTCTTGATGATCTCGGCGTTGAGGACGCCGAATTCGATGTCTGTTCCGAACGCCGAGCGCGGCGGAATCCGTTCAGCGAGGCGTTTGACGACCACAGCGCGCGACAAATCCGCCACGCGTTGGTCGGCATCCCGGAATCGGGCGACAGCCTCCTCGTGCCGGTCGGAGACGAAGCCGCGCAACGCCGGTTCGCTTTCGACGATCTGATCGATCCACCAACGCGCGTAACCGGCCTCGAAGGCGTCGAGGGTCCGCTCTGCGGCGACGTCGCCGGTCCCCAATCGGTCGAGCAGCGTGGACAGGCCCGCAGCGCGCGCCTTGTGCAGCGCATTCTGGTAAGCGCACCATCTCGGCGCGAGTCGCTCGTTCTCAGCCCAACCGCGCGCCCGAGCTATCGCCGTCGGCAGCCACGCCTCACCCTTCGGCAGCCCCCAGTCGATGTCCGGTTCCGCAAGCTCGACGAGACGGGCGCGGGCTGCGTCGGCGGCCCTGTAAGCTACGACAAGCCGTGTCAGCGCCGCTACTATAGGGCCATGCCTCCCCAAATCGTTTGGCCGTTCGCGGGTCAAGCGGCTCAGCGCCGCGAGGCATGAGGTCGCGTTCGAGTCTTTCTGCGTGAGTTGGGCGGCAGCGGCGCGCGCGGCGTCTTCCCATGCGAATTGCGCGTCGACCGCCGCGGGGTCAGTTTCGAGCCCCCTCCAAGTCAGTCCGAGCTGCGACATGAGCGCGTCGTGCGCTCTCGCCGCTTGCCGCGCGGCATCGAGGTCCATGAGCGCGGGAACGTCTCGCGCGACATCGACGGGCGCGCCGCTCGCCGCAAACGGCGCGAGGCGCGCGGCGGCGGCGCGCAGTTTGCCGGCGCGCAGGAAGATGAGCGCATTGGCGGCCTGCTGGTGTTCGCGCAGAATGTCGGCGAGCGGCAGCGCAAATACACCCTCGCGATAAGGTCCGGTCAACCGCTTGGCGATCTCGTCGCAGGCCGCGCGCCGTTGACGCCACGCTGCAAAGCCATCGCGGAAAGCCCGGCTATCCTCGCCGAGCCACCGTGCGGCGTGGCGAGCCTCCGGCTTCACGGCGAGAATGGCGACCGATACCCACGCGGGCGTCGCCTCCAGAACGGATAGAGGCTCGAAACCGAGTTCGGCCGCGCTTTCATCCCTCGCCTTCAGGTAGGCCTGTGCAGCGTCGGCGAACGCGTTCGCAGCGTTGACCAAATCCGTTCGCCACGCCGGCGACCATTCGCGACGGCCCACGCCGGCGAGCGGATGGTCGTCAATCGAACCCACCGCTCTCGTCGCGACCAAAAGCTCTTTCAGGGTGTCACGCAGTCCTTCGAGCGCGGCCTCATCGTGGCGGGCGGCGTCCCCGAATGCGAGATGCAGACCGGGCGCGACGTCGCGCAGCGCGATCACCCGGCCCATCGCCCGATGCGCGGTCATGCCATTGAGGCGCCGGCGATGCAGCGCCGAGACCAAGGCGTTCAGTTCGTCGCGCAGCGCGGCGAGCCCGTCCGCCGACTTTGTCCAGTCGCTCTCGAGGCTGTCGGCGCGTCGGTCCCAAGCGGTTTTCAGTTGCGCCAGAACCTCGGACTTTTGCGCCTTCGCCGAATGAACTTCGAGGCAATAGTCGCCGATGCCGACATCGTTGAGCCGACGGCGCACGACTTCGAGCGCGGTCGTCTTTTGCGATACGAAGAGCACCGTCTTACCCACCGCAAGTAGTTGCACGATCATGTTGGCGATCGTCTGGCTCTTGCCGGTGCCAGGCGGCCCGAACAGCACGAAGTCGTGGCCGCGCTCCGCCGCCACCACCGCCGCGGTTTGTGAGGAATCGGCCGGCAGCGGCATGAACAAATCGCGCGGCGAGATTTCTTGGTCGAGCCGGCGTTCGTCGGGCAGCGGCTTCTCCGTCCCCGGATAGGTTTGCTGCGGCGTGTCGATCAGATGCCGCACGACAGGGTTCTTTTTCAGCAGATCGGTGCGGTCGACGAGGTCCTTCCACATCAGATATTTCGCGAACGAGAAGGTCGACAGAACGACCTCTTCCGTCAGCTCGAAGCCGCTCATGTCTTTCAGATACTCGCGCGCGATGCGCCAGATGCGCGCGATGTCGAGCCCATTTTCGCTCGCCGGCAGATCGCGATCGAGTTCCGGCATCGACAGCCGAAAGTCCTGACGCAGCATCTCCAACAGCGTCGGGTTGACCCGCGCGTCGTCGTCGTGCGCCGCGAGGCGGAACCCCGAGCGGACCGTCCGCCGCTCGAGCCTGACGGGGACGAGCAGCAACGGCGCCCTGTACCGTTGCCGTTGCCCCTTGCCTTGGGCCGGCGTCCACGAGACGAAGCCGATCGCCAGATGCAGCGCGTTGGCCCCGCCTTCCTCCTGAGCGAGGCGGGCGGCGCGGTACAGCTCCAGCAGCCGGTCGTTCACTTCCTCCTCGGCGAGCGGCGCATGGACCTCGTCGCGCGCCAGCGCGTCCAGGGCATGCTGGCGCGCGATGTCGCTTCCCCCACTGCGCAGGCGCAGTTCGGCGTCGCGCGGGTCGGACCCGCTCAACAAGGGGGGAGACGGCAAAATCTTGATTTGATGCTCGCTCGCCAGCCGGTTCTGCAAGCCGGTCGGATCGGGCGCGGCGAGCGCGACCGCGCCCTTGCTCGTCTTGAAGTTGATGAGCTTGTTGCGCAGCGAAAGATCGAGCAGCTTCCGCTTCCAGCGCTCCACGCGATCCGTCGGCTCCGGACCCGTCTCGGTCAGATTGATGTCTTCGTCGATCGTCTCGATCTCGTCGATCGCGTTCGCCGTCGCGGCGACGCCGACCGTCGGCGCGCCGCCAGACGGCTCGCCGCCCAAGACCAATGGAAAGACGCCCCGCTGGCGAGCGCGACGGATGTCGATGACGCTCTCGAAGCGTTTCTCGGGCGTCTCCGACACATATTCGGCCGCCTTTGCCCGCGCTTGCGCGAATTTAACCGGAGCGGCGGCGGTGAGCAGCGTCGTCTCGATAAGCGCGATGTCGTTGCTGGCGAGGCGCTTGCGCAAAATTTGCGGCTCGTCGATCTGGATCGTCGCGAAGCTGTCGTCGATGAGCCAGACGCCGCAGAAGGCGTGGCTTTCGAGAAAGCCGACGAGCGGATGCAGGCCCGCCTGTTCGAGTGACGCGGCAAACAGCAGCGTCGTGTCCAGGCAGGTCGCGACCTTGCGGGCGAGAATGTCGGTTGGCGAGCGCACCTTCTGGCCGTCGCGCTCGAAACTCTGCGGCGGCAGCGCATAGACGATGCGTTCGTCGAGCAGCGCCGCCCAGATCGCCGCCGCGACCCGCAAGGCGCGCGTGCGATTCCCCGATCGATAGCCGTCAAGCTCCCTCGGCGCGCCCGCGGCCGCGAGCTTTTCGGCGGCCTTGCGCAGGATCGCGTCGACGGCCGGATCGTTGGGGCGCACGAAGGCGGCGATGAGTTCCGGCGCGCCCGCGAGACCCGTCCATTCGTTGGGCGACAGCAGGGTGACGGGAAGGTCGAGCGCTGCGAATTCGTCCTCGCCGGCGCGAAGGCGCAAATTCACTTCCGCGCGCACCGCCTCGGTCAAACCCGCGAGCACCGCGAGATCGAGTTCGACGGGAACGGGAGCGATCTTTCGCGTCGCGCCCGCGGCAAGCGCGTCGATGCGCAACGTCGTCGGCTTCAGGAACGGCGGCGTCGCCCGGATTTGCACCGCGACATCGACCGCATCCACCGGCGCTGTCAGCGCGATCTCGCCGATGGACGGCACGGCGTTCTGATGAAACGCCACATTGATGCGTGGCGCGACGCTCGCAGAGAGGGACCACAAACGCGGCGCCTCCGCTTCGGAGCCAGAAGTCTCTTCGGTCTCAAAAGCATCCATCGAGGGCGCCCCCACAATGGGAAGATCCAATTCGAAATTCGCGCGGGCGTCAATATCGCAACCGACACTGCATAACACTAAATGCTCGAGAGACATTATTCGGGGGGCAAGGTCAGCTGACGCGCGAGAAGCTGGGCCAGCTTCAATGAGGCCCGGGCGCGAAGGCCCGAGAATGCGCGGATTCCGCGGAAGGTAGCGCAACTCGTCGCTGGTGCTTCAATGAGGCCCGGGCGCGAAGGCCCGGGAATGCTCTGCAAGCTGGCGATCCGTGCCGGAACGTCGGCTTCTGGCTTCAATGAGGCCGGGCGCGAAGGCCCGGGAATGCCGTGGCATCCGACGCGAGCTCGGGGTCGCCAAGACGGCGCTTCAATGAGGCCCGGGCGCGAAGGCCCGGGAATGCCGGCGGCTTACCCTCGTCGAGCGCGTCGGCCAGGAAATCGCTTCAATGAGGCCCGGGCGCGAAGGCCCGGGAATGCCCGGGGGGCCGCTGGCATGTGATCGAGGGGCGAAAGCTGCTTCAATGAGGCCCGGGCGCGAAGGCCCGGGAATGCTCAAGTAGGAGGCCACCGTGGCCAATCAGGTTTACGTCGCTTCAATGAGGCCCGGGCGCGAAGGCCCGGGAATGCACCCAAGGAACACGTATCATGAACATTGATCTTAAAAGCTTCAATGAGGCCCGGGCGCGAAGGCCCGGGAATGCGGTGCTGCCGCTCGCGGTCTACAGCCACATGTTCGCGCTTCAATGAGGCCCGGGCGCGAAGGCCCGGGAATGCCGTGAGAAGGCGTCAACCGCGTAGCGGACAGAAGGAGCTATCTCGTACCCGATCTTGGTTGCCTCTTCATCGATCCAGGCGTCAGGGACATAGGCCAGGAGCTCGCGGCGGTAAAATGCCTCGATGCCGCCGT
>JBKQKS010000160.1:0-4959 GCA_052147395.1 Roseiarcus sp.
TATGGCGGAACGACGGGTTGGCGTTTCCGAGCGGTAGGTTTGTGTAGAAAGATGGGCGACCTATACTCGATATTAGGTGTATCTCGAGACGCTAGCCTTTCCGCGATACGGCGCGCGTTCAGAAAGAAAGTCCGCAGTTGCCATCCCGACAGCGGCGGCTCTGTGGAAGCATTCAACGAGCTCAAGACAGCTTACGACGTATTGTCGGACCCCGATCGCCGCCGTCGTTACGACGAAACGGGACAATTAGGTGATCGGGCGTCGGGCGATCCTCATCGGACAAAGATTATCGAAATTCTGGCCGCCGGGCTCGACCATGCGCTACTCAAAATAAACGCTTCGCGAACGTTTCGGCGGGCCGACGTTATCGCCGTGACGCAGGAATGCCTGATAACAATGCGGTCCGAGGCCGAAAACCGTAAGAAGAACTTCGAGGCCGCACTCGACCAGGCGAATTCATTCAAGAACCGGTTCCGCGCGTCGAACGACGCCAATCTCATGGAGATCGTCGTCGCTCGTCGCATTTTGGCGTGTCAAAACCAAATTGCCATTTTGACGAATCACGTCCGCAACATTGGCGAGGCGTTGGACGTATTACGCGGTACCGAATTAGAAGATTTTCTCCAAATTGCGGAATCTTCGAGCCCGAACGAGGACAGCGGGCATTATACGGCGACCGTGTCGCCGCTTCTCGACCTAAACTCCCTGATTCGATTCAAGTGATGATTATTTTGGAGCGGCGCGATACGACGGGTTCGTGGCGCGGACGAATTCTTTTCGCTCTTATTGCGTTTCGTGTTGTCAGACCATTTTCGGCGCCAATGTAGCCGGCGGCGCGGAGGCCGGCTCTGGTGGCGAAAGTCAGCTGGACCAGCGGGTCTCGTCCTTCGACGAGCTCAGGATGAGGGCGGCCGGCTACACACATCGCGGCAGGGCTTCGCCTTTTCGCCAACATGGTTCGCAATAAGAGCGATTCTTTTTTTCAACCAGCGCGCAGTTGCGATCGAAGGCGCGGCGGTAGAGAAAGCGCCGCCGAACAACAGCGAACGGCGATAACCCCTAGGGCCAGGGCCGCGTCGAACGAGATGAGCTTCTGGGTCGAATCCGGCTCAGTCGTTCGGTTCGCGGAAGGCGGTGCGCAGCGAACTCGTGAGCGGCGAAACGAGGTAGCTCAGCACCGTCCGCGAACCCGCCGCGACGATCACTTGGGCAGGCATGCCGGGGCGTATGCGCGTGCGATATTGCTCGGGGATGTCGGCGCGTTTCAAGGATATGAGGCCACGAAAGAACGGCTGGTGCGTGGCGTCGTCGATGAGCCGGTCGCGAGACACCGACTCGAGCTTGCCCACCATCACCGGGATCGTGCGCGAATGGAAAGCCGGAAAGCGTATTTCGGCCTGCATGTCGGCGTGAATCGTGTCGATGTCGTTGGGCGAGATCTGCGCTTCGATGATCAACGGCACGTCGTTGGGCACGATCTGCAGCAGGGGCTCCCCCGAACGCACGACTTGACCCACTGTGAAGACCTTGAGGTCTTGCACGGTTCCCGAGCACGGCGCCGTGATCTCGATACGGCGCAACACATCGTTGGCCACCTTGGCGCGTTCGCGCAATTCGGCGATCTTCTGGCGCGCATCGAGCAGTTGCGCCGCGACGTCTTCCTGGAACTTCTGTTTCACGGACTGACTCTGAAGCTTCATCTCCTCGATGGAGCTCTGGGCCTTGGCCGCGTCGGCGTCGGCGCGGCCGATGTCGCCTTGCAGCCGCGTCCGCTCGCGCTCCATCGCGTAAACACGCGACATCGGCACCAGCTGCTTCGCGCCGAGTTCGCGCAGACCTACCAATTCTTTGTTGATGTAATCGACTTGCTTGGACGTCGAATCCTTCTCGATCTCGATGCCGTCGATCTCCTTCTGCAGCTCCTCCATGCGCGCCTCGATGACTTCGATCTGATCATTGAGCGTGGCTCGCCGCTGGGCGAACTGCTGGATCTGGTCGCTGATCACGCGCTCGATCGTCGCCTCCTTCTCGTGCCCGGCGAACTCCTTCGGCCAAGCTATGTCGCTGGTTCCGTCGCGTTCGGCGACGAGCCGCGCCTCCTGCGCCAGAGCGGAATCCAGCTGGCTCTGCGCCATCTCCTGGCTGGCCTCGGCCTGGACCTTCTGCAGCCGAAACAGCACCTGCCCCTCGTCGACCCTGTCGCCCTCCTTGACGAGGATCTCGCGAATGATGCCGTCTTCGTAATGCTCCACCGTCTTGCGGTTGGTCTCGGTCGCGACGTAGCCCATGGCGACGACGCCCTCGTCGATCTCTTCGACCGCCGCCCACACCCCGGCGACGCCGAAGGTCAGGATGATGACCGTGTAGCCCGCGAGCGCGATCGGCCGCCAATCGGAGATCGAGCGCGCCTTTTTCATCTTCAGCTCGGAGTCTTTGATGCCCATCACGCCGCGAGCGATCGCGATCTTGCGCAACATCGACTTGTAGAAATGATTCTGGCGCATGATCTCACTCGGCTCGTGTCATGGCCTGGACCGGCCCCGCGGGCGGCGGCGTCGTCGCCACCACGCGCGGCGCGACCAGCCGTTGCAACACTTGATCGCGTGATCCGAACGCCTGCGCGGCGCCGTCCGCCATCACCAGGATCTTGTCGACCGCGGCCAGGATGTTGATCTTGTGGGTGATCACGACCACCGTCGACTTCATCGCCTTGAGCTTGTGGATCGCGCCGAGCAGCGCTTCCTCGCCGGCGGCGTCGAGATTGGCGTTCGGCTCGTCGAGCACGATGAAGCTCGGGTTCCCGTACAGCGCGCGCGCCAAGGCCACTCGCTGGCGTTGTCCGCCCGACAGCGCCTGTCCGCCGTCTCCGATCTGCGTATTGTAGCCCTGGGGCATATGTTGAATCAACCCGTGGCAGCCCGCGAGTTGCGCGGCGAAGATCACCTGCTCGTGGTCGATTTCCCGGAATCGCGCGATATTCTGCGCGATCGTGCCGGCGAACAGCTCGACGTCCTGCGGCAGGTAGCCGATATGGGCGCCGAGTTCCTCTGCGTTCCATTGCCCGAGGTCGTAGCCGTCGAGCCGCACCGCCCCGCGCACCGCCGGCCAGACGCCGACGAGCACGCGTGCGAGGCTCGACTTGCCCGCTGCGCTCGGGCCGATGATCCCGACGGTCTCACCCGGCTCCATATCGAAACTCAGGCCTTTGAGGATGATCGGACTGTTGGGGCCCGGCGCGGCGGCGATGAGCTCGGCCACGCGCACCGATCCGAGGGGCTTCGGCAGCTTCATGCGCGCCGGCTCGGCGCCGGCGACCGTGAACAGCGTGCGCAGGCGCACGAAGGCGCTGCGCGCATTGACGAAGCCCTTCCACGAGGCGACCGCCAGATCGATTGGCGCCATGGCGCGCCCGATGAGGATTGAGCCGGCGATCATGCCGCCCGCCGACATCTCACGGTTAATTACCAGGTAGGCGCCGAGGCCGAGGGCCCCCGACTGGATGAACATGCGAAAGAATTTGGTCGCCGCGACAATGCCGCCGGCCCGGTCGCTGGCGACCGCCTGGAAGGTCAGCAGATTGTCGTGATGGGTCGCCCATGTCTGCTTGACCGCGGGAAGCATGCCCATCGCCTGCAGCACCTCGGTGTTGCGGAACATCGACGAAGCGCTCTGGTTGGCCATGATCGAGGCCTTGCCGGCGTTGTCGAGCTGCCTCTTGATCAAGCGCTCGTTGAGAAAGGTCAGGCTCAACGTGATCATGCTGCCGAGGATCGCGAGATAGCCGAACCAGGGATGCAGCAGGAAGCAGACGAACACGAACGCGGGGAACCACGGCGCATCGCACAGCGCAATGATGCCCTGCCCGGTGAAGAACTCGCGCACCGTGTCCATGTCGCGCAAGCATTGCAGATGGTTGGCGCCGGGTTGCCGCAGATTGCCGCGATGCACGGCTTTGAACAGGGGATCGGCGATCTGCTCGTCGAACATCAGGCCGGCGCGAACGAGAAGCCGCGAGCGCAGCATCTCGAGCACGGCATAGACGCAAATCAAGAACCCCGCGAGAATGGTAAGGGCCGCCAGAGTCGATTCGCTGCGGCTGGTGACCACGCGGTCGTAGATCTGCAGCATGTACAGCGGGCTGACGAACATCAGCAGATTGATGAACAGACTGAAGACCATCGCCGTCACGAACACCGGCAGAGTCGTCCGGATGCCGGCCAGCAATTGTTCTTGGTTACTTTGGGCAGGGGGCGGGGGAGGCAGCATCGTCACGTTGATTTCCTCACTTCGCCAATCCCTCCACGCGCAATGATCCGAGGTCCGGCCCCTCTGCGGCGCGACCGCTGTGTCGACAAAGCGCGGCCGTCATCGGCCCGCGAACGAAATCCGGATGCGTCGCCGCCGAGCCGCCTCGCGAGCTCATTCGAGGCTGCGGAAATTCCCGCCCTCGCCGCCGCGCCGAAGCCTGCCCGTTCCGGTCCTGCTCGCCAGATCTCGCTGGAGAAAATCGGCCGTCGCAATCCCATCCTGACCCAAACACGTTACCATGAATTCGTCTCGAGGCCACTCTCGGCGCTGCATCACACGCCACAAAAATCAACGAGGCCCCGCCCCTCGAAGAGAGACCGGCCCTCGTGATTGTATCCCGTGCGTTCGTCGAGGGACCTTTTGACGCTCGAACGGCCCCGGCGACGAGCGCCGGGGCCGCGGAGTCGATCAGCCGAGCAGATGCAGAGTGCCGGCCGCAACCGTCGAATGCGAGGTGATGGACACGGCGCCAACGAGCTCGACGATCGTGTCGCCCGCGGTCGTATTCGCAGCGTTCGCTTGCTCGAGCAGGTAAGTGTTGCCGGCGAACGTGAACATCCCGACCTCATGCTGAGCCAAATTGCCGCCCGTGGCGCTGACGGCGTAATCGACCCAGGTCGAGAGTACCCCCGTGTTCAGACTCAAGCCATT
>JBKQKS010000161.1:0-5917 GCA_052147395.1 Roseiarcus sp.
TGACGAGATCGACGGTATTGAAGAAGCGACCCCGTGAGCCCGCACGGATACAGCTTCGCGCGATCGCAATCGCCAAGTGCGTCTTGCCCGTGCCGGTGCCGCCGACCAGGACCACGTTGCGTTGCTGAGCGATGAACGCGTGCGGCGCGACAATCAAGGTGAGAATCCCGCGACAATCAGGATGAGAATGCGCCGCCGCGGGGGTGACGAAGGGAGGGCGTAGCCCGACCGGAGACACCCCCGCGGCGGCGGCGAAATCCCGAAGGGGTCTCGTTTGACGGTATCGGCGGCTGGATAAGGGTCGGCTTTCTCTTTTGGGGGGACCGACTTTTTGCCCGGCCGACACGTCACCGATCGTCAGATGAGGCTTTTCATGAGACTGCGTCGCAACCATTCGCCGGATATCGCCGGTGCGAAGGCCGGCTTCAGCACCGCCGCCGCCTATCGGTTTGAAAAGGATCCCCGGCTCCCCAGCCAGAAGAAGCCGCGCCGGGAACGCCGCCGCGCCGACCCTCTCGGCGAAGTCTGGGACAGCGAGGTCGTCCCGCTTCTGAAAGACGCGCCCGGCCTGCGGCCGATCGCCATCTTCGAGGACCTTTGCCGCCGGCATCCGGAGTTGGGCTCGGGAACTCGGCCCACGTTGGAGCGCCGCATCCAGGCCTGGCGGGCGGTGAACGGCGGGGATCGCGAGGTGATCTTCCGCCAGGAACATCCGCCGGGCCGGATGGGATTGTCGGACTTCACCGAGGTCGCGGGTCTCGGCGTCACCATCGCCGGACAGAACTTCGACGGCCGGCTCTATCACTTCCGGTTGCCCTTTTCGGGCTTCGAGCACGCCCATGTGGTGCTCGGCGGCGAAAGCTTCGTCGCTTTGGCCGAAGGGCTGCAGAACGCGCTGTGGGCGCTGGGCGGCGTCCCCGAACAACATCGCAGCGACAGCCTGTCGGCGGCGTTCCGCAACCTCGACGCCGAGGCGAAGCGGGATCTGACGGAGCGCTACGAGGCGCTCTGCGTCCACTACGGCATGATTGCGACCCGCAACAATCGCGGCGTCGCCCACGAGAACGGCTCGATCGAGAGTTCCCACGGCCATCTGAAGAAGAAACTCGAAGACGCCCTGCTGTTGCGCGCGTCCCGCGACTTCGACGATCTCCCGGCATGGCGGGCCTTCGTCGATGAGATCGTCGGCCGCGGCAACGCCCGCAACGCCAAGCGCATCGACCAGGAGCGCACGGCGCTGAACAAGCTGCCGGATCGCAAGACCGCCGACTACGAGGAAGTCCATGTCGATGTGACCAGTTCCAGCGCCTTCATCCTGCGCAAGGTGTTCTACTCGGTCCCCTCGCGACTGATCGGTCAGCGGCTGCGGGTGCGTCTCTTTGACGATCGGCTCGAATGTTTCCAGGGCTCGACGCCGATCCTCACTCTGCGGCGCGGACGGCCGGAGTCGAGCGGCAAGCATGGCCATGTCGTCGATTATCGGCACGTCATCCATTCGCTGCGTCGCAAGCCGATGGCGCTGCTGAACCTCGTCTATCGCGACCAGCTCTTCCCGCGCCGAGCCTTCGCCTTGGCGTTCGAGGCCTTGCTCGCGGCCCTGGGCGAATGACCGGCCTGTCGCGCCATGGTCGGGATTCTCGCGCTCGCGCATGAACAGGCTTGCGAGGCCGAACTCGCCGTCGCCCTGCAAGCGGCGCTCGACCAGGGCGTCCTGCCCGATCTGACGGCGCTGATCGAGCGCTTCCGCCCCAAGCTGATGGAGCGCGCAACGCCGGAGACCCTGCAGGCCTGCCTGCGACACCTTCTCGCCGAGGCCGGAGCGCCGACGCTGATGACCCCCGAGGTGATCGTCTCGCTGTGCGAACACGCGCAAGGCAATCTGCGCAGCCTGATGATCATGGCCGACGGACTTCTCGTCACTGCCGCCGAACGCGAACTGCCGCGCATCGATGAGAGCGTGCTCATCGATTCCGGCATGGTGACGCCCCAACCCAAAGTGGCTGTGGCCGGGAGGCGGCGATGAGCCTGCTTCCTGTCGCGCCCGCCCATGCCCTCGCCCAGCGCGCCGAGGAACAACGCTGGCTGGTCGACGGCCTATGGTCCGAGGAAGCCGTCGGCATCATCGGCTGCGAACCCAAATGCTGCAAATCCTTCCTCGCCCTCGACCTCGCCGTCTCCGTCGCCACCGGTGAGCCCTGCCTGCGCCGCTTCGCCGTGCGCCGGCCCGGGCGGGTCCTGCTCTACGCCGCCGAGGACGCGTTGCACATCGTGCGCCGCCGCCTCGACGGCATCTGCGTCGCCGCTGGCCTCGACCTCGCCGATATCGACGTTCAGGTCATTACGGCGCCCAGTCTGCGCCTCGACCTCGACGCCGATCGCGCCAGTCTCGACGAGACCGTCGCTCGGCTGAAGCCGCGCCTGCTCGTCCTCGATCCCTTCGTCCGCGGGCGCCGCATCGACGAGAATATCAGCGGTGAGGCGCCGCCGCTGCTCGCCTACCTCCGAGAACTGCAGCGCCGCCATTCCGTCGCCGTCGTCCTCGTCCATCATGCCCACAAAGGCGCCGGAAACATGCGGGCCGGCCAGGCCCTGCGCGGCTGATCCGAGTTCCATGCCTGGGGCGATTCCAACCTCTATCTCCGGCGCGATGCCGACGATCGAATCACACTCTCCGTCGAACATCGGGCCGCCCTGGCCATCCCGGCCCTCAGTCTCGAACTCGTCCAACGGGCCGACGCTCTTGCCCTCGAAGTCGCCGACCGGACCGTACAAAAACCCCAGCCGGACCATCTCTCCGTCGATGATCGCATCGCCGCCGCACTTGCGGATGCCGGCCAGCCGCAGCCTTTTGCCGACCTTCGCGCCGCATGCCGCATACGAGCCGCCACGCTCTATGACCGTCTCGCCGTAATGGCCACAGACGGACGCGTCGTCAAATCCACCGACGGATATCGCTTGGCTGGATGATTCCCTGCTTCCCGCTTCCGCTTCCCGCAAACCCTACAGCAGGCCGGAAGCGGAACTGGGAAGTCCATCGAAAACCGCGCTCAGCAGTCCCTCAAAAATGCCGCGCACGCTCACCCCACCGGGGGGCGCGCCAAGATTATTCTGGGATGGCAGGCGGACCGCGTCGTTGTCCGGAGCGTTCGAGTAGAGCGCGCCGGCGAATGCGGCGAGCCCACGCCTTAACGGCCGTCGTATCGCCCAGCGCGCATTTCGGGTCCGTAAACCCACGCCATCCTGGCTACCAGGAGGTGCAGTCTTGCGCTCGGCAATGGCCGGTATCGCCGCGACCTGGCCGTTCAAACGGGTGCGAATGAACGGCAGGTTTCCGCCCATCTCTGCCGTCGCATCGAGCGCGCAGCCCCTCTATTTGTAGTGGATGTCTGCGTTACCCGGACAGACATGGTAAGACCGACGCTGGCAAGACCGACGCTTGCCCGCAGCGGCGGAAAGGGATTACGTTTCCTTTGTCGAGGAACGTCCGCATCCCTTCCTCGGCGACGGTCCGCTCAAATTCCGCCAAGGCTTCATCGGTCGGAAAAAGATCGTCCCAGACGATGGACGTGTTCGCCGCGTTGATCACATCCAACGACCATTCGGTTTCGTGCTCAAGCCGGATGATTGAGACCTTCACTGTGATCCTGTCCTTGGTCACGCGCCGCGAAAGGGGCGAATCGACGATCTCTGGGTCCTGCTCGCTCATTGCCGCCTCCCTTTTTGCCCGGATTTTATTCCACACAGCGCTTCGGTTCCAAAAGCTTGCCCAGGCATACCACTTGGCGGCTATATTATGGGGGGAGGAGCGAGCGAATGCGACCGAAAAAGCCGACCCACGTCATGATCGATCAAGTGCGAATAACCCGCGACGGCGGCGCCGCGACCATCGACCATGCCGACCAGAGCCTATCGGGCGTACACCTGACGATTGGGCCGCAGATCGTCGCGATGACCGACGCCGACATTGTCGCGATGTACAACGACGTCCTCGATTCGCAGTGGGCGCTGTTGCAGGAATGGGACAAGACGGTTGTCGAAGAGCCGCCCGGCGAACCGCAGATCGACTATCACGAGAACAGCGACCAATGGGCGCCGCGCGGCGAGGTCCTGCGCTGCATTGTCGATGACGGCGGCCCTGACGGGGAAGTCATCATCCATATCGACGACAAGGAGCTTTCGCTGAGAGAGTTTGGGCGGCTGCTCAGCGTCTATGCGGGATGGGGGATGAGGATTGCTTTCGTCCCGGAGGAGTTCGTGACCGAGAATCCGAAGGTCGCAATCCGCAAGCCCAAGCGGCGGAAGCGCTGACGCGGAAGGAGGCGCAGGGGGGACTTATGCCTGAGGCGAGAGGGCGCCAATCGGCGCTACTACGAATTTGGCCCCGCGCATGCAGCCCCCCGTCACCCAGGGTTTCACGGTCGTGAGGCTGCGGCTCGCATCAATGTCGGCAAATCCGCGCTCTTCGCCTCGCTTTCTCGAACGCCCCCAGAACATATCGAAGGCTCGCCATGAAGCCGTCCCGTCCTTTCAGCCTCTAATAGGAACGCAAATGCCCCATGCAATCATTCGCGGCAAATCAGGGCGGCGTCACGAAGTCGATTTCGAGGGCTCAGCGCTGCGAGTCGAAATTCACGCCAGCGACGAGACAGTCGAGATATTCCTTGAGGCCGACACCGACGAATTACCGGAAGAGCGCCGGAGGTTCGCGTTGGTCAACATCCCGCGCCACTTGTTCAGCCAGGCCACCACCGAAGCCGCGAAGCGAAAAGGCGCAAAGAGTCGGTAGCGGAGTATTCCGCGACCCCGCGAAAATGCTTACTGACGGATTTCGATAAGGATAGGGAACCGCTGGGTCGGACGCGCAGCTTGCCTATTGCTGCCCATCGAGGCCGGCGATATTTTGCCTTCGCGAACCCTACGACTTCGACAAGATGGCCGGTTTTGTGCAACTCGACCTATTCGGCGACCGACCCGAACTCGACCGGCCAGTGTACGGCGCGTCGGCTACGCCCCTCCCGCCCGAAGGCCTGCCCGATGATGACCTGATCGCCGCCATATCCAACGCCACGCTCGCTGACGTATCCGCGATCACGGCGGAGGCGGGCAAGCGACGTCTGATGGCCGCCGTGCCCGCGCTCATCTCGCTTTGCAATCGTTTCGTAGGGTATGGCGCGAGCGCTGTGGTGCCGGAGCAAGTCGCGGCGCTCGACGCACTCGCCGCTATCGGCGGTCCGGAGGCGGCACACGCCGTCTCCTGCTTGATCGTGAAGAGGATCGTTCAAGGCCCGACGTTATTGACCGCCGTCACGGCGGCGTCCCAGCTTGGCGTTGTTCTGCCAAATGACGCCGCGTTGCGCTTGCTGCGGGACAAAGACCCCTCGGTGCGTGCGGCAGCCTGCGGCTGTGTTCGCGCGGGCCACGAGATCATAGCGGAGTTGGTTTCCATGATGGGCGATCCCGACACAGAAGTCGCCATCGCGTCCGCTTGCGCCCTCGGACGAATGGCCTACACCGAGGCGCTGCGACATCTAAAACGACATCTGGCCGAACGGCCTTCGCTCCGAATAGTCGAGGGCCTCGCAAGAGTGGCTGACGACGAAGCGATTGTATTTCTTGCACGGACCGGGAGGGCGCGCCGGGAACTGACCAACTCGGTGATCTCTGCACTCGAAGAAATTGAGAGCCCTAAGGCGTTAAGCGCCGCTGATGCGTTGAGGAGGTTCTCTCGCCAAACGGAGCGACATTCCCAGCCATGAAGCGCCGACGTCGCGAAGCAGTCGCGCGAATTAGACGGAGGTTCCTTCTTTCGAATTCTCCAATCTGCTGATTTTGCTCGCATTTGTGGTTACAGGGGCGCGAAAATGTACCCATGTAATAGCTAGATTTTCATTGATTTTTCGGTGGCTTGCCTGTATGA
>JBKQKS010000162.1:0-3465 GCA_052147395.1 Roseiarcus sp.
CAACTAATTCAAATACTTAAACCTCACGAAAAGTCGCAAAGTCAGGTTATCCACAGGCGAATCCGCGAAGTCGGGTTAGTGTCGATTCGCGGTGAAAAAATCTTCAATTATGTGAGCCTCTTGCAAAATTACTCAAAATATCATTCGACTAATTGAATCGTATAACTTAGGTTACCAATCGACAAAGCGGGATATATATTGTGTTGTTATTTCGCTTGGAGCCGGTATGATGTTGGCATGATTTCGAATCGACCCATGGACGCTACGCCGACGGGCGTGATCGACCCGCTGCAATCGATGTGGGCGCGCTGGAACCACATTCAGAGCTTTCTGTTCCCTTGGATGCGCGAGGATATCGACCCGATGACCGAGGCGCTCGGGCGCCTCGTCACCATTCTCGACGTGATCGGCCTCGAGAGCTTCGTTCCCGAGCCGCCCCGAGGGGCCGGTCGGCCGCCCGAGGATCGGCGCGCTCTGGCCAGAGCCTTCGTCGCCAAGGCCGTGCTGGGAATTCCCACCACCATCGCCCTGATCGAGCGCCTCGCCCTCGACAAGTCGTTGCGTCGCATCCTCGGCTGGGAGCGACGCGCGCAAGTTCCCTCCGAAGCCACGTTTTCCCGCGCCTTTGCGGAATTCGCCAATGGCGATCTGCCCGGCAAGATGCATGCGGCGCTGATCCAGCGTTCGCTCGGCGGACGAATCATCGGCGTCATCGCCCGCGACGCCACCGAAATCGACGCGAGAGAGAAGCCGGCGAAAAACGAGCCCAAGGACGACCCGCCGCCGGCCTCGTCGCCGCCGCCAACGCCAACGCCGCAACCGCCATCGGCCGGGGAGGCGCTCCCCGCCGCCGTCGCGCCGCCAAAGAAGCGCGGACGTCCCAAAAAAGGCCAGCATCCCTCGCAAGAACTGCCCAAGCCGGAGCCCAAGCGCATCGAGCGCCAAGCCACACAAACCCTCGCTCAGATGCTCGCCGACCTGCCCAACCAATGCGACGTCGGAACCAAGAAGAACTCGAAGGGCTATAAGACGAGCTGGACCGGCTATAAGCTGCATCTCGACGTCGCCTGCGGTCAAATCCCTGTCTCAGCCGTGCTGACTTCGGCTTCCCTTCACGACAGCCAGGTCGCCATCCCCTTGATGACTATGACCGGTTCGCGCGTCTCCTATCTCTACGATCTCATGGATGCGGCCTACGACGCCAAAGCCATCGCCGCCCGAAGCAAGGCGCTCGGCCATATCCCGATCATCGACCGCAATTTTCGCGCCGCGCACGAAGCCAAAATCGAATGCGCCGAGGAACTCGCGCGCATGGAACTCATCCATATGCCCGACCCTGACGACGTGCTCTATAATTTCCGCACCATGGTCGAACGCGTCAATGGCCGATTGAAGGACGAATTCGGAGCCACCTGCGTTCGCGTGCGCGGCGCAATCAAGGTCAAGTGCCACCTCATGTTCGGCGTGCTCGCGCTGACCGTAGATCAACTGTTCCGCCTCGTGCCGCCCAAGACGAGCCCCGCCTGACACAATCGACGTCGCGGCCATCGGCGACGCCGAAATTCGCTCGAGCCGCGAATTTTGCAAGAGGCTCATGTGATATTGACGCAACAAAATTACGTATCTCAATCACATCACGCACATATACATGTGGTCCACGGTGAAGCGTCCCATTTAGATATCGATGATATTGAGGCTCTAAAAATTTTAACCATGTATTTCTCTTCAAGAAAATCATGCGCTCCCCATTTCTCACTAGCGGCATCAAAATGTCCTTCACCCATCGGACTGCATATTTAGAAGAAACTAAATCGTGGGCGAGAGTCGCATTTTCCGGTTCTTTACTCAGCTCGGGGGAGCGATAAGGACTGAGATTCAGCAACGCAACCTCGCCGCATGATATAAATGCCGCTAGATTTGATCGTCCATAATATGGAGATACAATTGCTGGATCACATGCTTGTGAGGTATGTAATCTGGCAACAAATTTGGCGGGGGAATTGTCACGATGTAAGAACTCCTGTGGAGTTTGTATATTCCAGCCTCCATTGCTGCATAAAACAATGACAGGAGCGTGTTCTATATCTCCAATGAACGCGGGCGGCGGCTCAGAAAGCCGGAAAGTGTGGTTTGCTCTTTCGAGAATCGGCCTATCCAGAGGATGGATAGTTTGCTCCGGTTTCATTAGGCGCCAGAAGGCGGTCGGACTCACGGTCATTGGACAGCTCTCACAACAATATATACTGAAGCAAAGGTGTTCGGATTCCGGGGCTACACAGTTACGCTGACACTAGATTCTATACTGTGGCGCGAGTCGACATGTCCCAGGTGGGCTTGCGCTAGGCCGCTCGTTAGGAACGGCAAGTTCGAGATTGTCGATTTCTGCGCCGGGCACAAGGTCGAAATTCCGCTCCGGGTCGACTCCGGTCGTCTGCAAGCGCAAACGCCCCGACGCCCAACTAAAGCCTCGATCCCGCTGCGCCCCCCTCAGAAGTGGCTGAACGAGCCGCGGCGAAATTCTACGCGCCGCCCGTCGCGCAGGAACTTCGGCGGACCCTCGCCAGCAAAGACGTCGCCGACCCGCGTCGCAGCGACGCCCGCCGCCGTCGCGGCGGCTTCGAAGGCTTCGGCGTTGTCGGGCGGGACGGCGGCGATGAGCTCGTAATCGTCGCCGCCGGTCGCCGCGGTCTCGAACGCGGCGGGCTCTAGCGCGATCGCCGCGCGCGCGGCTGGAGACAGCGGCAACAGCGAGAGATCGACCTCGGCGCTCGCGCGGCTCACCCGCAGCATCTTGGTCAGATCGCCGACGAATCCATCCGACACGTCCATGCCGCCGTGCGCGAAGCTCGCCATCGCGTCCCTGAGCGCGAGCCGCGGGCGCGGCAGCAGATAGCGATCGACGAGGAACTCGCGGCGCCCCGCCCCGAGCCCGGCTAGGCGCCCGAGCCGGACCTGCAATCCGAGCGCGGCGTCGCCGATCGTGCCGCTGACATAGAGATGATCTCCCGGCCTGGCGCCGGTGCGCAAGACCATGCGGCCCCCGGGCACGGCGCCGAACACGGTGATCGACAGCGTCAGCGGCCCCGGCGTCTTGACCGTGTCGCCGCCGAGCAGTGGACAACCATAGACGCCAGCATCCTCGCCCAAGCCTCGTGCAAAGACTTCGAGCCATTCGGCGGTCCAGTCGGGCGGCAGCGCCAGCGTCAGCAGGAAGCCGAGCGGCCGCGCGCCCTTGGCGGCGAGGTCGGAGAGGTTTACGCGCAACGCCTTGCGAGCGATGGCGTCCGGAGCATCGTCGGCGAAGAAATGCACGCCGCCGACCAGCCCGTCGACGGTGAGCACCAGGTCTTCGCCGGCCGGAGGCGTCAGGAGCGCCGCGTCGTCCTTCAGCTCCAGCGCGCCCTTGCCGGCGAGCGGCGCGAAGTAGCGGGCGATGAGGTCGTCTTCGCTGGGGCGGTCGGTCAT
>JBKQKS010000163.1:0-6020 GCA_052147395.1 Roseiarcus sp.
GGGAAAGCCGATCGTGCTCATCCACGGCAATTCGTCGAGCTCGCGCGCCTTCTCGCGCCAGCTCGACGGGCCGCTGGGCCAGCGCCGGCGGCTCATCGCGCCCGACCTGATGGGCTTCGGCGACAGCGAAAAGGCGAGCGATGTCAGCGGCTACCTGCTGAGCGGGCAGGCCGAGACGGTGAGAAACGTCGCCGTTGCGTTCGACGCCGCGGATGCGGTGTTCGTCGGCTGGAGTCTCGGCGGCCACATCTTGCTCGAGGCGGCGCCAGACCTCACCCATGCGAAGGGCTTCGCCATCTGTGGGACGCCGCCGATCGGCTTCCCGCCGGCCATGGACAAGGCGTACCTGCCCAATCCGGCGATGGGCGTCAGCTTCGAGCTGCAGATCAGCCGGCACATGGCCGAGTCGCACGTCGCCTCGTTCTTCGCCCCGGGGTTTTCCGACATCCCCGGCTTCTTCGTCGAGGATGCGCTGAAGGCCGACGGCATGGCGCGGGCGCAGATCTATGCCAGCCTCGATCCCTCGCTGACGCGCGACGAAGTCGAGGTGGTCGAAGCGCTGAAGGTTCCGCTCGCCATCCTGCACGGGACGAAAGAGACGCTGATCAACGGCGACTATTTCGTCACCCTGAGGATGCCGACGCTGTGGCGCGGCGCGGTGCAAAGTATAGCAGGGGCCGGCCACGCGCCTCAGTGGGAGACCCCGGAAGCGTTCGATGCGCTGATCGAGGCGTTTGCCGGGGACTGCGGGGGGTGAGGCGCACGAGCGTACCCGGGGCAATTTCTCGGGCGGCGCCATTCTGTAGCGGAGGTCCCTCATCCTGAGCTTGTCGAAGGACGACCTCGGTCGGCTTGTCAAGCGCCTCATTCTCACACGATTCTTCCAAGCGGAAGGAGCGACGTCAACGACTTCGCCTACAACGCCGCCTGGGAATCTGCCCCGGTTACGCCCGAGCGGGGGCGGGCCCCTTGCCGATGCGGCGAATAGTGCGCATATTCGCCGCAAAGCGCGCGGCGAATGGCGACCTACATTCACGAACGGCCCGACTGGCCGCAATTCCGCTGGAACGAACGGGAGATCGCGACGCGATTGGCGCGCCTGCGTCATCGCCAGGGGCGGCTCGCCGGACGCATGGAGGCGCTGAGTCTGCCTTCGCGCGCCGAAGCGGCGTTGCGCACGCTCACCGCGGACGCGGTCGGATCGAGCGCGATCGAGGGCGAAATCCTCGATGAACAGCGAGTACGCTTCTCGATCGCGCGCCGGCTCGGCCTCGATATCGGCGCTTCCGCCGCCTCTGACCGACACGTCGAAGGCGTCGTCGAGATGATGCTCGACGCCACGCTACGGTTCGCCGCGCCGCTGACGGCCGAGCGGCTGTTCGCCTGGCATGCGTCGTTGTTTCCGACCGGCCTGAGCGGCATGACCCGCATTACCGTCGGCGCCTGGCGCAATGACGAGAAGCGCCGCATGCAGGTCGTGTCGGGCGCCGTCGGGCGCGAGCGCGTCCATTTTCAGGCGCCGCCGGCGAGCCGCCTGGACGGCGAAATGCGGGCGTTCTTGCAATGGTTCGAAGGCGAGAGCGGACTCGATCCCGTCCTGAAGGCCGCGCTGGCGCATCTCTGGTTCGTCACCCTCCACCCGTTCGACGACGGCAACGGCCGCATAGGCCGCGCGATCGTCGACCTGGCGCTCGCCCGCTCCGAGGCGAGCGCCGAGCGCTTCTACAGCTTGTCGGCGCAAATGTTACGCGAGCGGAAGGCCTATTACGACGCGCTCGAGCGGACTGAGATGGGCGACCTCGACGTGACGGCCCGGCTCGCCTGGTTCCTGGATGCGTTGGACAGGGCGATCGACGGCGCGGAGACGACGCTCGCCTCCGTCCTCGCCAAGGCGCGCTTCTGGGAAGCGCACGCCGGCGCGGCATTCAACGAGCGACAACGCGCGATGCTCGCTCGCCTGCTGGATGGTTTCGTCGGCAAGCTCACGACCTCGAAATGGGCGAAAATCTGCAAATGCTCGCAGGACACGGCGTTGCGCGACATCGACGACCTCGTTCAGCGCAGCGTGCTGATCAGGAGCGCTTCGGGCGGGCGGAGCGCGAGCTACGCCCTCGCGGCGCCGTAAGGGGCGGGCGAAAATTGTTGCGCATTCCCCGCAATATCCGGCTTGCTCGCGGGCGTTCGGCGTCTGAGACCGGGGCTGCGGAGGCGGCATGGACGGGGCGGAATTCGACTATGTGATCGTCGGCGCCGGGTCGGCGGGATCAGCGCTCGCCAACCGGCTCAGCGAGGACGTTCGCCAACACGTGCTCGTCCTCGAATACGGCGGCTCGGACCGCTCGGTCATCATCCAGATGCCGGCGGCGCTGTCGATCCCGCTGAACATGAAGAAATACAACTGGGGCTACGAGAGCGAGCCCGAACCGAAGCTGAACAACCGCCGCATCAACTGCCCGCGCGGCAAGACGCTCGGCGGCTCGTCGTCGATCAACGGGCTCGTTTACGTGCGCGGCCATCCGCTCGATTTCGACCGCTGGGAGCGCGAGGGCGCGCGCGGCTGGGGCTATCGCAACGTGCTGCCCTACTTCCGGCGCGCGGAATCGTGGCGCGAGGGCGCCGACCCCTATCGCGGCGTCGACGGGCCGCTCGCGACACGGCGGGGAGTGAGGCGCAATCCGCTCTACGACGCGTTCATCGAGGCGGGGCGGCAGGCCGGCTATCCGGCCAGCGGCGACCTCAACGGGGAATATCCCGAAGGGTTCGGCCGCTTCGACATGACAGTGAAAAACGGCGTGCGCTGGTCGACCGCCAACGCCTATCTGAGACCGGCGATGAAGCGGCCCAATCTGCAAGTCCTCGCTCACGCGCTGGCGACGAGAATCCTGTTCGACGGCCGGCGCGCGATCGGCGTCGCCTATGAAAGGGGCGGGCGTTCGCAGGTCGCCCGCGCCCGGCGCGAGGTGATTCTCAGCGCCGGCGCGATCAACTCGCCGCAGCTCCTAAAGCTCTCGGGCGTCGGGCCGGCGGCGGAGCTTCGCCGGCACGGGATCGAGGTCGTCCACGAGGCGCCCGGCGTCGGCGAGAATCTGCAGGACCATTTGGAATTCTATTTCCAGGTCGCCTCGAAGCAGCCGATAACGCTCTACGCCAAGACCGGCCTTTTTTCGCGCGCCATGATCGGGCTGAACTGGCTGATGCGCGACCACGGCGACGGCGCGACCAATCATTTCGAGGCCGGCGGCTTCATCCGCTCGCGCGCCGGCGTCGAGCATCCCGACATCCAGTATCATTTCCTGCCGCTCGCGGTGAGCTACGACGGCGCCAGCCTCGCCAGCGAGCACGGCTTCCAGGCCCATGTCGGGCCGCTGCGCTCGAGGAGCCGCGGCGCGATCACGCTTCGCTCCGCCGATCCGCACGAGGCGCCAAAAATCCGCTTCGACTACATGAGCCATCCCGACGATTGGACCGAGATGCGCGCTTGCGTGCGCCTCACCCGCGAGATTTTTGCCCAAAGAGCTTTCGATCCCTATCGCGGCCGCGAGATCCAGCCCGGCGCTGCGATCGAGAGCGACGAAGAAATCGACGCTTTCATTCGCGAAAAAGTCGAGAGCGCCTATCACCCCTGCGGCGCCTGCAAGATGGGCGCGCGCGACGATCCTTCCGCGGTGGTGGACCCCGAGACGCGGGTGATCGGCGTCGAGGCGCTGCGCGTCGTCGATTCCTCGATCATGCCCTCGATCACCTCGGGCAATCTCAACGCGCCGACGATCATGATCGGCGAGAAAGCGTCGGATATGATCTTGGGCCGCGACCCCCCGCCCGCCTGCAACGCGCCGTTCCATGTGGCGGCGGACTGGGAGACGCGGCAGAGGTAACGCTCCTCGCCAACTGTGGCGGATGATACCATTTCATGGTATCAATGAATCGTGAACGCTAAGCATCGACGTACTTTGGCGGCGATATTTGCTCGTCCCGTTCGTTCGGACGTGCCGTGGTCGGATATCGAGAGCCTGTTCACCGCGCTCGGCGCGGAGCGCTCGGAAGGGCGCGGCTCGCGGGTGCGGTTTCTGCTGAACGGCGCGGAGGCGGTCTTTCATCGGCCGCATCCGCGACCGCAAACCGACAAAGGCGCCTTGGTCAGCGTACGCCGATTCCTCGAAACCGCAGGGGTGAGCCATGATCCTGAGGCATGAGGGTTACGTCGCCGAGATCGGCTACGAAGAGGGCGACGCGACGATGCATGGCAGCGTCGTCAATACCCGCGCCGTGCTGCATTTCGCGGGGCGCGACATCGACGAACTGAAAGCCGCCTTCGCCGAAACGATCGCGGACTACCGTGAGTGGCGCCAGGAGCGTGGCGTCGAGCCGGAAAAGCCCTACTCGGGCGCGCTGTCGCTGCGCATCTCGCCCGACCTCCACCGGCGCGTCGCGGAAAAGGCCGCGGCGGCGGGCGAAAGCGTCAACCAATACATCGCCGAGCGGCTCGAAGAGGTGGCGTGAACGGGCGGCCGACACCTCGTGCCGAGCCATATCACGCTTTCCAACGCGCCTCTCATGTCGCAATGTAGGCGGACCTCTCGCACCGGCCTGATAAAAAGAAAGCCTCGCCATGTCCGACGCCGCCCCCTCCGAGCCCCGCCGTGGACGCGAGGCGCGGCACGCGGCGCGGGCGAAACGTGCGACGAGCTATACGCCTTGCATCGAGCGCGCGATTCCGCTGGTCGAAATCCTCAGCGAGGACGGTCTCGCCACCATCGAGGCCAACGCGGAAACCCTCTTGCAGGAAGTCGGCGTCGAGTTCCGCGACTATCCCGCCGCGCTAAAACGCTTCCGCGACGCCGGCGCCGACGTTTCCGGCGAGCGCGTGCGCTTCCCCAAGGGGCTGGCGCGAAAGCTCTCAGCGACGGCGCCGGCGAGCTATGTGCAGCATGCGCGCAATGGCCTGAAATCGTGGTTGTCTGCTGCCTTTAGCGCCGCAATGTAAGCGTTGCGTGTCTCGCCCGCCGAGCGAAGAGCGCTTCGGCCCCAGGTGAAGCGGCGCTGGCCTAGACGCACGACCAGGATGTCCGCCATCAGCCGTGACCAGCGGCCGTTTCCGCTCGGAAATGGGTGAATGAAGACGAGTGCGTGATGAAATCGCGCGGCGATCTCGTCTGGAAAAAATGTCTCGTGCTCGACCCAATAGCGCGTCTGCTCGAATGCCTCGTATAGGCGCGGCGGAATCTGCGTGCGATCGACGCCGAGATTCTTATTCGATGTGCGATAGGTCCCGGCCCAACGCCACACCTTGCCGAACATACGGCGATGAAGGCCGCGCCCAAAAGGTTCCGTGACCGGGTTCATCCGTCGCGAGAACGCCCAGGCATCCGCTTCGAGGATGTTTTGCTGCTCGAGCTCATTCAACTCGCTGCGAAGAGTAACATGCGACAGAATAATGCCATCGCGCTCTTCGGCGGTGAGTGGCGTCGTGTCCTCTGGCTCGTTGAGAGGGCCACTCATTGCTCATCCCAGAGTCGCGCCGGACGCCGCAGAAGTTTCTCGACAAGTTGCTTGTGAGCTTCTGCGTGCTGCTTCTTGTCGCTGACCGCCTGCGCCTCGAGCCGCATGGTCTGTTCGACCGAGACGAGTTGCCGTTCGGCGACGAGTGCGGCTCTTTGCCGGATCGTGTCAGCGAGAGGCTTCTCGGGCGCCAGAGCGTAGACAAGGCGGCAGCCCAGGGCCCCGGCCGCACGTTCCAGGCTCTTTACGGTAATATTCCCATTTGCTTCGCCGTGCTCGAGTTCGATTACGCGGGGTTGCTGCACCCCGAGGCGTTTCGCCAGTTGTGCTGTCGTCATGCCAAGGGCTTCGCGAACGGCGCGTATCCATCCACGCGAGGGACGCGCCGCCTCCGCGAGAGGTCTGAGCTCGCTGAAACGCTTATCGATTTGTTCGTATGCGGTGACCATGTGATAAGATATAGCTTATTACTAGGCGCATCGTCAATAAGGAATATCTTATGACGAAGTCATGCGATAATC
>JBKQKS010000164.1:0-4526 GCA_052147395.1 Roseiarcus sp.
GCCGCTGACGCCCGACGCAGCGGTGCTGGCGGCGCTCGACGCGCTGCCGGCCGACGCGCTGATCGCCAACGATTCTGCGGCCACGTTCGGGCGCGTGCAGGAACTCATGACGACGCGGCCCGGCCGCTATTTCTTCTCCCGTGGCGGCGTGCTCGGTTGCAACATGCCGGCGGCGGTCGGCGCGGCGCTGGCTACGGGTAAGTGGGTCGCCTCGTTGGCCGGCGACGGCGGGGCGATGTATTCGCCGCAGGCGTTGTGGAGCGCAGCGAAATCCAAAGCCAACGTGCTGTTCTTCGTGTTCGACAATCGCCGCTACGCGGTGCTGCAGAACGTCGCGCGCAGCCTCGGCTACGCCAACGCCAACGCCGAAAAATTCGTCGGCATGGAGATCGACGATCCGGCCATCGACTTTAGCGCCTTGTCGCGGGCGTTCGGCGTCGCCTACGAACGCGCCGATGAGCGTTCCGCGATCCTCGAAGCGGCGGCGCGCGCGGTTGCCCGCGGCGGTCCGACGCTGATCGAGATCGCAATCCGCTAGTCCCCGCGCGGCGCGGCAGCGCGCCGAACAAGCCGCGCGAAGCGGCGAGCCGGTGTCCTACGACTAACGGCCAGCCGGTTTTTTCGGCGCCGCGCCTTGCTAGACGCGCGGACGCCCGGTTACGCTCGACGCCATGTTCCGCATCGCCTTCTATTCCGGGTCGTTCGACCCGATGACCAACGGCCACATGGACGTGCTCATCCATGCGGCCGGGCTGTACGATCGAGTGGTCGTGGGCGTCGGCACCAATCCGTCGAAGACGGGGCTGTTCACGGTCGAGGAGCGGCTCGAGATGATCCGCGAGGCGGCGGAGGGGCCGCTGCGCGACGAGGGCTGCGAGCTCGAGGTCGTCGCCTTCTCCGGCCTCGCGGTGGAGGCGGCGCGCGCTGCGGGCGCGAAAGTGATCGTGCGCGGCTTACGCGATTCCACCGACTTCGATTTCGAAATGCAGATGGCCGGGATGAACGGCGCGCTGGCGCCGGAGCTGCGCACCGTATTCCTGCCGGCTTCGTCGCCGGTCAGGCCGATCACCGCGACGCTGGTGCGCCAGATCGCGGCGATGCGCGGAGATGTCAGCTCGTTCGCGCCGGCCAACGTGGTCGCGGCGCTGAAGGCGAAATTCGCGGGCTGAGCGTCAGGCCGCAAGCCCGCAGGCGCCGCCGCCGCAGCACATGCCGCCGTCCATGGCGCAGGACTCCGCCGCCGCCTCGTAGCCGCCGGACTCGCCGCCCTTGCTCGGCGCGGCGATCAGCGACAGCTGCTGCTCGAGATCGGCGCTCTCGCAGGCCTTGCACACCGGGATTTCCCCGGACATCACCAGCGTCTGGAATTCTTGGCCGCAGGACCGGCAGCGATAGGCGAAGATCGGCACGTCAGGGTCTCCTCGTTCATATTAGCTCATCTGCATGTGGCGCAAAATCGGGAAATTGTCGAGGCCTCGCGGATGAGTTCTCATCCGCTTCGGGCGCCTTGATGCATGAAGGCGCCCCGTTGTAGCCGCGCGCGGTGAGCGCGGCTGCCGGGGTCGGCGCCCCCGGCTACAAGAGGGGCGCCTTTCAGGAGAGGACGTTTGTCGCGGGGCGGGCAGGCCCGGGCTCAGCGATAGCTCAGCGTGTATTGCTTCTCGAAGGCGCGCTTGGCCCAATGGAACAGCCGCGTCTGCGGGCTGATGAAATTGCGGCTCGAGTTGCGGTAGACCAGGATGCCCGTCTTCATCGTGTCGATGATGCAGATGAGCTCGGACTTGAACTGGGTCGTCGGCTCGCGGCCCTGGAGGACGGCGGCGATGTTGGCGGCGGCGGCCTTGGCCTGCAGGTCCGCCTGATGCGCCTGCTTGGCGAGCCAATCCGGGCCGGGATAGCTGCCGGCGTCGCCGACCACCCAGACGTTCGGCCGATCCTTCACCCGGCACATCGCATCGGCGGCGATCATGCCGCCGGGCGACAGCGGCAGGCCGGCCTCGGCGAGCCAAGCCGGGCCGGTGAGGCCGGGCATGAACAGAATGAGGTCGGTCCCGATCTCGCCGCCCTCGGTGATGATATTGTGCGCCTCGAAGCGCGTCAGCTTGTGGCCGAGGCGCGTCTTGATGTCGCGCCGCGCCATTTCGGCGATGAGGCCGTCGACCGCCTCCGGCCCGAGCCGGGCGCCGGGGCGCGCGGCCGGATTGAAGAACGTGATCTCGAATTTTTCGCGCCGGCCCTGCTGACGCAACAGCGAATCGATGATGAACAGATATTCGAACATCGGGCCGCCGCGCATCGCCCCCTGTTCGTTGGGATTGGTCGCGAAGCCGACGGCGATCCGGCCGCCCTCCATCGCCTTCAGCCGCCGGTCGATCTCCTCGGCGACCGCGAGGCCCTCGCAGGGGACCAGCGCGTGCTCGATGCCGGGCAGCTTGCGCAGGAAGCGGGCCCCGGTGGCGACGATGAGATGATCGTTGCGATAGGAGGCCCCGGCGTCGGTCGTCACCACGCGTCCGCCTTCGGCCAGCGCCGTCGCAGACTCCTCGATGAATTTCACCTTCTTGCGGGCGAAAAATTTCGTCAGCGGGAATTTTAGGTTCTCGGCCTCGACGAGACCGGCCGGAACCCAGATCGAGCTCGGCAGATAGTGCAGCTCTTTGCGCGGCGAGATCACTGTGATCTCGGCCTCGACCTTTTGCCGCCGGAGCTCGCGCACCGCGGTCAGAGCGCCGAAACCGGAGCCGAGGATGGTGATGTTGGTCAATCGCGCTTCCTCCGAGCATATTCAACAATACGAATATATAGCTCGCGTTCGGCGCGCAAGCCTCGGCGGTCGATTTCGCTGTTCTCTTGCCTCGGGGGCGCGTCGCCTCTAGGAGGATGCGCTTCTCGATGAGGTTGGCAGTCATGGCAGAACCGAACCGCGCGCTCGGCGCCGTCCCCCAGGTGGAGGGCGGGCGCTTCCTGATCGTCGAAGCGCGCTATTACGAGGACATAGGCGCGATGTTGCATCAGGGCGCGGCGGCGATGCTGAGGGCCGCCGGCGCGGCCTACGACACGATCAGCGTCACCGGCGCGCTGGAGATCCCCGCGGCGATCGCGATCGCGCTCGACGCCGCGGCGGCGGTCGACCGTCCCTATGACGGCGTCGTCGCGCTCGGCTGTGTGATCCGCGGCGAGACCTTCCATTTCGAAATCGTCGCCGGCGAATCCTCGCGCGCCCTGATGGATCTCTCCGTGCAGCGCAAGCTCGCGCTCGGCAACGGCATTCTCACCGTCGAAGACCCGAGCCAGGCCGAAGAGCGCGCGGATCCGCGCCGCGGCGACAAGGGCGGCGATGCGGCGCGCGCGGCCCTGACCCTCGCGGCGCTGAAGCGGCAGCCGCCGCCATGAGCCGTTCCGAACGCCGCGCCGCCGCGCGCCTCGCCGCCGTCCAGGCGCTCTATCAGATGGAAGTCGCCGGCAAGGGCGTGGCCGAGAGCCTCGCCGAATTCGAGTCGCATTGGTTGGGCAAGGAAGTGGAGGGCGACGTCTACAAGGACGTCGAGACCGAATTCTTCCGCGACATCGTCAGCGGCGTGCAACGCGACCAGTTCGCCATCGATCGCGGCATCGACGAGACGCTGGCCGACGGCTGGCCGCTGAAGCGCCTCGAAGCCCTGATGCGCGCCATTCTGCGCGCCGCCTACTACGAGTTGCGCTCGCGCCCCGACGTGCCCGCGCGCTCGGCGATTTCCGAATACGTCGACGTCGCCGCGGCGTTCTTCGACCGCGAAGAGAGCGGCATGATCAACGCCGTGCTCGACGCGCTGGCGCGGCAGGCGCGCGCCAAGGAGTTCTCGCGATCCCCAGGGGCGTAACCGATGTTGTTAACAGCTCGTTAACCATTGCGTGTGACTGTCGCCGAGGTTAAGTTCGTGCAGCGTCGGTAAGAGTCGCGTTTGGCCTCACCAAACACGGTCGCAGTGCGCATGTCTCCCCAAGCAAACGAAGGTTTGGCCGGACTCCTCGAATGGTCCGGGCCGGTCATCTATGACCGTCTGCGCGCCGCCTACGCGGGCCGATTGGGCAACGGGGAAGCGGCCGTACGGCTGGCGAAGCTGCACGGCCGGGTATGGCGAACCTTGTTGATGGGCGACTTGGCGAGCTTTCAGGGATTGCGCGCCGAGCTGGCGCTGCAACTGGCGCCCGTCGGCCTGTCGCTCGATCATCTCGCCGAAGCCGACAGTCAAACCATGACCGAGCTCGTCGAGATCGTGATCGCGCGCTTCCGCCGCTCGCCGCGCACTTCGCGGGGCTATCACCTCGCGCTGCTGGAGCTCGCCGGTTTCCTGCGGCCGGCCGAAGCGGCCTGAGCTGCAACCGGGGCAAATTCCCGAGCGGCGCCATTCTGTAGCCGAGGGCCCTCATCCTGAGCTTGTCGAAGGACGACCTCGGTCGGCGCGTAAGCGCTTCATTCTCTCACGACACTTCCGAGCGGAAGGAGCGAGGTCAACGACCTCGCCTACAAGGGCGCCCGGGAATTC
>JBKQKS010000165.1:0-8072 GCA_052147395.1 Roseiarcus sp.
GAACGCGCTGCCGCCGGCCGCGGGCTACGCCAAGGCCAAGTTCCCGACGCTGGAAGAGCAGGCGGCCGCCAAGGACGTCATCGCCAAGCAGTGGGACTCGGTCGTCGGCGCGACGGTCGCGAAGTAACCTCTGTAGCCGGGGGCGCTGACCCGGGCCTGGCGACGCCGCTGTAGCCCAGCGCCCTCATCCTGAGCCTGTCGAAGGACGACCGCGGCTTGGCAACGCGAAAAGAAGCCGGGGTCGGCGCCCCCGGCTACAAATTCCGGGGCCGACGACCCCGGCTACAATCGCGCAGCGAGGGATGTTAAGAATGGTCCGCGACAATCGTGAAAGGACCGCATGACCGCCGTCCCCGCCGCCGCCAGCAGCCGCGTTTTGCGCGCGCCCAATCTCGCCGCATGGCTCGGCGTCATGCCGTTCTTCGTCTTTTCCGTGCTGTTCCTGATCTGGCCGACGGTGTCGCTGCTCGTCGGCGCCTTCCAGGACAAGGACACCGGCGCCTTCACCTTCGGGAACCTCGTCAGCCTGTTCCAGCCGTCGATCGAGCATTCCTACATGCTGTCGATCGAGGTCAGCGCCGCCTCGGCGGCCTCCGGCGCTCTGATCGGCCTGTTGGTCGCGCTCGCGGTGCTGCGCGGCGGATTGCCGGGATGGCTGAGGCCGACGCTGATGACGTTTTCCGGCGTCGCCTCCAATTTCGCCGGCGTGCCGCTCGCCTTCGCCTTCATGGCGACGCTCGGCCGCATCGGCTTCGTCACCGTGATGCTGCGCAATCTCGGCATCGACATCTACGCCGCCGGCTTCAACCTGTTCACCTTCACCGGCCTGACGCTGACCTATCTCTATTTCCAGATCCCGCTGATGGTGCTGGTGGTCACGCCGGCGATCGACGGTCTGAAGCGCGAATGGAGCGAGGCGGCCGAGATTCTGGGCGCGAGCCAGTGGCAATATTCGCGGATGGTGGCGCTGCCGATCCTGTGGCCGAGCATTTTGGGCGCCTCGCTGCTGTTATTCGCCAACGCCTTCGGCGCCATCGCGACGGCCTATGCGCTCACCGGCTCGTTCCTCAACATCGTGCCGATCCTGCTCTATGCCCAGATCCGCGGCGACGTGTTGCACGACCCTAATCTCGGCTATGCGCTGGCGCTCGGCATGCTGGTGATAACAGGCCTTTCCAACCTCGCTTACCTCTACCTGCGCGCCCGCGCCGATAGGTGGCTCCGATGAATGGGACCAAGCTCGCCGCCTGGATCGCGACGGCGTTCGGCGCGCTCTACTTTCTCGCGCCGCTGATCGCGACCTTCGAGTTCTCGCTGCGCATGCGGCGCGACCAATTGAGCTTCGACGCCTATCGCTCGGTGTTCGCGAGCGGCGATTTTCAGGCTTCGTTCCTGTTCTCGGTCGGCGAGGCGATCGCGACGATCATCGTCGCCGTGCTGATCGTCGTGCCAACAGCCTATTTCGTACAGTTGCGGCTGCCGAAGCTGCGCGGACTCGTCGAGTTCATCACCCTGCTGCCGCTCGTCATTCCGCAGATCGTGTTGGTGTTCGGCTACATCAAACTCTACGGCTCGTCATCGCTGCTGCCGCTCACTTCGACCCCGATGAGAGCCAACGCGCTGCTGATGTTCGGCTATGTATGCCTGGGGCTGCCCTACATGTACCGCGCGGTGGAGACGGGCTTGCGATCGATCGACGTGCGCACGCTCACCGAAGCCGCGGAGAGCCAGGGCGCGGGCATAATCACCATTCTGTTCCGCGTCATCCTGCCCAACATCCGCTCCGGCATCCTGTCGGGCGCGTTTCTCACCTTCGCGATCGTGATCGGCGAGTTCACGCTGGCGAGCCTGCTCGATCGGCCGGCCTTCGGCCCCTATCTGCAGTTGATCGGCGCCTCCCGCGCCTACGAGCCGTCGGCGCTCGCGATTCTCGCTTTCGCGCTCACCTGGGGCTGCATGGGTCTCATCAATCTGTTCGGCGCCGCGGCGCCGAACACGGCCGGCAAGCGTTAGAGGCTCCAAGCCATGTCTTTTCTCACCCTGACCGGCGTCCAGAAGGCCTACGGCGCGAATGTCGTCGTCAAGGACTTCGACCTCTCCGTGGAGCGCGGCGAATTCGTCACCTTCCTCGGCCCCTCGGGCTGCGGCAAGACGACGACGCTGCGCATGATCGCCGGCTTCGAGGCGCCGAGCGCGGGCGCCGTGGTCATCGACGGCAAGGACGTCACCCATGTGCGCGCCAACAAGCGCGCGATCGGCATGGTGTTCCAGTCCTACGCCTTGTTCCCCAACATGACGGTGGCGCAGAACATCGGTTTCGGCCTCAAGGTCGCCGGCAAGCCGGCGGCCGAAGTCAGGGCCCGGGTCGGGCAAATGCTCGACATGATCAAGCTGCCCGAACTCGCCGAGCGCTATCCCTACCAGCTCTCCGGCGGCCAGCAGCAGCGGGTTTCGCTCGCCCGCGCGCTCGCGCCCAACCCGCAGATCCTGCTGCTCGACGAGCCGCTGTCGGCGCTCGATGCGCGCATCCGCGTCTCGCTGCGCGAGGAAATCCGCGCGCTGCAGCAGAAGCTCGGCATCACCACGATCTTCGTCACCCACGACCAGGAGGAGGCGCTGTCGATGTCCGACCGCGTCGTCGTCATGCGCGAGGGCGAGGTCGACCAGATCGGCACGCCCCTGGACATCTACAATCGCCCGCGCACCAAGTTCGTCGCCTCGTTCGTCGGCACGCTCAACCAGGTGAGGGCCAAGGTCGTCGACGCCGCGAGCGGCGAGGTCGAGATCGAAGGCCACCGGGCGTTCACCAAATCGCACCTCAATGGCGCCAAGCCCGGCGACTTCATGCCGATGGCGCTGAGGCCGGAGACGCTGCGCCCGGTCGGCGCGGCGAACGGCGCCAATGTGATCTCCGGCGTGGTCGAGGACGCCGCGTTCCATGGCGCGGTGATCCGGGTGAAATTGCGCGTCAACGACAGCCCGCTGCTGGTCGACATGTTCAACGCCGGCGAATCCGCCGCCCCGCGCCGCGGCGACGCGCTGCACGTCGCCTTCCGCCCGGAAGACCTGATCGCGCTGAGCGGGGAATGACCCCGCCTTTGGCCGCGGGGCGCGGTTTCCGACGCGTGGGTTTTTCGCCGCGGCCTCGACACATTCGAGGCGCCGGCGCGGCCATTGTTTGTTTGTTCTCGGACATGGCGATTTTTTCGACATTGACCCTTGACGCCAACAAACAAATAGAGTAGCAACCGCGCGCCTTCGGGATGGTCCCGAACGGAGGGATCGGCGATGACCCACGAGATCATCTTCTCACTGAACAGCAACGGCCTGACGCCGAAGGCTGGCGCGCGCCCGCGCGGGAGGGAATTCGCCTGAACGCGAATTCAGATGATCCGTTGTCACGGACCCTCCCGAGCCGACGCTCCGGAGGGTTTTTTGTTCTCTCAGCGCCTGCTCACAACCCAAGATTTCCGGCTCGGCCGGAACGGGAGACCCGGATCCCGGGGCTCGCGCTTATGGCGCGCGCCCGAGCGCGCGGGGCCTGTCGGAGGGAACGACGGCTGAAGAGCCGGGCGCCGATGACAGGGCGAACCAGATAGGGTTCGCTGGGCGGCGCGCCATTGATAGAGAGCGCCGCGACTTTGTTTGTTTGATCGTTTCGCCGCGCCTCAACGCGGCGCATGCGTTCCGGGTGGTGAAGGCATTTCGTTCCTTCGACTGCAACCGAAGGCCTCAGGGCCAACGAGACGCCGCCAATTCCCCCGGAAGCCTTCGTCGGCGCCTTCTTTGGGGCGGTTCCCAATCAAACCGACACTCCGTCATTGCGAGGTCGGGGAAACGCTCTAGAGCGGTTCCCGAAATGCTGGAACCGTCATCGCGAGCGAAGCGAAGCGATCCAGGGGCCACGGGGCAGCGCCCTACGCCCCCCTGGATTGCTTCGTCGCTGCGCTCCTCGCAATGACGTTGTTTACGCCAAATCGGGAAGAGCTCTAGCCCCGACACATCAAAACGCTGGTGGTGAAGATCTCGGTTACTTCACCATGACGCGGGCCTCACGGCCCGCGGGCACGGGCGCGAAGCCTCGGCTCCGCTCTCGGCCGCCGAAATGCCGACATCGTCTGTTCCCCAGCGTTGCTTTCGCCGCGGCTCGCCGCGGCGCCCGAGTTCCGGGTGGTGAAGGGTCTCGTTACTTCGTTGTCCCCGAAGGCCTCACGGCCAACGAGACCCGCAAAGTTTCCCCCGGAAACCCTGCCGCGCCCGAGCGGCTCCCGTTCGCCGGACGGCCTCGTCCGCCCGGCGACAGCGCTGGTGGTGAAGACTTCGGTTACTTCGCACATGGGTGACGCGGGTTCGACTCCCGCCGCCCCGTGATCGTACCGTGGAATCGGCCTGGCAGGGCCGATGTGACGCGGGCTCGAGCCGAAAGGCTCTGCGTTTCGCAGGACGTAAAGACCGGGTCGCCCGTTCCCCAGCGTTGGTTTCCGTTTCGTCGGTGGTGAAGAGGTCTGTTGCATCGTAACCCCAAGGTCGAAGGTTCGAATCCTCCCCGCTCGGCGTTCGCGCCGGCCGGTAGCTCAGCGGGTAGAGCATGGGAGTCCGCAAGGGCTCGGCAGCCTCGCCGTTTCCCCGACGAAAACCCCTCGATCCGGGGGTGAAGATCGCCGATACTTCGCCAGTAAACGCGGGAGGGCGGGTTCGATTCCCGCGGGGGGCTTGCCCCCAAGCTCATGGCCGAGCGCCACACCGGCGTCGCCCGTTCCCGGATCGACTCGTCGCATAGTGGTGATATCGTCTGTTGCTTCAGGAGCCGGAAGGCCGAAGCGCAAGCCTCGGCGCCGGGGGCTTCGGCCCTACAGAAGATGCTTGTTCCCTGTGCGACGATCCATTGGACATCAACCAATCAACTCTAGGAGGCGGACATGGTTTCGATCAACAAGCTGATTCGCGTTTTCACCCGCGAGGGCGCGCCGGCCAAGGCGTTCGCGCCGGAACAAGAGCTGAAGCGGTCGTTGATGAACTGCCTGCTGTGGGAGGACCAGTTCTACGAGGACGGCGTCAGCATCGCCGAGCGCATGGCCGCGCTGGTCCCGCACGTGAACCCCGAGCGCGTCGCTGCGTTGGCGATCGAGGCGCGCGAAGACATGAAGCTCAGGCACGCGCCGTTGCTGCTGGTTTGCGCGATGGCCAAGCACGAGACCCACCGTCCGCTCGTCGCTCAAACGATCGAGCGCATCGTGCAGCGGCCCGACGAGCTCACCGAGCTGTTGGCGATCTACTGGGCCGACGTGCTCGGGCCTCAGCAGCAGCGCAAGCGGCGGCCGATCTCGGCGCAGATCAAGAAAGGCCTCGCCGCGGCGCTGACCAAGTTCGACGGCTATCAGCTCGCCAAATACGATCGCGACGGCGCGGTGCGCCTGCGCGACGTGTTGTTCCTGACGCACGCCAAGCCGAAGGATTCCGAGCAGGAGAAGGTGTGGAAGCAGCTCGTCGACGGCGTTCTGCCCTCGCCCGACACCTGGGAGGCAGCGCTGTCGACGGGCGAGGACAAGCGCGCGACCTTCGAGCGTCTGATCGCAGAAAAGAAGCTCGGCGGCCTCGCGCTGCTGCGCAATCTGCGCCTGATGCAGAATGCGGGGTTGGAGCGCGAGACGATCGCCGGCGCGCTTCGCGCGATGCGCGTCGACCGCATCCTGCCCTACCGCTTCATCGCCGCGGCGCGCTATGCGCCGGACCTCGAGCCGGAACTCGAAGAGGCGATGCTGAAGTCGATCGAAGGCCTGGCGCGGCTGAAGGGCCGCACACGGCTATTGATCGACGTGTCGGGATCGATGGACATGCCGATGTCGCGGCAGTCCGACATGACGCGGCTCGAGGCGGCCTGCGGCCTCGCGGTGCTCGCTCGCGAGCTTTGCGAAACAATCGACGTCTTCACCTTCTCCAACGAGGTGAAGAAGGTCCCGGCGCGGCGCGGCTTCGCGTTGCGCGACGCCATCGTCGCGAGCCAGCCCCACGGCGGAACCTTGCTCGGCAAGGCCGTCGCGGAGGTCGACAAGCAGGGCGAGCGGCTCGTCGTGTTCACCGACGAGCAGTCGCACGACAAAGTCGAGGCGCCGCATGGCCTCGGCTACATGATCAACGTCGCGTCCAATCAGCACGGCGTCGGCGCCGGACCGTGGCGCCGCGTCGACGGCTTTTCCGAATCCGTGCTCGCCTGGATCGCTGCGACGGAGCAGGCGAAATGACGAAAGGAGGCGCGCGCGTCGACCGCGCGGGCCTCGCGTTTCTTTCATCAGCGTTTCACCAGGCGCTGATTGTCTGCCGCGGCAGCCCCTCGCTCCCAGGAAGGCGTCGATGCACGAGAAACTCGAATTCACCCGCCGCGAGGCGATGATTGTCACCGCCGGCGCCGCCGCCGCGCTCGCCGGCGCCGCGCCCGCTCGCGCCGAAGCCGCGACCGTTTCCGGCGTCGTGTTCGAGGACAAGGACGGCTCCGGGAAACCCGGCGCCGGCAATCCCGGGCTCGCCCATGTGATGGTGTCGAACGGCCGGGACGTCGCGCTCACCGACTCGGACGGCCGCTATTCATTGCCGCTCGCCGATCCCGGCATCGTGCATGTGATCAAGCCGGCGGGCTTCATGCCCCCGGTGGACGCCAGGACCGGCTCGCCGCGGTTCTATTATCTGTATCAGCCCGAAGGCACGCCGGAATCGCTCGGCCTCACCTACGAAGGCGTGGCGCCGACCGGTCCGCTGCCGATCAGCGTCGATTTCGCGCTCAGGCGCCAGGACGAGCCCGAGGCCTTCGAAGTCGTGATGTTCACCGACCCGCAGCCGGAGAGCGACGCCGAGGTCGACTTCATCCGCGAGGACGTCACCGACGCGCTCGTGAACACCAAGGCGCGCTTCGGCCTCACCGCGGGCGACATCATGTTCGACGATCTCTCGCTCTATGACCGCTACAACGCGATCATCGGCGCGTTCGGCGTTCCCTGGTGGAACATCGGCGGCAATCACGACCTCAACTACGAGGCCCCCGAGCGGCGCTGGGCCCGCGAGACGTTCAAGCGCGTCTTCGGCCCGACCACTTACGCCTTCGCCTATGCCAAGACGCTGTTCCTGATGCTCGACGACGTCGACTATCTCGGAACCGATCCGAAGAAGCCGCACGGCGCCGGCGACTACCACGGCAAGCTCGACGACGATCAGCTCGCGTTCATCGAGAACGTGCTCGCGCATACGCCGGCCGAGACGCTGATCGTGATCGTGATGCACATTCCGCTGAAGACCTATCTCGACCCCGCCGACCCTTCCGTCAATCTCGTCAACCGCAAGGAATTTTTCGCGCTGTTCGAGGGCCGGCGCTACACGGTGAGCTTTTCGGGCCACACGCACACGACCGAGCACCATTATTTCGACGCTGCCGACGGTTGGACGGGCGCGGCGCCGCATTATCACCACGTGATGACCGCCGTCTCCGGCTCATGGTGGAGCGGCCCCTACGATCATCGCGGCGTCGCCTATGCCGACAGCCGCGACGGCTCGCCCAACGGCTATCACGTGCTCTCCGTCGACGGCTCGAGCTACAAGACGCGGTTCGTGCCGGCCAAGGAGCCCAATGCGCGGCAGATCAGGCTGTCGCTGCTGAGCCACTTCCATCAGACGGACAAGGAGATCAAATATCAGTTCCGTCCGGGCGAGCTCAATCAGTCGCCGATCGCGCGCGCGGCCGTCGCCTCGACGCTGCTCATCGCCAATGTGTTCGACGGCGGGCCGAAGACCAAGGTTACGCTACGCATCGCCGGGCGCGAGTCCATCGCCATGACGCAGCGCGCGATGCCGGACCCGTTCGTCGAGGACCTCTATGCGAGGAACGAGGCGACGAAGAAGCCGTGGATCAAGGCGGAGGTCTCCTCGCATATCTGGATCGCGCGCCTGCCCCACGACCTCGAAGCGGGAACGCATCGCCTCCTCGTCGAGGCGGCGACCGAATACGGCGACACGGTCAGCGGGCGAATGACGCTGGAGGTGACGGGCTGATACCGGCGCCGCGCGGGTGATTTTCCTAAGGGACC
>JBKQKS010000166.1:0-2984 GCA_052147395.1 Roseiarcus sp.
TCTTGAGCGTCGTTCGCATCGCCGTCTCCTGCACGGGCGCCAAACATCGCGCATCGTATCCAACGGCACTCTCGAATTCCAGCGGAACGGCGACGGCCGCCTCATCCACGGCGTCGGCATCGACCCGCGCGGCGCAGAGGCAGATGGCGAAGCAGGGCGCTGGGCGGCAGGGGCGAGGCGGTCTTCCCCGCCAGACGCTTTGCGCTGCTGCCCCGCCGGGCGGAAGCCGCCCGTCGGCCTAACACCCGCGGTGCCCTTCCTTTCATGGCTGTTCGCGCTTAACGTTACGTCATGTCCGCTTCGGCCCGCACCGGCGTCCTGGCGGGCGCGGTTGCGGGCTTGGGCCGCGCAGCGGCGCTCGCGCCGGGTTTGCGCGCCCATATTGCGGCGGCGATCGAGGCGGAGGCCGAGGGGCGCCGGTTCTTTCTCTGGCTGCCGGTGTTCGCGTTTGGCGGCGTCGCGCTCAACCTTTCCGCCGATCGCGAGCCGGTTTTGTGGCTGCCTGCGCTGCTCGCGGCCGCTTTCGCCGCGCTCGCCGCGTTCTCGCGCCGCAACGCTTTTGCGCTCGGGGTTTGGCTCGCGCTCGCGGCGGTCGCCGGCGGCTTCCTGTCGATGGGCCTGCGCACGGCCCGCGTCGCGACGCCGATGCTCGACCATGTGCGCATCGTCAAGGTGAAAGGCTATGTGCTCGAGGCCGATCTGCGCCCGGTCGGCGCCCGGCTCGTCGTCGACGTCGTCGATCCCGGCGACCTGCCGCCTGGAGTCGCGCCCAGGCGCATCCGCGTCACCACCCGCAAGACCCCCGACGTCGCGGCGGGCGATTTCGTCGCCTTGCAGGCGCGGCTGCTGCCGCCTTCGCACGCGGTGCTGCCGGGCGGCTACGACTTCGCCCGCGACGCCTATTTCGAGGGCGTCGGCGCAGTCGGCTCGGCGCTCGGCGCGATCACCCTGCTGCCGCCGGCGCAGGACGCCTCGCTCGAGCGAAGATTCTTTGCCGCGATCGACCGCGCGCGCAACCGTCTCGCCGTCAGGGTCGACAACGTCATCGGCGGCGACGAGGGCGCGATCGCCGCGGCGATGGTGACGGGCAAGCGCGACTTCCTCTCCAGCGACGCGAGAGACCTGATCCGCGAAGCCGGCATCTTCCACATCATCACCATTTCCGGCGTGCAGATGACGCTGGTCGCCGGCATCTTCTTCTTCGTCACCCGCGCGCTGCTCGCGCTGTCGCCCAAGCTGGCGCTGGAATATCCGATCAAGAAATGGGCGGCGGTGGCCGCCATGATCGGCTCGACCTTCTACGACATCGCGACCGGCTCGCGGGTTGGCACCGAGCGCGCGTTGGCGATGACGCTCATCGTGCTCGGCGCGGTCATCATCGACCGGCGCGGGCTCACGATGCGCAATCTCGCTTTCGCCGCGTTCGCCGTCGTCGTGTTCGAGCCCGAGGCGGTGCTGGGGGTCAGCTTCCAGCTTTCCTTCGCCGCCGTCGGCGCGCTGGTCGCGGTCATGGAGGCGAGGCTCCGGCGGCTCGACAACGGGCCGGAGCCGTTCGTCGTCGACCGGACCACGCCGCGCGAGGCGCACTCCCTCTGGCGTCGCATCTTCGACCGGCCGCTAGGCCTCATCGTCGCCACCGCGTGCGCGACCAGCGCCACGGCGTCGTTCATGGCCTATCACTTCCATGACCTGAGCCTCTATGTGCTGATCGGCAATCCGCTGACGCTCACGGTCATCGAGTTCTTCGCCGTGCCGGGCGCGCTCATCGGAACCGCGCTCTATCCCATCGGCCTCGACGCGCCGGTCTGGCATTACGTCGGCTACGGCATAAAGTTCATCCTGTGGGCCGCGCATTTCATCGCCGCCGCGCCGGGCTCGACGCTGCATGTCAGGGCCTTCGCGCCCTATGCGCTGCCGTTCCTGAGTCTGGCCGTGCTCAGCGCCATTCTCTGGCGCACCTGGACTTTTCGCGCGCTCGCCATTCCGTTCGCTTTCGCAGGCCTCATCGGCGCCTCGAGCGGCGCGCGTTACGACGTGATCGTGCCGCCGTCCGGCGACGCGGCGGCGGTGCGCGGCGACGACGGCAAACTCACCATCGTCGGCAAGCGGTTCAACGCCTTCGCCGCCGAACAATGGCTCGCCGCCGACGCCGACGGCCGCGATCCGCCGAGCGCGCGCGATCCTCAACCGGCCTGCGACCGCTACGGCTGCACCGGCGATATCGTCGAGGGCCAGTCGCTGTCCATCGTGCTCGACCGCGCCGCTTTCGAAGAGGATTGCGCGCGGGCGGATGTGGTGGTGAGTCCGTTGACGGCGCCGGCCTTTTGCCATCCGGCCGAAGTCATCGACGAGAAACGGCTCGCCGAGACCGGCGCCGTCGCGCTCGTGTGGGACGGCGCGCATTTCGTCGAGATTTTTGATCGCGGCGGAGGCCTCGACCGTCCTTGGGCGCCGGCGCCGAAACGCGCGCTGGACGAGCGGGTGGTGCGTCCGGGCGCCCGCGCCGCCCCCGCCGGCGCCGACCCGGCGGACACCGGGGACGAACCGGCGCCGTAGGGTTTTGCCGCGAGGCCGGCTTGCCGGGGCGCAGGTCAGCCGGGTTCACGCCCCCGCAACCGCCGCAGTCGGCGTCCCGTCCCGGCAGTCCCCGAGGGGGCGGTCGTTTTTGTCCACACTTTTTGGTATTTCAAAGCGTTGAGCGTACAATTTTGTCCGGGTTGCCATCTGGGTCGAACTTCACCGGCCGTGTCCGCGCGTAATGGTAATATAATTGTCGGGCGGTTCGCTGCGCGATCCCTCGAGGCCACTCGCGCGAAATTCTACGAGCTCTCGACGGCGCCGGTTGCCGTCGATGGGAAGCCGCTCTAGCGGGCGCAAACCCAACACCGGCGCCCGGCCGGCGATGTCGCTGATGGGGCGGGGGCGGGCGTTGTATGTGCTGTCCAAATAGGAGCGTCGGCGTCCACGCCGACGTCTCGAGGCGA
>JBKQKS010000167.1:0-9306 GCA_052147395.1 Roseiarcus sp.
AACTGGTCGGACGAGTTGATCTGGGCGCCGATCGCCTGGGCCACGCCCCCAGGGCGCCGACCGCGGCGCCCGAGGTCAACGACCGCGGCTACAATTGGCGGTCTTTCATGCATCAAGGTGCGCGAAGCGCATGAAAACTCATCCCGAGCTTGCCGTTGGACAACCTCGGTCGGCGCGGAAGCGCCTCATTCTCACACGAGTCTTCCCAGCGGAGGCAGCGAGGTCGTCCTTCGACAAGCTCAGGATGAGGGACCTCGCCTACAATGGCGCCCGGCTACAGCGCGGAGCGTATCTCAGCCGCGATCGGCTCGAGCTCGCTGGCGGCGACCGTTCTGCCCCCGGGGGGCTCGAGGCGTACGCCTGCCCAGCGCGGCATCACGTGAAAGTGCAGATGGAACACCTGCTGTCCGCCCGCCTCGTCGTTGAACTGCATCACCGACACCCCGTCGGCGCTCAAGCCCCGCTTGGCGGCCAAGGCCAGACGCTGCACCGAGGGCATGAAGCGGGCGAGCGCTTCGGCGGGGACGTCGAGCAGATTTCTCGCGGGAACCTTGGGAACGACGAGGCAATGCCCCTTGGTGCGCGGCATGATGTCCATGAACGCGAGCGCGACGTCGTCGTCGAATATCCGCACGCAGGGAATCTCGTGGCGCAATATCCTGGCGAAAATGTTCTGGGGGTCGTAGGGCTCAATCACGAATCGCTCTCCTCTCGGCGCTCCGGACTTCCGCCGCCCTTGCGGAAGGGCAGGCCCGCCTCATAATCGGCGATCATCTCGTCGACCGCAACCCTTTCGCGGGCGAGAAAGTCTCTCACGGCGGCGGCGAAGCGCCGGTCGGCGAATTCGTGCGCCGAATGGGTGGCCACCGGACGGTAACCGCGGGAAAGTTTGTGCTCGCCCTGGGCGCCCGCCTCGACCCGCGAAAACCCATGGCGGATCGCATATTCGATCGCCTGATAGTAGCAGACCTCGAAATGCAGGAACGGCCGCTCGATCAGCGCGCCCCAGTTGCGGCCATAGATCGCGTCGCGGCCGAGGAAATTGATGGCGCCCGCGACGTGCCGTCCGCCGACGCGGGCCATCACCAAGAGGATGCGGTCGGCCATCGACTGGCCGATCAGATCGAAGAACGCGCGCGTGAGATAGGGGCGCCCCCATTTGCGCGAGCCGGTATCCATGTAGAAGGTGAAGAACGAGTCCCAATGCTTTGATTTTATCTCGTTCCCTGTGAGGAGGTCGATTTCGATGCCGTCGCCCAGCGCGTCGCGTCGCTCGCGCCGGATGGTCTTGCGCTTGCGTGAGGAGAGGGCGGCGAGGAAAGCCTCGAAGTCGGCGTAACCCGTGTTGAGGAAATGGAACTGCTCGCCGATGCGGCGGTGGAAGCCGGCGCCCTCGAGCGCCGCCGCATCGGCGGCGTCGGCGAAAGTGACGTGGATCGACGAGGCGCCGGCCGCCTCGCGCAAAGACCGCAAGGCCCCGATCAACGCCGGCCGCGCGCCTTCCGGCGCCCCGCTGCGCACCAGCAGCCGCCGGCCGGTGACCGGCGTGAACGGCACGGCGATCTGGAGCTTGGGATAATAGCGGCCGCCGGCGCGTTCGTAGGCCTGCGCCCAGGAATGGTCGAATACGTATTCGCCCATGCTGTGCGACTTGAGATAAACCGGCGCGGCGGCGACCAGACGGCCGGCCGAATCTTCGACCAGCACGTGAGCGCTCTGCCAGCCGGCGCCCCCGCCGACCGAGCCGGATTCTTCCAGCGCGCGCAAGAATTCGTGGCTGATGAAGGGATTGTAGCGCTCGCCGGCCTCGGGCTCGAAGGGCCGATCGGGCGGGTTGGCGCAAGCGTTCCACTCGCTGGCGTCGACTTCGGTCAGCGAACGGACCGTGCGGGCGGTAAAGGGGAGGTTCGGCATGCGCGGAGCTTAGCCCGAACCGGCGCGCGCTTCACCCCCGCTCGACCCGCCTCGAGGAGGCGACGCACGACGCCGGTCGGAACAGCGGATCGGAGGCCGGGAGCTTTTCGACGAGCTCGAGGCCAATGTGAGCGCCGTTGCGGCGCACAGCGATGGCCCCGAGCTTGCGTCCGTTGGCGAGCAGGACGGTCGCGCGCTCGCCCTTGGCGATCGGCTGCGGACAGGTTACGCCGAGACCCTCGCGCGAGACGTCGTCGAGCACGGCTGCATAGTTGCCGCTCGTGAGCGACAGCGTGCAGGCGACGCCCTGCGCGACGCGCGCCGCGCGGCGGCGCTGTTCGAGACGCGGCGGCTGGATGATCCCGGTCGAGTCCACCGAACGGGTGTCACCGTTGGCCGCCTGCTCGAGGAACGGTTTGAGAATGTTCGCGTCTTTCGCGTAGCGAGCCGCGAGCCGGCCCCGTGTCGCCGTCTGCAACCGGCTGACCGCTTTCGCGGCGGAGGCCGCCAGGCGCCGCCACGCCTCGATATGGGCGCGCAGACTCTCTAGGTTCGACCCGCTCCGGCTCCTCGTTTCCAGCACCGGCGCGAGCCGCCGCTTGGCGGCGCCCAGAGCCGTGTAATAGGCGGCGACCTCGGCGGCCGCCTGTGGCTCGAGGCCGATCTCCGGCGCGTAACGCAGCGCCAGCAGGGTGATCTTGGTGTCGTCGAACAGCAGATGACGACAGGAGCGCAGCGTCAGGCGCGTCTCCGGCCGCGACGAGGCCGAGAGCATGATCGCGATCATCGCCGTCTGCATGGCCGACCAGTGCACGTCGCAGGCGATCGTCTCCAGCAGGAAGTCGCCATTGACCCCGAACGCGAACTCGCTGGAGCTTGGATTTTGGGCAAGGGCCGGGGCTGCAGTCACGGTTCGCAAGTCCTCTCGATGCATGAAACGCGACCAATTGTAGCCGCGGGCGTTGACCGCGGCTGCCGGGGTCGGCGCCCCCGGCTACAAGGCTCCTTTTCAGGAGAGGCGGCTAATGATGCCGGCCCGGCCGGCGCGTTCGGGGACAACTTCATGTTTCGGCGCCGGATCATCGCCGCCGCCCGTGGCGCCCGCCACGTTCGCCCCGAATCCTTAGCGCGCGATTAAGGCGCCGCGGGAGGACCGTCAGGTTTCGGGGCGAGCCCGAGCCGCCGCCTGCCGAGCCGGATGGGCCGCCGCGAGACGGCCGCATTGCCGCGCTCCCGGAACACTCTGCGGAAATTCGCCTGCGGCCGACCGGCGCTCAATGCGCCGCCGCTTCCGCCTCCGCCGCGCCTTCCGCGCCGATATGCCCGGCCGCCTTCTCGTGTGCGATCCAGGCCGCGTGGTCGCGGGCGAGGAAGGAATAGACCATCGGCGTCACGAACAGCGTGAACAGCGTGCCGATCGACATGCCGGCGAAGATGGTGACGCCGATGTCGAAGCGCGCCCGCGCGCCCGCGCCCGAGGCAACGATGAGCGGCAGCATGCCGACCACCATCGCCGCGGTCGTCATCAGGATGGGCCGGAGCCGCACCGCCGCGGCCTCCTCGATCGCCTCGCGGCGCGTGAGCCCCTTGGTCTCCTGCAGCCGGTTGGCGAAGTCGACCATCAGGATGCCGTGCTTGGAGATGAGCCCGATCAGCGTCACGAGGCCGATCTGGGTATAGATGTTGACGCTGAGCACGCCGAGCACGCCGCCAATGTTGAGCGGCAGCATCGCGCCGAACAGCGCCGTCGGCAGACCGATGAGGATGATGAACGGATCGCGGAAGCTCTCGTATTGCGCCGAGAGCACGAGATAGATCACGATGAGGGCGAACACGAAGACGACGACGAGCGCATTGCCTTCCTGCTCGAACTGCCGCGAGTCGCCCTGGAAATCGTAGGAATAGCCCTCGGGAAACAGCTCCGCGGCCTTGGCTTTGAGGAAGTCGAGCCCCTCGCCGAGGGTGCGGCCGGGGAACGGCACGCCGGAAATCGTCGCCGAGTTGAGCTGCTGGAAGCTGGTCAGCGCATTGGGCTCGACCCGCTCGGTCACGCTCGCCACCGACGACAGCGGCACCAGCTCGCCGTCGCGGGCGCGCAAACGGTACTGCAAGAGCATCTCGGGGGTGAGGCGGAAAGCCCGCGGCGTCTGAGGAATCACTTGATAGCTTCGTCCGTATAGGCTGAAAAGATTGACGTAATTGCCGCCGAGCATGGTTGACAAAGCATTGCCGATGTCCTGCATCTGCAGGCCGATGGCGTTCGCCTTGTCGGCGTCGATGTGAATTACGTATTGCGGCGTGTCGAATTTGAGATCGACGTCGGTGAACAGGAACAGGCCGCTTTTCGCCGCCTCCTGCTGCAGCTTGCCGGCGATGTCGGCAAGCGTCTGATAGTCGCCGGTGCTGCGGATGACGAATTGCAGCGGCGGGCCGCCGCTGGAGCCCGGCAGCGAGGGTGGGGCGAAGGCCTGCACCTGCGCGGTCGGCACCGTGAGGAAGCGCGGCGAGAGCTCGGCGAGCGCCTGCTTGGCGGTCTTTGTCCGCTGATCCCAGGGTTTCAGCAGGATGCCGGCGAAGGCATTCTGCATCGTCGGATAGCCGTTGATGACGAACAGGTGCTCGAATTCCGGCAGCGTCTTCACCTCGTCGAACAGGCGCTGGGTCGATCGTTCCGTATAGTCGAGATTGCCCGATTGCGGCGTCTTGATCAGCGCGAACAGGATGCCCTGATCCTCCTCGGGCGCGAGCTCGCGCGGCGTCGTCACATACATGACGCCGGTCAGCGCGAGAACGCCGACGAGGATCAGCAGCGTCAGCGCGCGGAAATTCAGCGTCGAATGCAGCCGCCGCTGGTAGAACCTGCGCAGCCGGTCGAAGGCGAAGTCGACGGCGCGCTCCATGCGCCCGTGCTGACCGGCATGGGCGAGCAGCTTCGAGCACATCATCGGCGACAGGGTGAGCGCGATGAAGCCGGAGACGATGACCGCGCCGGCGAGCGTGAACGCGAATTCGCGGAACAGCGCGCCGGTGACGCCGGAGACGAAGCCGATCGGCGCATAGACGGCGGCAAGGGTGATCGTCATCGCCACCACCGGCAGCGCGATCTCATGCGCGCCGCGGATCGCCGAGTCGAACGGCGTCATGCCTTCCTCGATGTGGCGATAGATATTCTCGACGACCACGATCGCGTCGTCGACGACGAGGCCGATGCCGAGCACCAGCGCGAGCAGCGTCAGCAGGTTGATCGAATAGCCGAGCGCCAGCAGCGCGATCATCACGCCGACCAGCGACAGCGGGATGGTGACGATCGGGATCAGCGTCGAGCGCACGTTGCCGAGGAACAGGAAGATGACGACGAGGACGATGACCGCGGCTTCGCCCAGCGTCTTGGCGACTTCCCAGATCGAAGCGCGGATGAACTGCGTCGAATCGTAGGCGATCGCGGCCTCGAGGCCGGCGGGCAGCTGCGCCTCGACCTTCGGAATGATCTTGCGCACGCCGTCGATGACGGTGAGCGGGTTCGCCTCCGGCGTGCCGTAGACGCCGATGAACACCGCCTTCAGCCCGTCGAAGACCGAGGAGGAGGTCGCGGCCTGGGGCCCCAGCTCGACGTTGGCGACGTCGCCCAGCCGCACCAGCGCGTCGCCGTGCGTCGCGACGATCAGGCGCTTGAACGCGGCGGCGCTGTCGAGCGAAGTCTCAGCATCGACGCTGACGTCGATATAGGCGCTCTTCACTTCGCCGGCGGCGGTGGTGAAGTTGTTGGCGACCAGCGCGCTGTTCACATCGTTGGCGGTGACGCCGAGCGCAGCCATTCGCGTCGGATCGAGCCAGATGCGCATGGCGAAGGTCTGGCCGCCGAGAATCTGGGCGTTGGCGACGCCGTCGACGGTTTGCAGCAGCGGCTGCACGACGCGGGTCAGATAGTCGGTGATCTGCGACTGATTCATCACGCTCGAGCGGAACCCGAGGTACATCAGGGCGAAGCCCTGGCCGGTCTGCTTGACGATGATCGGGTCGTTGGCCTCGCGCGGCAGCAGCCCACGCACCTGGTTGACCTTGGAGAGCGTGTCCGCCATCGCCCGGTCGGGGTTGGCGTCGAGACGCAGATTGAGCGTGATCGTGGAGACGTTCTGGATCGAGGTCGAGACGAGGGTGTCGACGCCCTCGGCGCTCGCCACCGCCTGCTCGATCGGCGTGGTGATGAAGCCCTTGATCACGTCGGCCGCGGCGCCGGGATAGATCGTGGTGATGGTGATCGTGGTGTTCGAGGTCGCCGGAAACTGGCGCACCTGCAGCTTGAACCCGGAGACCGCGCCGATGATGAGAATCAGCAGGCTCACCACGGTGGCGAGCACCGGGCGGCGAATGAAGAGGTCGGTGAAAGCGTTCATGGCCGCCGCTCACGGTTTCGGCATGACGGCGGGGGCGGGAAGCGCGTTGGTCTCGTCGACCGCGATGGGCGAACCGTTCTGCAGCTTGATCTGGCCGGTGGTGACGACCTTCTGGCCCTCCTCGAGCCCTTTCTCGATGGCGACGCGCTCGCCGCGCACGGGTCCGACCTCGACGAACTCCCGCTCGGCCGTGAAGCCCGAGCCCGCCGGTTTCAGGGCGAAAACGTTGTCGCCGTAGAGGCTGTAGACGATCGCCGTGCGCGGCACGGTGAGCGCCTTCACCGGCTGGCCGGTGACGACGGTGACGTTGGCGAACATCCCGGGCAGCAGCAGTCTGTCGGGATTGGCGATTTCCGCGCGCACGGTGATGTTGCGCGAGTCCGCGCTGACGCGCGCGTCGATCGCGGTCGCCTTGCCGACGAATTTGCGCCCGGGCGCCGCGTCGACTGCGATCTCGACTCGTTCGCCGACCGCGAGCGCCGCGAGCGAATCCTCCGGGGTGGAGAAGTCGACATATACCGGGTCGAGCTGCTGCAACGACACCAGCGCCAGGCCCACCGAGACGAACTGGCCGAGATCGACGTTGCGCAGGCCCAGCCGGCCCGTGAACGGCGCCCTGATCGCCTTTTGCGCAATGATCGCGCGCGCGTGCTGCACGGTGGCGGCGGCCGAGTCGCGCGTCGCGATCGCGCTGTCGACCGAGGATTGCGGGGTGTTGCCGCCCTTGACCAGCGTCTTCTGGCGCTCGAGCGTGACCTCGGCGTTCTTCAACTGGGCGAGGCCGTTGGCGAGATCGGCCTGCTCGACCGAATCGTCGAGCGAGACCAGTAATTGGCCTTGCTTGACGTCATCGCCGGATTCGAAATGGATCGCGCTGACGAGGCCGGCGACCTGCGGCGCGATCATCACCCCCTGGTAGGCGCGCAAGGTGCCGATCGCCGTGAGCTCCGGCGTCCAGTCGTCGAGGCGCGCCGGCTCGACATTGACCGCGGTCGGCTTCGGCGCGAAGGCCGCCGACAGCGCCTTCTTGACCATCCCAGGCTTGAACACGAACTGGAAATAGGAAACCCCGCCGACGAGGCCGGCGAGCGCGAGGAAGGTCACGAGAAACACGGCGACCCGGCGGGGCCTAAGCGGCAGCAGGCGGATGACGAGGACGAGCAGCAGAACTCCGGCGAGCGCGCCGAGCGCCGCGGGAGGCGCGGGCGATTTGAAGACGTCGTAATAGGCCGCCGCGCCGGCCGCCGCCGCGGCGATCGCCAACACCAGCAATAGAATATTCACCGCCCGCCGCATCGATCGCCCTCGAGCGCGGCAGTCGGCCGCGCGCCCTTATAGGCCGCCCCGTCCGCAGAGGTCGACCGTCTCGCCGCCCATTTTTTCGTCACGCGCATATCAATCCGGCTCGCCCTCGAACACGATCTGGTCGGCATAGGCGCGCGCCAGCGCCTTCTCAGCCGGGGTGCGCACTGTCCACACCAACACGGGCCGCCGGCCGAGCGCGCGCATAAGAGTCGGCGTCGGGTGCGGCAGATCGTCGACGCGCCAGGAGAGGAAGTCGGGCGCGGTGGCGCCGATGTGCAGGAAGGCGGCGCAGTCGCGTTTCTGCTCCGCGCTCATCTCGGCGAAATAGCGGTCGTCGTAGCTCGCCTCGGCGACGATTCCGAGCGGCCTCGGGACGTTCTTCGCCCGCAAATGCGCGATGAACGCGGGATCGAAGCTCTCGAGGGCGAGCGGACCGGCATAGCCTGCCGCGATCTCGGCCGCCCGCGCGGCGAGCCGGACATCGCCGTCGAAATGGCTCTTGATCTCGCAAACGAGCGGGACCCGGCCGCCGATGACGGCGATGAGCTCCGCGAGGGTCGGGATCGTCTCGCCGCCGATCTTCAGCCTCAGCCGGCGCGCCTCGTCGAGCGTGAGCGCGGCGAGCGGGCCCTCGGCGCCGGTCAGCCGCTCCAGCGTCGCGTCGTGGAACACCAGAGCCTCGCCGTCGCGGGTGAGCGCTATGTCGCATTCGATGGCGAAACCGCGCGCGATGGCGGCCCGCGCGGCGCCGAGCGAGTTTTCGGCGATGCCGGCGGCGCCATCGTGCAGGCCGCGATGGGCGATTCTGCGCGCGGTGAGCCAGGCGGGAAAAACCGTCAAAATTCGACCTCGAACGTCCCCTCGACTTCGCAGATCGCATTGAGCGGGAGATAGGCGACGCCGACGGTGGTGCGGGCGTGGCGGCCGGCGTTCTCGAACACGTCGGCCATCAGGTTGGAGGCGCCGTTCATCGCCTGCGGCAGGGCGTCGAATGCGCCGTCGACGGCGAAAAAGCCGCCGAGCCGGACGACACGCGTGATGCGGTCGAGGGTCGAAAGCTCGCTCGGGAGCTGGGCGAGCACATTGATCGCCGCGACCCGCGCCGCCTCGGTCGCGACCGCGACCGACGAATGGGCGCCGAGCTTGCCGATATGAGTCTTGGCGAGCTTGCCGTCCGCTCCCAGCGGCAGTTGCCCGGAGACGAACACGAGATTGCCGGAGCGCGTCACCGGCACGTAGTTGGCGACCGGCAGGGCCGGGCGCGGCAGCACGATGCCGAGCGATTCCAGACGTTTGGCGACGTTGCTCATGGGAGGCCTCGAAGCGGGTCGATGACGTTGTTTAGCAGGGCGGGGGCGTCGGCGAGAAGGGGCTAGCCTATTTTGCGCCCAACAGTTTACTAGCGACGCCGTCGAGCCGACCGCTATTCTCTCGGATTGGGAGCTGGACCGTGGTCTGCGAACGCAGTCGGGCGTGGATGCGCGCAGCGCTCGCGCAATCGGAAAAGCCTCGCTCGGTGGTCGACTGCCCGCTCTGCGGCCTGGACCGTCTGCGTGTGAAAGATTTAGGCTCTTATTGCGAAGTCTGTTGATTCGAATTAATTTAACAGCACTGTCTTGCATTTTTTGGTGTCGGGACGCGGTGAGGACGTGACGTTCCATCGGATTCCATCGCGCCGGAGCAGGGTCAGTTG
>JBKQKS010000168.1:0-13021 GCA_052147395.1 Roseiarcus sp.
TCGGCGCCAATCAGCGCGCCGAGGCTGCCGCTCACATAGGCGAGCGGCGCCGCATAGCGGCGAGAGAGAACCAGCGACACGATCGCCGAGGCGAGTGGCGGGGTGAATATCGGTTCGGCGATGCCGACGCCCGGAACCGGCTCAGCCACCATATGGCAGACGAACGCCACGACGGCGGTCGCGATCGCCCCGAGAATCCAGAGATCGTTCCTGGCCATGAGATAGAGCGAGAGCAGGATCGGGATCACGGCGCCGCCGACGTTGATCGCAACGGTCGTGCCGGGCGCGTCGCGCGCGACCGGCACGACATAGGGCATGCCGAAAAACCACACTTCCCGTGCCGACATCATATGCTCGCCGGGAAGCTGATAGATCGGAATGTTGACGTAGCTGCCGATGAGCGAGCCGATCAGCAGCAGGGTCGCCGCGCCCGAGCTGACGCCGAGGCGATGATAGGCGTAGCTGAGGACGCGGATCTGGATCAGCACGATCAGCGCCAGCGCCGCGCCGACGAGAGCCAAGAAGAACAGCGGCGACAGCGGCAGATAGTAGATGTGTTGGTCGAACATGCGCGCTTGCCTTCTCCGCCCGCTCGAGCGAACGCCCCCTGCGGCTTAATCGGAACTCGGCGGAAAATCCAGAGCTCCGCTGGGGCAAGCCCGAAGGCGAGGTCGGCTCTTGCACGCCAACTCCACCCTTGACGAGCAGGCCACCGCCGCCTAGTCTGATCGTTGAGCAACGCCTGCCGAGCAGATTTCAACAGGGCCCGGGTCACCCGCGGCGTTCGCCAGAGAGCTTCAATTGCGCTTCGGGTGAAAAGTCCGGATTACTCTCGGTAAACGCTTAGACATCATCCTACGGGAGGTCTCCATGTCGAACGATGCTTCCGGCACGGCGCCGGCGGACGTCCCTGTGCTCGACACCACCGCCTATGGCGCAGGCCCCGACGACAATATCGCCGACGTCAGCGAGAACGCCGCCATCACCCACCACAGTGCGACGATCGGCGGCAAAACGGTCCCCTATACGGCGCGCGCGGGCCACCTGGCGGCGGTCGATCCGTCTTCGTCGAAGCCGTACGCGAAATTCTTCTATGTCGCCTTCACCGCCGACGGCGCCGATCCCAGCACGCGACCGGTGACCTTCTTCTACAACGGCGGACCCGGGTCCTCGGCCGTGTTCCTGCTGCTCGGCTCCTTTGCGCCGCGGCGCATCCATACCGACATGCCGAGCTTCACGCCGCCGCCGCCCTACCGCATGGAGGACAATCCCGACAGTCTCCTCGACCGCACCGACCTCGTCTATATCAATCCCGTAGGGACCGGCTATTCCGCCGCCATCGCGCCGGCCAAGAACCGCGACTTCTGGGGCGTCGACCGGGACGCGCGCTCGATCAAACAATTCATCAAGCGCTATCTGACGGCGTTCAACCGCTGGAATTCGCCGCGCTTCCTGTTCGGCGAATCCTACGGCACCGCGCGCTCCTGCGTGCTGGCCTGGATGCTGCACGAAGACGGGATCGATCTGAACGGCGTCGTGCTGCAATCGAGCGTGCTCGACTATACCCCGACCTTCTCCAATCCCATGGGGCTGTTGCCGACCTACGCGGCCGACGCGTGGTTCCACAAGAAGACGACAGTTTCGCCGCCGCCCGCGGATTTGGCCGGCTTCATGGCGCATGTGACGCAATTCGCCGTCGGACCCTATGCCCAGGCCGTGCAGGCGTTCCCCAACAGCGACCCGGCGACGACCCAGAAACTCGGCGAGATGCTCGGCATATCGCCGGTCGTGCTCGATTCCTGGTCGCTGAACGTGGAAGCCAACAACGGCGTCGCCGCCTCGTTCCTGGTCACGCTGCTGCAAAGTCAGGGCCTCGCGCTCGGCGTTTACGACGGCAGGGTGACGGGCGTCGACACAGGCATCGCCGCCATCGTCGATCCGGCCTCCGGCGCCAACGATCCGACCATGACGGCGGTCTCCGGCGTCTACACCTCGATGTGGAACGTCTATCTCAACAACGAACTGCAGTTCACCTCGACCTCGAATTTCGTCGACCTCAACGATCAGGCCTACGCGAACTGGGATTTTTCGCACATCGATCCCACCGGCGCGCAGAAGGGCGGCAAAGACGCCAGCGGCAATCCGATCGTCTACACCGCCGGCGATCTGGCGGCGGCGATGGCCGCCAATCCGGATCTGAAAGTGTTCTCGGCCAACGGCTATTTCGACGGCGTCACGCCGTTCTTCCAGACCAAGCTGACGCTCGACGCGATGCCGCTCGTCGACCCACACGCGCGCGCCAATCTGAGCATCCACAACTACCCGTCCGGCCACATGATTTATCTCGACGGCGACTCGCGCACCGCGATGAAAGCCGACCTCAGCGCCCTCTACGACGGCGTGACGGCGCATTTCGTCAAACGGGCCAAGTTCGCCGCGCTGTTGGCGTCCAAGCGCCGTGAGTCGCGCACCCATGTTCATCCCTATTTCAAGCATCCGGACCACGGCCCGGCCTTGCTGAAGGAAAGGGCGGCGGCGGCGCCGGAAACCTGGGCCTTGCCGGATCTCTGCGCGGCTTATTCCTGGCCGACGAGCGCCATGGGCGGCGGCGTGATCGCCATCGTCGAACTCGACGGCGGCTATCAGATGAGCGACATCGCCGCCTTTCTCCAATCGATAGGCCTCGCCGCGCAGGCGCCTCAGGTCGTCGACGTCGTCGTCAGCGGCGCCGGCAACAAGCCGGGCCAGCACGCCGGCGATGAGAGCGATCCCGATTACGAAGTGACGATGGACATTCAGATCGCGGCGGCGGCCTACACGATCGCGACAGGCAAGGCCGCTTCGATTCGGGTCTACTGGGCGGACGGCGCCGACATGAACGCCATCGCCGCCGCCATCTCGGCGGCGACCGCCGACGGTTGCGACGTGTGCTCGATCTCCTGGGGATCGGACGAGGCCAATTGGCAGAGCGCCGGCCAGCAGGGCGGCGTCGACTATGTTTCGCAACTGAACAGCGCCGCCAAGGCCGCGACGACCGCCGGCATGGTCGTGTTCGCGGCGTCCGGCGACAACGATTCCTCGGATGGCGGGCCCACGCCGGCCAATGTCGACCTGCCGTCCTCGAGCCCCTATGTGGTCGGCTGCGGCGGCACGTCGAAGACCCGGCAGTCCGAGGTGGTCTGGAACAACAATCCCAGCGACGCCGACGGCAACGGGACAGGCGGGGGCTATTCGACGCTGTTTCCCGCGCAGGCCTGGCAAGCCGGGGCGCCGCAGGGACCCGGGCGCATGGTTCCCGACGTCGCCGCCAACGCCGACCCCAACACCGGCTATCAGCTCATCGTCCACGGCTCGCCGGCGCCGCTCGGCGGAACGAGCGCGGTGGCGCCGCTCTACGCCGGTCTCGTCGCCGCCTTCGGCAACAAGCTGGGCTACGTCACCCCCAAACTCTGGCTGAACCAGACCTGCTTCACCGACATCGTCAGCGGCGACAACGGCCACTTCCGGGCGAGCGTGGGACCGGACCCGTGCACCGGGCTCGGCGCGCCGATCGGCGACCGGCTGGCCAAGCTGTTCGGCGCGCTCACCGCCTCGGCGACGCCCGCCGCGGCGGCCGCGCACAGAAGCCGGAGTCAGGTTCGGCGCGATCATCCCCGGACGTGACGGTCCCGCGGCGCGGCGCGCGACCGATTCCCCCGATGTGCGCTCGGGGGAACATCGTTGCCGCTCGAGCCTGTCGCCAGCGCGCGCAGCGAAAAAGTGAACTCCGGTTTTTCGCAAAAAGCGCTCGGCCTCGAAAACCCAGGGGTCAGACTCCCACGCTCGGCGCTCCGCTGGGCCCGCGCCCCAACGGCCGGAACCGACCCGAACGCGACGTTGCGACTCGCGCCCCTCAGGCGATCACGCCCCCTTCCGATCTAGCCGCCTCAACGGCAAATTGCCCTCCGAGTATCGCTCGCTACCTTTGGAGGCGGCGAGTCGAAATAGTGGTTGACGGGCGTGATTCCGTAATTCGTAATTCTGTTTTCGGTCGCACGAAATTTATGTTCGATGTTGACTTCCGACGGCCTAAGCTCGAAACAGTGCCAGGAAATTCGCCATCCCCATTAACGGTCTTTTTCCGCAGATTGGATTAGGGTGTTCCTCGCGACAGGTGGCATCATGACAAAGGGAAACGTCGTCAACTGGGGCGCGCAATCTGTTCGATCGGCGGTTTTTACCAACGCGTTCGATAGCGCGAGGGTCGATGAGCTTTTTTTTAAAGCATTCGAACAGCAGCCATCCAGCTATCAGGGACCACCGCCGGGCATTCCTTTCGCTCCGAGTCAGGCTGCTGGAGTAACTAAGCTAGGCCAACTTACAACTCAGAAGCTTCCTGGACGGGTTGACTTTATTTTAACACCGATCAGTCAATTGAACGCAACAGTCCCAACTTTTGATAACTATGTAGACGCGATTGAGAAAATAAAAAATGCAACGAATTTATTTATAGAGTCTATAGAATCGATAGTCCGTCTAGCTTTAATCGTCGAGCTTGGCATATCAGTTGGTAACGTTCGCGAGGCTAATCGTATAATCGCCGATATACTGCCATTCGCAATTGAACTTCAGGATGAGTTAGATTTTGCGCTACAGCTTTCAAGACGATTCCCGTCGACTAGGGTGCCTCCACTCGAAATCAATTGCCTACGTCGATGGTCCGTTACACAAATGCAGCAACTGATAATGCCGCCACTCATAGTAGCAGGTGGAGCGACAGCGCAACCACTTGGTGCGTCCCAGTTCGTCGCCCAATTGCTGCTGGACGTAAACACCGTTCCCGAGGCAAGGGTCTTTACGGGGGCGCAGGCCGGCTTAATATTGCGAGAGTTGCACGAAACGGTGGATCTGGTCCGCCGCGGCCAAGAGGGCGGCTGGGGACATGGAAGAGCTTAGTTTTCTCACCGCTACCCACGTCTCGGAAAACCCTCCGACGAGCACTCCGCGGGTTGTGGGGACTGTACGCATGTTCACCTTCGCAGTGGTTTGCAGTACAAGCTTTCTTACAACTCCGGCCGTTCCGGCGTCGGCCACTCCTTTCCATGCCCCGGCGATAGTCGCCACGAGCACGATCCTAGAGCAAACTCGCGCGGAAGCGGATCGGTTCGCGACCCTCCGGACACGCTGGGGTCCCGCCGACATTATTCCGGTCGCCGAGGACACGATCCAATTTGCGAGGGCGCTGGTCGCACATTTGCCTGCGGGCACAGAGCCGCCGCAACTGTCTCGGTCACATGATGGGGAAATCGGACTTAGCTGGGTCAGAGGCCTCGATCGCTTCGAGGCAATGGTTCAACCTGACGGACACCTTGTGTGGATAACTAAAGTGTCGGGCATTTTTGCCGTCGGTTTGGATGTGCCAGTTGACTCCCTCGACGGGCGCGACGAATTTTACGCAGCGCTCAGCAAGTTTTATGAGTGACGATGAACCTTGCCCATGCGAACACCTTGCTCCTCTGAATTCACCGGGTCCGGTTGGTGATAAAGAGGTTGTTGTTCGCTTCGTTGAACTGCGTGAGCACATTGGCATCGATGCTAGTGGTCATAATTTCTTGCGGCCAAGCGCTATTAGGAAAGACGATATTGTGGGCCGCCGAGGGCATTCATTTTCAATTGTTAGAGAGGTTCACATCGAGGCCTCCGAATTGAGAGCCAGAGCGCTCGCACGCACGAGTTTTGACGAGTGGCGACGCGATCCGGTCCTCGCGCGCGCGCTGACAGCACGACTAAGAAACTTGCGGGACGACAATCAAAGACGCGAGGTTTGCGTGAATTCCGATCCGACAACCGCCGACACGGATCGACTTGGGCCGTGTCCCGCGCATGCGGTTATTGTCCGTGCAAATCCGGCGATGGACACTTCGCGGAGAGCAGAAGTGCTCCTGTTGCTAGTAAAGGTCGGCGAATGCTTCGACGATATACGCCATTTTTCGGGTTGCGTCGTTGGAACGTCCGCTTGACCCATTAGGGTGATACAAGTCGCGCATTGTCGGCCGGTTCAAAAGTACTAGAAATACGATGGTAGGTAGTGCGGTGACCGGCCCACAAAAGCGTAATTTGAACGTCCGCCATCCGCCCATCAGAGACGTACCGCTGTGGCGCCGAGGGTTGGCCTCGCGCGGCTGGGACACGGATTCGACGACGCTTCGGCGGCGAGCGGGTCGACCCGGGCGCCTACCGGAACGCGCCCTCGGCATATGCGGAAATTCTGAAAATAACTTTCTGAAAACACAAAATCTGATTATGCTCATTCGGTATGACAGAAGTAACGGGTCCTGCCGTGCGTAGCGTTCTGCGCTTCGCGCCGCCTAGATTCGCTTCGAGCGCCGGCGCCAGGGGCTTTCGTACGCGCCGTTTCCGCGCTCGCGCCGACGCTCCTGCAACCCAAAACGCGAATCTGCAAATTTTTTGCCGATAAGCTCTTGAAAACCAACGAAACGCCCAAATAAAAGTCTTGGAAAACTTGACAAAACAAGAGAAAAACTTGCGGGAAATTTGCAGATTCCAAGAGAAATCCTCGTTTCCGGACTCCAGCGCCGGTGCATTCTATTTCCACTTCACCTGAGCGGGCGCTCGGGCGGAGGCGTCGTTTCGGAATACCCCTGCTTTCACACGCTCGCCAGCGGACCACGAACGTCGACCCCTTCCAAGCGCGCGGCGACTTCGAGCCTCGTGTCGCTCGTCGCCAGAGGCAGCGCGAGACGAAGCGCGAGCGCGAGATAGCTGGCGTCGTAGGCGGAAAGCGCGCGCCGCGCGGCCAGCGTCAGAACGAGCGCGTCGCCTCCCGCTCCTTCGTCCTGCAGCGGCAAGCGGCGCAATTGCGCCATCGAAGAGACGGCCTCGCCGAGGGCGAGCCGTCCACGCCGCTCGGCCATCAGAAAAAGATTGCGCATCTCGAACCAGAACAGCGCGGGCACATGGCCCGGCGCCGAGCTCGAGTCCGCCATTACTTGGTCGGCCGCATCGCTGTGTTCGTCGCGCAAGAACCTCGGGCGATCGAGGCGTCGATGACGATCGCCATGACGGCGCCCTCAGAAGCGCCGGCCTTCGTCGCGCCAGAGGCGAATTTCCGCAGGCGTGGTCTTCGCCCGATGCGCCCGCGCCGCCTCGAGTTCCTCGATAGCCGCCGCGACGTCGCGGTCATCGCGGATGCGGGACAGTCTGGCGATCGGCGCATTCCCGCGCGCGATGATGACCTCTTCGCCGGCCTCGACCTTGGCGAGCAATTCGGAAAGATGGGTCTTGGCCTCGCCGACCCGCACGGTGATGGACATCGGCTTCGAGCTCCAGAGCCCGCGCGCGCGGGCAAGTGAACCTGCGGCCGATCCCCTACTTCGTCAAGACCTTGGCCAAGGGGGTTCGGCTGCATGATCGCCGTCGAACACGTGTCCTCCCTCGTCCTCGCCCCGAGCCTCCGGCCGGGCGGCGGATGGCTGCGCTCGGACGGGGCTTGCGCGCCGCCGTGCAGACCGGCATTGTCGGCTCATGTCGCCAACCTCGGAAAACGCCCGGGCGCCCAGAGCCCTCGAGCTCATCGACGCCCGGGCGCGCGACATTTTCAAGCGCATCGTCGATTCCTATCTGGCGAGCGGCGACCCGGTCGGCTCGCGGCTGCTGTCGCGCCAGCTGCCGGTGACGCTATCGCCGGCCTCGGTGCGCAACGTGATGCAGGATCTCGAGGAGCTCGGCCTCATCTACGCCCCGCACACCAGCGCCGGGCGGCTGCCGACCCAGCTGGGCTTACGCTTCTATGTCGACGCGCTGCTCGAATTCGGCATGCTGGCGCACGAGGACCGCACGCGCATAGAAACCCAGGCGCGCGCAGCCGCCGGCGAGGGCGGTTACGAGAGCGCGCTGACGCAGACGACGAGCCTCATCTCCGAGCTCGCGCGCGGCGCCGGACTGGTGCTCTCGAGCAAGGATGACGCGCGGCTGAAGCAGATCGAGTTCGTGCGCCTGGAGCCCGAGAAGGCGCTCGCCGTGATCGTCGGCGACAACGGCGCGGTGGAAAACCGCATCGTCGCCATCGACCGCGACATGTCCGCCGCTACGCTGGCAGAAGCCGCGAACTACCTCAACGCGCGCGCCCGCGGCCGCACCCTGGGGGAAGCCAGGGCCGAGATCGAGCGGTTGCGCGAGGCGGCGCGCGGCGAACTCGATGCGCTCGCGGCGCGCCTCGTCGACGCGGGGCTCGCCTCCTGGGGCGACGCCGGGGACAAACGCGAGCACCTCATCGTGCGCGGCCAAGCCAATTTGATCGGCGATCTGCGCGCCGAGGAGGACCTCGAGCGCATCAGGCTGCTGTTCGCCGACCTCGAGACGCAAACCGAAGTGATCGACCTGCTGCATCGCGCCGAGACCGGCGACGGCGTGACGATCTTCATCGGCTCGGAGAACAAGCTGTTCTCGCTCTCCGGGTCCTCGATGATCGCGGCGCCGCTGCGCGGCGGCGACGCGCACATCGCCGGGGTGCTGGGCGTGATCGGACCGACGCGCATCAATTACGGGCGCATCGTGCCGATGGTAGAATACGCGGCGCAAGTCCTCGGCGACCTCAAGCGCGCGCGGTGAATGTCGAGAGCCAACGGGAGTTTCGCCATGTCCGTCCCCGCCTCCTCCGGAGAGGCCCGACAGAGCCTCGGCGCCGCGATCGAGCGCCTTCGGGCCAAATGGGCCGCGATCGTCGCCTTCGGCGCGCTTCTTACCGTGCTGGGCGCCGCGTCGCTCGTCTTCGCCTTTGCGTCCACGCTGGCGATGGTGACGATCAACGGCGTGTTCTTCCTCGTGGCTGGCCTCGCCGAAATCGCCGTCGGCATGCACGCGCGCGCCTGGAGCCGATTCTTCCTGTGGGTGATCGGCGGAACGCTCTATATCCTCGTCGGCGTGATGTGCATCTTCTACCCCGGCCCCGCCGCGACGGCGATGACGCTGTTTCTCGGGGCCGGACTGATCGCCGCGGGCGTGGTGCGGTTCATCTTCGGCTGGCGCCTGCCGGCCGGGCCGCAACGCGGCATGGTCTTTTTCGCCGCCGCAGTGACTTTCCTGCTCGGATTGATCATAGTCACACACTGGCCGGTCGACAGCCTATACGTCCTGGGGACGCTCTTGGGCGCCGACCTGCTGTTTCACGGCGTAGGGTGGGCAATGTTCGGCATTACCCTCGGCGCAGGCGGACGTTTGGCCGGATGATCCGGCCAGTGGGAGGTCTTCATGTCTAAATGGGTTTATTCCTTCGGCGCCGAAAAGGCCGAAGGCCGGGGAGCGATGAAGAATCTCCTCGGCGGCAAAGGCGCCAATCTCGGTGAAATGGCCGCGTTGGGCCTGCCCGTTCCCCCCGGATTCACGATTACTACCGAAGTTTGCACCTATTTCTACGCCAACAAGCAGACCTATCCCACGGATCTCACCCAACAGGTCGAGGAAGCCATCGCGGCCGTCGAGCGCCAGACCGGGCGCAAGTTCGGCGACTCGAGCAATCCGCTGCTCGTCTCCGTGCGCTCCGGCGCCCGCGCCTCGATGCCCGGCATGATGGACACCGTCCTCAACCTCGGGCTCAATGACGAATCGGTGGTGACGCTCGCCAAAACTTCGAACGACGAGCGCTTCGCCTACGACAGCTACCGCCGCTTCATCCAAATGTATTCGAACGTCGTGCTGGAGGTCGTCAGCCATAATTTCGAGGCGATCATCGAGGCGCACAAGGATCGCAAGGGCCTCACGCTCGATACCGACCTTTCCGCCGCCGACTGGAAAGAAGTCATCGTCGACTACAAGGCCAAAGTGCTCGAGGCGACCGGCAAGCCGTTCCCGCAGGCGCCGAAAGATCAGCTGTGGGGCTCGATTGGCGCCGTGTTCGGCTCGTGGATGAACGCCCGAGCCATCACCTATCGCCGACTCAACAACATTCCCGCCGACTGGGGCACCGCCGTCAACGTGCAGGCGATGGTGTTCGGCAACATGGGCGAGACGAGCGCGACAGGCGTCGCCTTCACCCGCAATCCTTCCACCGGCGTCAACGAGCTCTATGGCGAGTTCCTGGTCAACGCGCAGGGCGAAGATGTGGTGGCCGGCATCCGCACGCCGCAGAACATCACCGAGCTTGCGCGCAAGAAAGCGGGGTCCGACCGGCCGTCGCTGGAAACCGTGATGCCCGAGGTGTTCAAGCAGTTCGTCGACACGACGCTGCTGCTGGAGAGGCACTATAAAGACGTGCAAGATATGGAGTTCACCGTCGAGCGCGGCAAGCTATGGATGCTGCAGACGCGGAATGGAAAACGCACGGCCCGCGCGGCCCTGCGCATCGCTGTCGACATGGCGAGCGAGGGCCTCATCACCCATGAAGAGGCGATCACCCGCGTCGAACCCTCGGCGCTCGACCAGTTGTTGCATCCGACCATCGACCCGAGCGCCAAGCGCAAGCCGATCGCAACCGGCCTCCCCGCGTCGCCCGGCGCGGCGAGCGGCGAGATCGTGTTCACCGCCGACGAGGCGGAGGCGCTCAAGCAGGGCGGCAAGAAGACAATCCTGGTGCGCGTCGAGACTTCGCCCGAAGACATCCACGGCATGCACGCCGCGGAAGGCATCGTCACCACGCGCGGCGGCATGACGAGCCACGCGGCCGTGGTCGCGCGCGGCATGGGCAAACCCTGCGTCGCCGGCGCCGGCGGCATCCGCATCGATTACGCCAAGAAGCAGCTCTATGCGGGCGGCGTCACGTTGAACCAGGGCGACGTCATCACCATCGACGGCTCGACCGGCCAGGTGCTGGAAGGCGCGGTCCCGATGGTGAAGCCGGAAATGACCGGCGACTTCGCCACGCTGATGGCGTGGGCCGATTCGATGCGGCGCATGAAAGTGCGCGCCAACGCCGAGACGCCGCTCGATGCGCGCACCGCGCGCAGCTTCGGCGCCGAGGGCATCGGCCTCTGCCGCACCGAGCACATGTTCTTCGAGGGCGACCGCATCGTGGCGATGCGCGAGATGATCCTCGCGGACAGCGAAGAGGGCCGCCGCGCGGCGCTCTCTAAGCTGCTGCCGATGCAGCGCGGCGACTTCGCCGAGCTGTTCGAAATCATGTCCGGCCTGCCCGTCACGATCCGCCTGCTCGATCCGCCGCTGCACGAGTTCCTGCCGCACACCGACGCGGAAATCGCCGACGTGTCGGCGGCGATGGGCGTTCCGGCGGAGAAGCTGCGCCTGCGCTCGTCCGAGTTGCACGAGTTCAACCCGATGCTCGGCTTCCGCGGCGTGCGGCTCGCGGTGCGCTATCCCGAGATCGCCGAAATGCAGGTGCGCGCGATCTTCGAAGGCGCGGTCGAGGCGGGACGCAAGACCGGCAAGCCGGTCACCCCGGAGATCATGGTGCCGGTCAACATGGGCCGCGGCGAGGTCGATCTGGTCAAGAACATCGTCGTCGAAACGGCGGTGAAGATCGAGACGGAGACGGGCGTCAAAGTGCCCTACCTGGTCGGCACGATGATCGAGTTGCCGCGCGCGGCGTTGCTGGCGGGCGAAATCGCCGAAACCGCCGAATTCTTCTCGTTCGGCACCAACGATCTGACGCAGACCACGCTCGGCATTTCCCGCGATGACGCGGCTTCGTTCCTGGGTCTCTATACGACCAAGGGGCTGCTGCCGGCAGACCCGTTCGTCACCCTGGACACCGTAGGCGTCGGTCAACTGATCAAGCTCGCCGCCGAACGCGGCCGCGCCACGCGGCCGAACCTCAAAGTCGGCATCTGCGGCGAGCATGGCGGCGACCCGGCGAGCATCACATTCTGCGAGAGCGTGCATCTCGACTACGTCTCGTGCTCGCCGTTCCGCGTGCCGATCGCCCGCCTCGCTGCGGCGCAAGCCGCGATCGGCGGCGGCGCGGGCCGCACAGTGTAGTGACGAAAAACGCGGCCGGGCGCTCGCGCCCGGCCGCTGTCGATCGCCACACGGCGGTGCGGTCATCAGTCGTCGACAATCCACGTCGCCGCTTCCTGCCTCGCGAGTCTAAAGTAACGCCACGACAGCAGGACGCGAAGCGATGGCGAAGAAGGCGGCGCCGAAGCGCGAATGGGTTTGGATGCGGGTCCGGCAATTACGGCCGGACGAAAAGGCCGCGATCGCCGCAAGTTGCGATCAGTTCATCGCCGAAGTTCTGAAGCCGCGCTTCCTCGGCGAGATCACGCCGACGAAATTCAACTATCCCGTGAACATCCTTGGCCGGTGGCGGGGTTCGAAATACAGCTTCATCCTTCGCCTCCGCTCGGGATTCGAGCATAACACGGGCGAGGAATTCGACGAACCGTGGGTGCGCCTCGACCACGACGAAACCCATGTCGAGGATATCCGGTTCGATATCATGCGACGGCGCTATACCGGGCAATGGTTTCTCGTGCACCAATTGCAAGCCCTCGCCGAAAGCCTGAATCTGATTGGCTCGGACCCGTTCTTGCAGCCGCCGGTCTAACGGCGCGCGTCTTCGATTTCGCCCCCCCTCCCACCCTCATCCTGAGCTTGTAGAAGGAGGGGAGAGGGTTGGGGTGTGGGCGGTCAATCGGAAACCGGAGCAAATTCCCGTGCGGGGCATTTTGTAGCCGAGGTCCCTCATCCTGAGCTTGTCGAAGGACGACCTCGGTTGGCGCGTAAGCGCCTCATTCTCACACGACTCTTCCAAGCGGAAGAAGCGAGGTCAACGACCTCGCCTACAATGCCACAGCCATTGATCTCAGATGCGCTGAGATCGACGAGCTCGATCGGCGTCTTGTCGAGGCCGGACTCGGGGACCGAGCGTCCGATCCCCCCGAGCGGATCGCGCGCCGGCGCCGCCAGGCGGCCGAAGTGCTCGTAGCTCGAGACCCAAGTCGGCAATAGGCGCTAGGTTAGCGACGGCTCGAGCCGTCGTCAAAAGCGAGCGAAGCGCGGCAATCCAGCGGCCCCAGGCTGTATCCCTGCCGCTGTTCTAAATGTATACCCGAACTTACCAGGACAGGAC
>JBKQKS010000169.1:0-8797 GCA_052147395.1 Roseiarcus sp.
CGTCCACGCCGACGTTTCGCACCGAGACGTCGGCGTGGACGCCGACGCTCCTATTTGGACAGCGCATACAACGTCCGCCATCCGCCCCTTCGCGACGTCCCCGCACGGGCGTCAGGCGTTGGGTTTCGACTACCGGGCGCGCCGACGTCCACCGCTCGCACTCAGGGTCTTTGGAAGATCGCCAGCAAGTGTCGCTTTATCGCCGCCTGCCGCGACGGGGCGGTGATCTTCGCGCCGGTGAGATCGGTCACGTAGAACGAATCGACTGCCTTCTCGCCGAAGGTGACGATGTGGGCGGAGCCGATGTTGAGGTTGAGCTTCGACAGCGCCGAGGTGAGCTCGTAGAGCAGGCCCAATCGGTCGAGGCCGGAGACCTGCAAAACCGTGTAGCGATTCGACATGGTGTTGTCGATCACCACCTCGGGCTCGATGGCGAAGGCGCGGGTGCGCGCGTCGCGATCCTGCTTCGACAGGATGATGTCGCTGACTCGGATCTCGCCGCGCAGCGCCTCCTCGATGGTGCGCGCGATGCGCGCGGCGCGCCGCATCTCGTCTTCGTCGCGCTCGAAGGCCCGCGACACGAAGATCGTGTCGAGCGCATAGCCGTCCGTTGTCGTGAAGATCTGGGCGTCGACGATGTTGCCCCCGGCGCCGGCGCAGCCGCCGGCGATGATCGACAACAGGCGCGGATGGTCCGGCGCCACCACGGTGATGCCGGTGACGCCGCCGGTCGCGTCCGTCGCGACTTCGGTGGCCAGCGACCGCACGTCCTTCGCCATCGCCGAAAGCAGCTTGGCGTGGGCGACCTTGCGCGGCAGGTCGACCTTGAGCCAATAGGCGGGATAATGTCGTTGCGCGAAGACGTCGAATTCCGCGTCCGACCAGTCCGGCAGCGCGCGGCGCAATGCGTCTTGCGCCGCGAGCACGCGCGACTTGCGGTCGATGGCGGAATGGCCGCCCCCGAGCACGACCTCGGTCTCCCAATAGAGGTTGCGCAACAGTTGGCTCTTCCAGCCGTTCCACACGCCCGGCCCGACGGCGCGGATGTCGCATACGGTGAGCACGAGCAGCAGGCGCAGGTTCTCGATCTCCTGCACCTTCGCCGCGAGCGCCTGCGCGGTGCGCGGATCCGAGATGTCGCGGCCCTGTGCGGCGTCGGACACGATCAGATGATATTCGACGAGCCAGGCGACGCGCTCGGTGTCCGCCGCCGATAGCCCGAGGCGCGGACAGAGATGGCGAGCGACGTCGGCGCCGGCTAGCGAGTGGTCCTCCTTGCGGCCCTTGGCGATGTCGTGAAGGAAACAGCCCAGATAGAGCACGGTGCGATGCACGATCGACGGCAGGATCTCGCCGGCGAGCGGATGATCTTCGCGAAGGCTCCCGGACTCGATCTGGCTCAGCACGCCGACAGTGCGCAGCAGGTGCTCGTCGACGGTGTAATGGTGATACATCGAGAACTGCATCATGCCGACGACGCGGCCGAACTCGGGAATGAAACGGCCGAGCACGCCGGCCTCGTTCATGCGCCTGAGCGCAACCTGCGGCGAGCGGCGGGAGGTGAGGATCTCGAGGAACAGCCGATTGGCTTCGGGATGGGCGCGCAGCTTGGCGTCGATGCGCTTCAGCGATTGGGTGACGAGCCGCGTGGCATCGGGATGGACCGCGAGACTCGATCGGTCGGCGACCCAATAGAGGCGGATCAGATTGACCGGATCGCGCTCGAACACGTCCGCGCGAGCGACATTGACGCGATCGGTGTCGATGCGGAAATCGGGCGCATCGGCGACGGCGGCCGGGCGGCGGCGCAGTCGGCTCAGGAATCGGTCGAGCGTCTGGGTCGGCTTGGTCTGCCGCTCTTCGAGCGCCGCGCAGACGATGGCGGTGAGATCGCCGACATCCTTGGCGATGAGGAAATAGTGCTTCATGAAGCGCTCGATGGAGTTCTGGCCGCCGCGGGCAGCGTAGCCGAGCCTCCCGGCGATCGCCCTCTGCACGTCGAAGCTCAGCCGCTCCTCGGCGCGCCCAGTGACGAAATGCAGGTGGCAGCGCACCGACCAGAGAAATTCTTCGCAGCGCCTGAACAGGGAAAACTCCTGTGGCGAGAACAGTCCGGCCTTCACCAGGTCGCCGGGGTCGCGCACCTGGTAGACGTATTTGGCGATCCAGAACAAGGTGTTGAGATCGCGTAGGCCGCCCTTGCCCTCCTTGACGTTGGGCTCGACGAGATAGCGCGACTCGCCAGCGCGCTTGATGCGCGCGTCGCGCTCGCTGAGCTTGGCGGCGACGAACTCGCTCGCGGTCTTGGCGACGATCTCCTTGGCGAACCGCGTGCGCAAGCGCTCGAAGATCGCATTGTCGCCGTCGAGCAGGCGCGCTTCCAGCAGCGTGGTGCGAATGGTGATGTCGGCGCGCGCCTGCTTCAGGCACTCGTCGATCGTGCGCGTGGCGTGGCCGACCTTCTGCTTGAGATCCCAGAGCACGTAGAGGATCGATTCGATCACTTTGCGCGCGCCGGCCCCGGCGCCTACCGGCAGCAGAAACAGGAGGTCGATGTCGGAGCCCGGCGCCAGCATCCCACGGCCGTAACCGCCGACTGCAATGATGGTCACCAGCCCGGACCCGGCCTCACCCGCATGCCGTCTTTTGAACTCGTGGTGCAGGGCGCGGATCAGGTGATCCTCGACTTCGCTGAGGCGCTCGGCGCAGGCCCGACCCCGGCCTCCCGACTCTAGGAGTCTGCGCGCCTCGTCGCGCGAGCGATCGAGCACGGCGCGGAACAGCTCGACCGTCGCGCCGCGATAGCCGGCTTCGTCGCCCTCGTGAGCACGCCGAACCGCCTCGAGATCGCGATCGAGGCGCGCCCGATCGAAATTCACGCGCGCGGGCGCGGATCGGGCGCGGCGGGGTGGGGACTCCAGCGATACGTTGTGCATGTTCGGGTCTCACGGCCTCTGGCGTCGCTTGGCTTCTATGACATCCCAGATCGCCGCCGCGAGATTCGGGCCGCCCAGACGCTCAATTGCTCGCAGACCCGTCGGCGAGGTGACGTTGATCTCGGTAAGATGGCCGTCGATCACGTCGATGCCGACGAAAATGAGGCCGCGCCGTCTCAGCTCCGGGCCGATGCGGGCGCAAATTTCCCGCTCGCGCTGCGTCAACTCAGCCTCCTCGGCGGCGCCGCCGCGCACCATGTTGGCGCGGATGTCGTCGCTCGCCGGCACGCGGTTGACGAGGCCGAGCGGCTCGCCGTCGACCAGGATGATGCGCTTGTCGCCGGCCGCGACCTCGGGCAGGAACTTCTGGATCACCCAGGGCTCACGGAACGCCGTCGAGAACAGATCGAACAGCGAGCCGAAATTGGGGTCGCGCCGTTCGATCTTCAATACGGCCGCGCCGCCGTGGCCGTAGAGCGGCTTCATTACCACGACTCCGTGACGCTCGCGGAAGGCCTCGATCTCGCTGCGGTCGCGCGAGATCAGCGTCGGCGGCATGAGTTCGGGGAAATCCATCACGAACATCTTTTCCGGCGCGTCGCGCACCGCGCGCGGGTCATTGACCACGAGCACCTCCGGCTGCAGCCGCTCGAGCAGATGCGTCGTCGTCACATAGGCGAGATCGAAGGGCGGATCCTGGCGCAGCAGAATCACGTCGGCTTGCGAAAGATCCATGCGCCTGGCCTCGCCGAGCGTGAAATGCTCGCCGACGACGTCCTGCACCGTGAGCGGCTGCACGGGCGCAACGAGCCGTGCGCCGTCGAGCGAGAGACGATCCGGCGTATAATAACCGAGCGCATGGCCGCGCGCCTGGGCTTCGAGAAGTAGCGCGAACGTCGAATCGCCGGCGATCCTGATCCGTTCGATCGGGTCCATTTGCACGACGACGTTCAGCTTCATCTCAGGCTCGTTCGAAAAGGTCGATCGGCAGGGTATACGCCGAGGCGACATGGCGGGGAAGCCGACGCGGGGCGAGAAACACCGCGTCGCCGCGCAGGTTGCATCGCAGCGCCCACGGGTGACGCGCTGTCCAATGCCGCGCCGCACGGGCGATGCGCGCGATCTTTCGCGCATCGATCGCGATCTCGGCGTCGTCCATCGAGGCGCGCGCCTTGACCTCGACGAAAGCGATGGTCGAGCCACGCGCGACGATGAGGTCGATCTCGCCGCCCTTGACCGAATAGCGGCGCGCCAGCGGGCGATAGCCCTTCGCCATCAGCCACAGCTGGGCTATCCACTCGGCACGCAGACCCCAGCGATGCGCCCCGCGCCGGGATTCGGCGTCGCGCTTCATCGCCGTTCGCCGGCGAGCCGAAGCGCGAGGCTGTAGACCTCGCGGCGCGGCAGGCCCGAGCGCGCCGCGACCGCCGCGGCCGCGTCCTTGACCGACAGCGTTGCGAGCGCGCCTCTGAGTTCCGTCTCCAGCTCAACGGCGTCGGGTCTTGCCGCCGGCCCCGGCGGCGCGACGACGACGACGATTTCGCCGCGCGGCTCTTCGTCCGCGGCGTAATGGGCGGCGAGCTCGGCGAGATTGCCGCGGCGCACTTCTTCGTGAAGTTTCGTCAGCTCGCGCGCGACCGCGGCGAGTCTGGGGCCCAGCTCCCGCGCCATGTCGGCGAGCGAATCCGCGAGCCGGCTCGGCCCCTCGTAGAACACGAGGCTGGCGGGAATGAACGCGAGCGCATTGAGGCGCTCGCGACGGGCGCCGCTCCTCGCCGGCAGGAAGCCCTCGAAGAAGAATCGGTCCGTCGGTAGGCCCGCGACTGTCAGCGCCGCAAGCGCCGCGTTGGCGCCGGGCAGCGTCGTGACCGCGATCCCGTCCGCAATCGCCTCGGTGACCAGCTTGTAGCCCGGGTCGGAGATGAGCGGCGTGCCGGCATCCGAAATCAGCACGAGCGCTTCGCGCTCACGGAGCCGGGCGATGAGCTTCGGTCGCATCTCCGCGGCATTGTGCTCATGATAGGCGACGAGCGGCGTCGAGATCGCGTAGGCGTCGAGCAGTCGGCGCGAGACGCGGGTATCCTCCGCGAGCACGGCGTCGGCGGCCGCCAGCGTTTCCAGGGCGCGCAACGTGACGTCGCCGAGATTGCCGATCGGAGTGGCGACGATGTGCAGTCCGGGCGCGAGCGGACGCGCCATGGCGCTCGCGCCGAGCGCGGCAAAAGCGCGCCGCGGGCTCGAGGCGCGTTCGGGAGTGGGCGATGACATGGAATATCGGTCCTTCCCTGCGAAGTCCTCTGCGACGACACGAAGTCTATTTTTCTTATCATTCGAAAGCGAAAATGCCACAATGCCATCTGAATTGGCGAGGCTGTAGGAGGTTCGGACGTTGACGACAACAAGTGCGTCGTTCGCTGGCGAAGCAGACAACGCCCTTCGTGAGTTGGGGAGGGAAAGGATGACTGCCGGAACGATAAGGTTCGCGCCGAAGCGCGCCCTTGGGTTCGTCATCATCGTTGCGGCGTCGATCGGCCTTGCGGGCTGCAATTCCATGGGCGGCATGTTCTCGGGCGCCAACGAAAGCGCGCCGCCGACGCCGCAGGTGTCGAGTGCGGCTCCGCCCGATTCGATCGGCGACTCGTTTGGAACTGGACCTGTGCGCGTCGGCATGGTGCTGCCGCTGACGCAGAACGGCGCGGCAAGCGCGATCGGCGAGGCGCTGCGCAATGCCGCCAAGCTCGCGGTCGACGAGTCGGGCGCCGGCGATATCAGCGTCATCGTAGAGGACGATCACTCGACTCCCGACGGGGCGACCCGGGCGGCGCAGGCTGAACTGGGGGCGGGAGCGCAGATCTTGGTCGGACCCCTGTTCGCCGCCGACGTCCGCGCCGTCGGTCCGATCGCCAAGGCGGCCGGCAAGCCTGTCATCGCCTTCTCGACCGATGTAACGTCCGCGTCGGACGGCGTCTATCTGCTGTCGTTCCTGATCGAATCCTATGTCGATCGAATCATCGACTATGCCGCGTCGAAGGGCAAGAGGTCGCTCGTCGTGCTCGCGCCGCTCGATGAATACGCCAATGTCGCGGTCACCGAAGCCCAGCTCGAGGCCTCGAAGCAGAATATGAAGCTGGTCACGATCGCACGCTATCCGCCGGGTCAGCCGGCAGGCGCGGTGCAGGAGATCGCCTCCAACGCCGAGCCGATTGACGCCGCGTTCGTTGCCGAGCAGGCCGACGGCATGAGCGCGCTCGGCGCTGCGCTCGCGGCGACCCCGATCAAGAGCCAGCTGCTCGGCACTGGCGTTTGGAACGATCCGCGCGTGCTGAAGCTGCCCGCGCTGCAGGGCGGATGGTTCTCGGCGCCGGAGAACGCGGGCTTCAATTCGTTCGCCAGCCGTTACAAGGCCGCGTACAAGAGCGACCCGCCGCGGCTCGCGACGCTGTCTTATGACGCGATCTCACTGGTCGCGGCGCTCACGCGCACGCAAGGCGCCGCTCGCTTCAGCGAGGCGACGCTGACCAGTCCGTCGGGCTTCAATGGCGCCGACGGCGTGTTCCGCTTTCGCAACGACGGCCGCAACGAGCGCGGCCTCGCCGTGATGCAGATCAGCAACGGCGTAGCGACGGTGATCAGCCCGGCGCCGCGTACGTTCGCCACGGAGTGAGGACCCGGGCGACGTCGAGCCGGCGGGTCTACATACCCAAACCGGACGGCGGACGACACCCGCTGGCGGCGGCGGCGCTGGAGGACAAGGCTCGTCCTCGGGCTTGACCCGAGGATTGTCCAGCGCGCCGTGGCGGACGCGCCGAACGCCACAGAGGAAGATTTCCTCGGCTTCAGCTACGGCTTCCGGCCGGGGCGAGGCGCGTACGACGCTCTCGACGCTCTGGCGACGGCGATCGATCGCACCCGGGTGAACTACATCGTCGACGCCTCCAAAAGCGAAGTTCTTCGATTTGGGTAGAGGCAGCAATGGCTCGTCCGCTTCCTCGAACATCGCATCGGCGACCAGCGCATCCTCCGTGGACTGCACCCCTCTCGTGAGACAGGCTAATTCGGTGACAAGGCGAGAAGGGTTCGAACGAACGAAATGTGTTAGGGGATGTTCGGCGCCGTCCCATTCGCATCTCGAGCGTATCGGGCAGAGGGAGGGCGCCGTCACGCGCCGGCTCCAGGGGGGCTCTCGATGACGGAAGTCGAGCCGAGTTTGGAATCGATACAGTCGGATCAACACGACGATATGCACGCGCTCTTCTTGGCTCGCGAGGCCGATCGCTATGAACTGCATTCCCGTCACATGAACAATATGATGGTGCGAGTGCTGAAGACCATCGGGTTCGACGTGCGCTTCGTCAGCGGCAAAGGCAGCTATCTGCAAGATGCGTCCGGCGCGCGCTATCTCGATCTCCTCAGCGGTTGGGGCGTATTCGCGATCGGACGAAACCATCCGCGCCTGACGGCGGCGTTGCGGTCCGTGCTCGACAGCGACTTGCCCAATCTCGTTCAAATGGACGTTTCGCCGCTCGCCGGGATTCTCGCCGGGCGCCTGCTGGGTTACGCGCCTTGGCTGCAGAAGGCTTTTTTCGCCAATTCGGGCACGGAGGCTTTCGAGGCCGCGATCAAGTTCGCGCGCGCGGCGACCGGCCGACCCGGAATCGTACATTGCGAAAACTCGTTCCATGGATTGACCTATGGATCGTTGTCCGCGGTGGGCGACGACATCTACCGTCGCGGCTTCGGCCCCCTAGTCCCCGGCTACGTCGAAATCCCCTTCGATGATCTACCGGCGCTCGAGCGCGCGTTGAAAAACCGCGACGTCGCGGCGTTCTGCGTCGAGCCTATCCAAGGCAAGGGCGTGAACATGCCCTCGGCCGATTATCTCAGATCCGCTCATGACCTTTGCAAGAAATACGGCGCGCTGTTCGTCGCCGACGAAATCCAGACCGGACTGGGGCGGACTGGCCGTTTCTTCGCCGTGGAACATTGGGGGGCCGAGCCCGACATGCTCCTCGTCGGCAAGGGGCTCTCGGGCGGACACGCGCCCATAGGCGTCGTGCTGCTGCAAAAACAGGTATTCGCCAGAGTGTTCGACCGCATGGACAAGGCGGTGGTTCATGGATCGACCTTCGCAAAGAACGATATGGCGATGGCGGCGGGCATCGCGACGCTCGACGTGCTCGAGGACGAAAAGCTCGTGGAAAATGCGGAGGCTCGAGGCCATACGCTGATGACCAGCCTCGGCGGCATGAGGCAGCGTTACGAGTTGGTCAAGGACGTCCGTGGAAAAGGCTTGATGATCGGCATCGAGCTCGGCGAGCCGAAATCCCTCAAATTGAGGGCGTCGTGGACGCTTCTCGAAACGATGAACAAAGGCCTGTTCTGCCAGCTCGTCACGATTCCTCTGTTCAGGGACCACAAGATCCTGGTGCAGGTGGCCGGACACGCCAACCGAACGATCAAATTGCTGCCGGCGCTGGTGATCGATTCGGAAGACTGCCGGTGGATCGAAGCGGCCTTCGATGCGGTGATCGCCGCGAGTCACGATGTCGCCGGCCCGATCTGGACGCTCGGCAAGACGCTGGTCGAAGGCGCCCGGTCCGCCGCTCGGGCGGGCTAGAGCGCGCTCTCGAAAAGGGGAACGCCGGTTTTTCGCGAAAAGCGCGTGACTCCCCGGGGGTGCGAACCAAAGCTGTGCAATTAAGCGGCGGGGTTTTGTGATACGTTTGGGCGGTTACGATTTGCGGGAGCGGGAGGGTTGGCGGCGAGGGCGGCCCAATAGTCCTCCCAGTCGCCGTTCAGGCGGTTGATGCGCAGCGCGAGCATGTATTCGGCGTGCTCGACGCGCCACCAGCCCCCGGGTC
>JBKQKS010000170.1:0-6622 GCA_052147395.1 Roseiarcus sp.
CGAACACCGGCAGCCAGAGAAAGAACCGCCGGCCCTCCGCCTCCGCCTCGATCGCCGCGGCGATATGGGCGTGCAAACCCGGCGCGAGCGCGGCCGCGCGGTTAAAGCCCGCAACCGCGCCCGCCAGGACGCCGGTGAGGGCCGAAGCGGACATGACGTAACGTTAAGCGCGAACAGCCATGAAAGGAAGGGCGTCGCGAGAGCAAGGTCAACTCGCAGCTTCCGCCCCGCGGCGCCGCACACGTGCGGGCGCCGATGCATCCGTCCGCAACTGCCCGATGACGGAATGGCGGCTTTGGGCGACCGAAAGGTCGAAGCGCACGTTTGCCGCCGGGCATGGCGCAGTTGAGATTTCGCAGGAGCGATGACGCACGTGGAGGCCGCAGTGTCACGCTGCGTCTCGACGCAATTTGGCGAAAGTTCTCTCGGCAAGCTCCGCCAATTGTTCCACGTCGGCGGCCGCGGCCAGCTCTCGATCATCCCTGGCGTTGTGTTCGATGCGCGCCGCCGAAGCGGCCAGGGCTCGCGCGCCGATGTTCAAACTCATGGATTTCAATGCATGAGCGGCAGAGGCGGAACGCTTCAGATCGGCGGCGGCGACGGCTTCGCGCAACTCGGCGACATGCGTCGGCGCGGTCGCGCAGTAGAGTCTCGCCACTCGCGCGACGAGACCCGGGTCGCCGGACATTTCGCGCAAGCCCTCGAGCGCTGCCGGATCGATGAGCGTTGGACTCGCTTCCGCCGCGGCCGGCGCGTTCTCCGTCTCCCGCGGCTGAGGCGTTTCCACGCGCCCGCGCAGGTGGCGCTCGAAAACCGCGGTGAGTTCGGCGAGGGTATAGGGTTTGTGGAGGACGCCATCCATATCCGCCTCGCGCCATTCGTCGGCAGCCGTCCCGACGACGTGGGCGGTCAAGGCGACGACCGGCGTCCGGGCGCGGCCCTCCCGCTCCTCGTGGGCCCGTATCGCGCGGCAGGCTTCGAAACCGTCCATGTCCGGCATACTGCCGTCCATCAGGATCAGATCCCAGGCTCGCGTTCGATAGGCCTCGAAGGCTTCACGACCGTTGCTGACGGTGGTCGGGGTTACGCCCAAACGCGCCAAGGCGGACTGAGCCACTTCGAGGTTGACAGGGCTGTCGTCGGCCACCAGCACGCGCGCGCTCGGATAGCTCGCCATTTGTGGTTGAGCGGCCTTCGCAACGAGCGCCTCGGGCGGCCGACCCGCCGCCATCCACTCGGCGATCTCGAACACTTCGACGCGCGTGAGCGGGTATTGCATGACGCGATCCGCGATCCCGCGGCGCACCAGGTCGTCCGTCAGCTCCGTCGGATCGGCCAGCGCGGCAACGACGCCGCCCGGCGCCAGCGCGGGGCGGCCGTGCTCGCGCAAAGCCTCCGGCGTCGTCAGCAGCAGTCCGGCCGTTGCCAAAAGGCTTGGTTGCGGCGGCGCCGCGCTCGCGCGCGCGTCGAAGCCGATCTCACCGAGATAGAGAACCGCGCTGTCGCGAGTCGCGGACCCCGGCAGTGAGACCAGAGCAAGGGGCGCGAGGTTCAGCGCCTGCGGCGCTGGGCTCGCGACCGATCTCGCACTCGTCGGAAGCGAGAAATGGAAAATCGAGCCGCGGCCGACCTCGCTGGCGACCGCCAGGTTTCCGCCCATCGCCGCGACTAGCTTCTTGCCGATGGCGAGACCGAGGCCGGTGCCGCCGAAGCGACGCGTCGTTGTCTGATCCGCCTGCGAGAACGCATCGAATATCGAGCCGAGCTTGTCGGCATCGATGCCAATGCCCGTGTCGATGACCTGAAATCGGGTCCAGTCCGGTTGGGCAGGATCAGGCGCGATATCGACCTCGACCGAACCGGTCTCGGTGAACTTCAGCGCATTGTTGACGAGGTTGCTGAGAACCTGGCCGAGCCGGACAGGATCCGCCACAATCGACGTTCCCGGCGGAACCCTTGCTTGCGAGGCCAGATCCAACCCCTTCGAGCGCGCACGTGCGGCAAACAGCCGCAAGACGTTATCTGCCGCTTCCACCGGGTCGACATCGAGGGCTTCGACCTCCAACCGCCCCGCTTCGATTTTCGAAAGATCGAGAATATCGTTGATGATAGCGAGCAAGCTTTGACCGGATTTGGCGATCACTTCGGCGTGGCGGCGCGCGCGGCCCGGCAGCCCGCTCATCGTCAACAATTCGGCCATCACCATGATGCCGTTCATGGGCGTGCGGATTTCATGGCTCATGGTCGCGAGGAAGTCGGACTTGGCTTGGTTCGCAGCCTGCGCCTCATCTGCCGCGTCGCGGTAGTCGCGAGTACGGTCGGCGACGTCCTGCTCCAACTGGGCGAGATGCCTCATCAAGCGTTCGTCGCGCTCGCGGATGTCGCCAATCATCGTGTTGAAACCGGCGATGAGAACTCCGATCTCGTCGGAACTCTGCTGCGGCATCGTCACCGAATAATCGTGACGGTCCTTTATCTGCCGCATGGTGGAAGTGAGATTGCGCAGCGGCCTGGTCATGGATTGCTGCAGTCTGAGCGCCAGGGCGAGGGCGAGGGCCAGCCCGAGCATGCCGCCGACCGCCGTCGTCGCTACGTCAGAGCGAACGTGCGCGGCAAAGTCGCGGGTATTGGCCACCAACAAGACTGCGCCGACATCGACTCCGCCATCGATAACCGGCGCCTCGACTTCGACCGTGTGGCTCTCGAGCAGGCTTCCGATGGCTATATGGGGCGAATTCGCGTTGATCTTCACGTCCGTAGAAAGCCGTTCGGCTCCGCCGAGATCCGCCAGAACCCGTCCGTCGCGCGTCGACACCTCGATGTAGGAAACGCTCGGAATGCGCCCAATGGCCCGGATCGCCGAATATGCGGACCGCGAGTCGTTCGTGGCCGTCGCCCGCGCCGATGCCGCCGCAAGCACCTGAGCCGTGGCGATCAGGGTGTCGCTCTTTTGCGCGGCATAGCGTTGCGCGGCTTGCCAAGCGGACAAAATCGCCGCTGTCAGTTGCGCTAACACCACGGCGCCGCAGATGAGCGCAACGAGTTTGCCTCGGATGGTTTTCAGACGGGGCATTGGCGCCTTATTCTACGTTGATGCTGTTTCTTAACGCCGGTTGAACGCGACTGACACTTCTAACGACGGGGTATCAACGATTAGTTAGAAGTTGGTCTTCATAAAGAGATGAAATCTCTCCCCCTGGCCGGCATCATGAATTTGGTCCCGTTCAAATGCAAAGCGCAACGACGCAGACACCCTTTCGCTATGTGCTGACAGACCAGATCCGAGTTCTCGCGATCGACGACGATCCGATCATGCGAGAATTTGTCGGCGTCTATCTCACGACGCCGACGACGACCGTCGATACGGCGGCGGGCGCCGAAGCCGGGCTGCAGATGTTGGCCGAAGCGCGCTATGATATAGTGCTCTTGGACATCGACATGCCGGGCATCGACGGCATCGAGATGGTCCGAACCCTCCGAGCCGATCCCGCCCTGGCCGAACTTCCGGTCGTGATGGTCTCGGGGTACGAGGATGTCGTCAGCATCGATCGCGCCTACGAGGCCGGAGCGACGTCTTTCGTGACCAAGCCCGTAAACTGGCGGCTGCTCAGCTACCACCTCCGCTTCGTGCTTCGCGGCGCGGCGAATGTCGTTGTTCGCAACACCGGCGCCGGGGTCGACGAAGCGGTCGAGGGCGCACCGGTGACGCCGGGCAGGCCAAATTGAAAAGAGAGCCGATTTTGCAAGCGGCGGAATAGGCCGAGAGCGCGCCGAAATCGGCGCGCGCCCTGGTGCGCACGCCACTCGAGGTCGAAGACGATCATGAGTTTCCCAAGGGGCCGATCCGGCGGGCGAAACGGTCCGTTTGCCATACGAAAGGAGGCCCTTTCCCGGCTGCGGCTCATGCTGCGCAAATTTGCGACGGACGCCGCGGCCAACGTGGCCGTGTTGTTCGCATTGACGCTCCCGGTCTTGGTCGCGGCGACCTGGGTCGCGATCAACTACGGCTACATGACGTCCCAACGCGGGAGCGCGCAGGCCGCCGCCGACGCCGCCGCCCTCGCAGGCGCCCGTGTGATGTCGCTCTCGAACGTCACGAGCGCCAGCGTTCAACAATCCGTCGCCGGCATGGCGCAATGGCAGCTTCCCCACGATGTGGTCCTCGCCGCGCCGGATCAAGTCACCGCGGACGTGGATGTCGACAATTCGACTGTCACGGTTTCGATCACTCGAGATTTGACGCCGCTCGTCGCCATGCAGTTCGGAATCGCGGACAACTCGATTTCCGTTACGTCGACAGCTCAATACAAGTCGTCTCCCATTTGCGTTCTCGTGCTCGATCCGGCCGCGTCGTCCGCATTCGACGCGTTCGCCAACAGCAATATCTCGGCGCCGAAATGCGCGATCATTTCCAATTCGGTTGCCTCAGACGGGTTGAGCGGCACGACGAATGGACAGATCACATCGTCCAAGGCCTGCTCCGCGGGGGGCTACGCGGGAAGCGCTTTCACTCCCACGCCAATAACCGACTGTCCGGTGGTTCCCGATCCGCTCGCCAGCCGCGCGCCGCCTCCAAACATCAACGGCAGCTGCGACTATACGGACTTCGCCTTCAGTTCCTCGAACGTCCCGCTTCAGCCGGGCGTATATTGCGACGGAATTTCCATCAAGAAGGGAACGGCCATTTTCAATGCCGGCGATTACATCCTGCGCGGCGGGACGCTGTCGATCAATGCGGGCGGCGCCATACAGGGAACGGACGTCGGCATTTACCTCACCAGCGGCGCCGTGCTCGACGGACAACCGAATTCCGGGATCAGCCTTACGGCGCCCTCCTCAGCGTCGGATCCGATGGTCGGCTTGGTGTTCTGGGAGGATCCGAACAATATGCCCGCGGGCTCTCCGGCGACGCACAAAATTTGGAGCGACAACGCGCAAAATATCCATGGAACCGTCTATTTCCCGCAGGGCACGCTCAACATTGGCGGACATGCGAATGTTGGCAGTTCCGCCGACTACACCATAGTTGTCGCCCACGATTTGGTGGTGTTCCAGTCCGCCAACGTTGTCTTGAATACCAATTACAGCTCGAGCAACATTCCCGTGCCGACTGGCGTCGGCAATACCGGAGGAAAGATCGTGCTGACGAAATAAGGGCCGTCGAGAACCGCTCGCGACCGGCGGGGCCGAGCCGCGGACTAGAGCGGTTCCCGATCCATCTGAATCGCCGCCGTCAAAAGCGAGCGCGGCGAAGCAATCCAGGGCGGCCGGGCTGTGGCCCCTGGATTGCTTCGTCACTGCGTTCCTCGCAATGACGGGGTGTCGGTTTGATCGGAAAACGCTCTAAACGGCGCGACGCTCTGTCTGAACCACTTTCAGCATTTGGGCGATTGTTTCGGCGGGCGCCGGGCGCGAAAACAGATACCCTTGAAGATAGTGGCAACCGCAGATCCGCAGAAACAGCTGCTGCGCTTCGGTCTCGACCCCCTCAGCGGTAATTTTGAGTCCCAACGCTTTCGCCATCGCGACAATCGATTGAACAACCGCGGCGCAGCGCGCTGTCCCGACGTCATCGACCAGCGACTTGTCGATCTTCAACTTGTCGAACGGCAGCTTGAGAAGATAGGTCAAGCTCGAATAGCCGGTGCCGAAATCGTCGAGGGCAATACGAACTCCTCGCCCGTGCAAGCTGTCGACGATCTTCTTGACCGATTCGAAATCCTCGATGAGCGCGGTCTCGACGATCTCGAGCTCGAGTCTCGCAAACGGCAGTCCGGTCTCCTGAACCGTCTTCACGACGAAATCGACGAAATCGTCCGCGAGTAGCTGGCGCGGCGAAACATTGACCGAGACGACAATTGCCGGCCAGGCCTTCGCATCCTCACAGGCCTGACGCAGCACGAATGCGCCGAGCTCGTTGATGACGCCGCTGCGCTCGGCAATCTCGATGAAATCCACCGGCCCAACGGCCCCATGCTTGGGGCTGTTCCAGCGCGCGAGCGCTTCGACGGCCACCATGCGTGAGCCATCGGCCAACATTTGTGGCTGATAGACGAGGTGGAATTCGCGGTTACGAATTCCGTTGAGGATTTCTTCCCTTGCAATCAAAGTCTGGATCCGCGAATGCCGCCGCCAACGTGGACGAAAAAAGTAACTTTGGTCTTACGCGAGATCGGCCATAGCCGGCCACCCTGCCGGTTGTGATTGAAGATGCTGCGGCGCGACGCCTCGTATCACGCGAGCTCGACCCCATTTCGGGCGCCCGAGCCCGCGTCTGGCGCGGAGTTGGCGCCGCCGAGGCAGCCAAGCGCGGCCGGGATTTGAAATGGGACACCGATCCGAAGCGCCGCTTCATCCGCGTCGAACGAAGCTGATGGGCGGCGACTGGATTTTGCGATTTCGGTGACGGCGAGCCGCGCTCGCGGCCTACGCCCCTTTCACCATCAACCTCTGCGCCGCGTTCAGCGCCGCCTTCAGCGACGCCATCACGATGCTCGGGTCGATGCCGACGCCGTGGATGAGGCGGCCGTCGCCGTTCCGCTGGAATTCGAGAGTGCCGTTGGATACGATGCGCGATGTTTGGCGCCCGTGCAGGAGACGGCGATGCGAACGACGCTCAAGA
>JBKQKS010000171.1:0-4216 GCA_052147395.1 Roseiarcus sp.
GTGGAGCGAGATTGCGCGGCCAAGGGCCTGCAGCTCACGCCGTTGCGCCAGTCCGTGCTCGCCATCGTCGGCGAAAGCCCCGCCCCGCTCGGCGCCTACCAGATCATCGAGGCGCTCTCGCGCCGCGAGCGCAAGGCGATCGCGCCGCCCACTGTCTATCGCACCCTCGATTTCTTCCTCGACCATGGCTTCTTGCACCGCATCGAGAGCCGCAACGCTTACGCGCGCTGCGAGCATTTCGACCACGCCCACCAGAGCGTGCTGCTGATCTGCGAAAAATGCGGCAAGAGCGCGGAGGTCGAAGACGAAACCCTGTCGAGGGCGTTACAGGCGACCGCCGCGCGCGCCGGCTTCACTTCCACGCGGTCGATGGTCGAGATCTCGGGCCTGTGCCGCGACTGCGCGGCATCGACGGCGTGAGCTCAGCGCTTGCGCGCGACCAGCCTGACGGTCGCGCTCGGGCCCCGATGCAGCAAGCCCTCGCTCAGATCGACATCCGCCGCCGCGAGCTCGACGATCTCGGCGGCGGCAAAATCATCGCTGAGATCGTCGAGCGTGTAGAGCAGCTGAGCGTCGCGCGGGCCGCCGCGTGTCCCCTGCCCGTGACGCTCGATCTGCTCGGGCCGGAACGCTTCGAGCACGATGTGGCCGCCGGGCTTCAGAGCTGCGAGCGCACGCGCGTGAACGCGCCGGCGCTCCGGCTCGACGAGATGCAGGAACACGAGCGCGATTAGATCGTAAGCGTTTTGCGGCCAATCCCAGGTCAGCGCGTCGGCCTGGCGCGCTTCGACGCTCACGTTTTTCGCCGCCGCGAGGCGAAGAGTCTTGGCGACGCCGTGCTCCGAGAGGTCGAGCGTCTCGACGACGAGGCCTTGTTCGGCCAGAAACACGCCGTTGCGCCCTTCCCCATCGCCGGGAACAAGAGCCCGCATCCCAGGCGCCCACAGTCGCGACTGCGCGGCGAGGAACGCATTGGGCGCGAGCCCGTAGGCGTAGTCCTCGCCGGCATAACGCTGGTCCCACATCCGAGCCTGGGCGGCTGTCATCGGCGGCTGTCCTTTCCTTCTCGGTCACACATTCGCTCGCGGCATCATAACGCGGCGCAGCGCCTTTGCATCGGCGTCAGCCAGGCATGGCAGGCGAGAGGAAAGCCGAGCGCTGGGCGCCGCTCGAACCGCTCGAGGACGCGATCGAAGCTCGGCCTCCGCCAATTCGAGAAACGGGAGGCGACGGAGATGTCGTATCCCGCACGCCCGTCGGCGCTCGCGCCCGCGATTGAAAAAAGCAAATGCCGGGCGGAGAACGCCCGCACATGGCCTAGCCGTTATTCAGCCCTCCGCCGCGGTCCCCGCGCGGCGAGCGTCCACGACAGCGGTTCCCCATCCATGGTGGAGCGGGTTGCCGAGAGACTTGCGTGATTTGCTGTTGCCGGACGGCGGAATCTGCCTAAGATGCCGGCGCGGCGCCGTCACGAACTACGGAAAGCCCGGGCGGCAAGAGCTCCAGAAGGGGAACAGCGGATGGGACTCCAGCATCAGGCGCTAGCTGCCTACCAATCCCTAGGGTTCGCGAATGTCGAAGGCTGGTGTCACGAGGGTCTGTTCCAGGTGATCGATACGCTGGCCTCTCTGGACATCAACAAGTCCGGCGGGTGCTGCGAGATCGGCGTCCACCACGGCAAGTTCTACATGATGCTCAACGCGGTGATCGAACCGCCGCACAGTTCTTACGCGGTCGACCTGTTCGATGCGCAGCATCTGAACATCGACAAGTCCGGGAAGGGCTCGCTGTTCGCTTTTACCGAGAATTTGCGGCGCTACGACCGCTACAACGGCAAGAACACGGAAATCATCCAGGGCGATTCCACGGATGCGAAGCTGAACCTGACCGCGCGCCTCGGCTTGGGCGTCGCTCGCTTCGTCTCGATCGACGGCGGCCATACCGCCGAACATACTTTGAACGACCTCAAGATCGCCGAGCAAGTCGTCGCCAACGAGGGCGTGGTGATCGTCGACGATATCCTCAACTATCATTGGCTCGGCGTCATCGAAGGCACGTTGAGCTATTTGAACACGCGGCCGACCCTGGTGCCCTTCGCGATCGGACAAAACAAGCTGTTCCTGGCGAAGCTTTCATACGCCGCCTTCTATTATTCCGTCTGCAAAATTCTACCCTACTACACGAAAACGGTAACGCTGATCGGCCATCCCATTGCGGCCTGGTAGCGCGGATCGGGCTCGCTCGGGACGCCCGACGTTCCCCGCAACGGCGGCTGACTGCGCAAACACGGGACGTGCGCGTCAGACGATTTCCAAACGAATGTGAGGCGGGCAGACAGCGCCAATTCCAGCGTCGGTGCGGTAACCGGCCTCCGTCTTATGATACCCGTTCTTCGGAAACAGATCGCGGCACAGGTTGTTGCTCGCCGTTTCCTGGAACTTCGCAGAGATCACCGACGCGCCCGATGTCGAGAGCTCGCGTTCGAGCACCGACAGCGCCGCAATCTCGATCCCCATGCCGACGACGCGACAGCTCATCACCATTTGCGTCAGCTCTGCGCCTCGCGTCATACCCAATGCGATGAGCCCATAGCGGGTAAAGCGATCCGAGGCCTCGAACGCCCAAATCTTGCCGCCATCCGCGAAATAGGAGGCGATTTCGTCCATCGACCATCGCCTTCCCGTGGTGTTGAATTGATTGGTCTTGTTCAATAGCTCGAAACACCGCGGGAACTTCTCGTGTTCGAGGCCATCAACGACGAACGCGCGTACGCCGACTTCCAGGGAGACCAGGAACTCCGCGCGAGACAGCTTCTGCCGAGTTTGTTCGCGCAACACCTGCCCTTGCACCATTTCGTTACGTTTCGCCGATTCTGCTGTGATCACAGGGACTTGCGTTTCGGGTGCATACATCAGAATCTGCTTCAGATATTGGGGATGGGCGCCGAGCACGCGGATCTCCGGGAACGCCTCCTTGACCGCCTGGCGTTCGATGGGATTGTCGTCGACGAAGAGCACATTCCTCGGCAGGAGATTCACTTCGGCGAGAATCCGTTCGATGTTCGCCGCCTTCGGCTCCCAATTGATTTTGCGAATCGCGAAGTCCTCGAGCTTCAGGATGTTGCTGTAGATTTCCGGCCATTTCTTCGCGACCAGCGCTTCGTCATTCTTCGACACGATGCCGAGGATCACACCGCGACGGCGCAGATAGGTCAGCGCTTCGGCAAAACCCAGCGGCCAACCTTCGACCGGCACGGGGCTCAATTGCCCCTCGCCGACGACGCCGCGCCAGAGCGTATCGTCGAGGTCGACCAGCGCCAGTTTGACGGCATCCTGCTGGCGCAAGGTCCGGATCGACGCATCGATTTCGTTCCATACCGCCTGGAAGAATTCGCCCAAGCGCAGTTCGTAATGGGCGCTCAACGGCGCCATGGGCTCCAAACGCGATTGGTCGTAGGCATGACCCCAGTCCGTCATCAGCGTGCCGTGACTGGAAAGGAAGACGACTTCGTCTTGCAGATGCATCTTGCCGAGCGTCGCCGCGATCTCGTCCAGACTGAGCAGGTAGCAATATCTGAATTTGTTGACGAGGTCTTCCAGCTCTTCGTTCAAGCGCGCAACGAAATAGGCGAAATTCGAGTAGCTGCGCCGGCGAAACAGCCGACCCTCTAGATTCTGCTGCGGCGCCAGGAAATCACAAACGAACGTGGGAACGTTGCGCTCGGAGAGATACGCGAGCAGGTCCTCGACCGATAGCGTCAATCTTTGGACAGCAGCTCGGAACATCGCCTCGAAAGCCGCCTCGTCATCCAGAGCAATACGGTTGTAGGCATCCTCCGGCACGAGAAAGCGCAGCGCGATGGAAATGCCGACATAGTCGTAATCCGAAATCGGACGCGTCGTGAGGGCGTCGAGATCCGCCTTGGAATGATACATCGCGTAGTCGTGCGGCGTGCCAGACACGTGCTGGCAATGGTGCCCGAGACTCTCCGCGAAGCAGGAGCCGACGAATAATCCTCGACGAAATTCTGTCTCGGTGACGCGCAGCGCTCGCGGCGCGCGAAAGGACTCGTGAGTGAACTCGCGTTTCATAATGACGCCCCTCAAACCTCCGGCGGCGCGGAGCCGCCTAGCCCCAGCGAACGCTGCACCATGATCGTATCGGTCCAGTGGCCGAATTTGAAGCCGACTTGCGGAAGCAGGCCGACCTGGCGGAA
>JBKQKS010000172.1:0-17776 GCA_052147395.1 Roseiarcus sp.
CTGTCGCCGAACTTGACGGTCTTCAACGGCTTGTCGCTCTCGACCTTCAGCACGGCGACGTCGACCTTGGGATCCTTGCCGATCACCTTGGCCTTCAGCTTGCGCCCGTCCGTGAAGATGACGACGATATCGTTGGCGTCGCCGACGACGTGATTGTTGGTGATCACGATGCCGCTGGGATCGATCACGAAGCCGGAGCCGAGCGAGGACGATCTGTGCTGGCGTTGCGGCGCGCCGTTCATACCGTGGTTCTTGAAGAATTGCTCGAACATGTCGTCGAAGGGCGTGCCCTTCGGCAGGTCCGGCATAGCCTCGGCGTTTTTGTCCTCGACCGTTTGCGTCGCCGAAATGTTGACCACCGCCTCGGCGACGCTGTCGACGAGGTCGGCCAGATTGGTCGGGCGCGCTTGCGCGAAAGCGGACGCGGCGGGCATCAACGGCGCCGGCGCGCCGATCGTCATCGCTGCGACACTCAAGACAAGCGCCACGCGCTTGAAGCCGTGGGAACGGGTCGTCGCATCGACGTGATCAAAACGCATGGCGTCCTCTCTCCTGAATCTCGCAGCTTCGCGCCGCGATTGTAGGCGACTTAACCGGCAATCATGTCCGTTACGCGGCGAAGCGGAGCGCCCCCAACGCGCTAAAGCAGCGTTCGCGAGGCCCAGACTATGGCCACCCCGAAAATCGCCGCGCCCAGGCCGACGCCACGAAGTCGGCCGGGATTCTGCCGCGCGACTTCGGCCATGCGCCTGCGCATCGCCTCGGTGAACCCGGCCAGAAGCAAGCCCTCGATGGCGAAAACGAGCCCGATCGCCGCGCCGAAATCACGCATTTCACTTCGCCGCCGGCGCATTCGCCGGCGCCTCGGCCGCCATCGGCGCCGGAGTCGGCGTCGGCGTCGGCGTCGAGAAATAGCGGAAGAAATCCGACTTTGGACTCAGGATCGCGCGGGTTTCGCCCTTGAACCCGGTTTCATAGGCCAGCATCGAACGATAGAAGGCGAAAAACTCGGGGTCCTTGCCGTAGGACTCGGCGAAAATACGATTGCGCTCACCGTCGCCCTCGCCGCGGATCTGGTCGGACTGCTGCTGAGCCTGCGCGATCGTCACCGTCACCTTGGCGTTGGCGTCGGCCTTGATCTGTTGGCTCTGCTGCGAGCCCTGCGCGCGGAACGTCGCGGCGAGCCGCTGACGCTCGGCTTGCATGCGACGGAACACCGCCTCGGAATTCTCCGGCGGCAGGTCGGCGCGCTTGATGCGCACGTCGACGACCTCGACGCCGAATCGCTCCGCGCCCGCCCTGACCTGATCGCGAATTTCGGCCATCAGCGCGTCGCGCTTGTCGCGCACGATGTCGACGATCGAGGCTTCCGACAGCGTGCGGCGCAACGCCGAATTCAGCATGCCGCCGAGCTGCGCGTCGGCGCCTTTGACGTCGAACACCGACTGATAGAAGCGCAGCGGATCGGAGATTCGATAGCGCACGAACGCATCGACTTCTAGCCGCTGATTTTCCGCGACCAGCACCTCCTGGCGCTCGTTGTCGAGCTTGAGGATGCGCTTGTCGATGTAGACGACCGTATCGATGAACGGAACCCTGGCGTAGAGGCCCGGCGCGCCGATGAGATCGCGCACCGGCTGGCCGAAGCGCAGCACCAGCGCCTGTTCCGTCGGTTCGACGATGAAAAACGTGTTGCTCGTCACGACGATCGCGAGCACGACGATGACGAGGACCGCGAAGCCGCCGATGGGATTTTTCATTTGGCGGCTCCCTCGGGCTTTTGCTGCAGCGGTTCGAGCGCGAGATAGGGCACCGGCGCGCTGGCGCCGCTGGCGTCGAGGATCGTCTTGCTCATCGAGCCGAGCACGCGCTCCATCGTCTCCAGATAGATGCGTTCGCGGGTGACGCCGGGCGCGTTCTTGTACTGCGCATAGATTTGATTGTAACGGGCGGTCTGGCCCTTGGCTTGAAGGATCGTCTGCTCGCGATAGGCCCTGGCTTCGGCGAGGATGCGCGCGGCTGCGCCCTCCGCCTCGGGCACCACGCGGTTCGCGTAGGTGTCGGCGTCGTTGACCGCGCGCTGCTGATCCTGCTGCGCCGCGGTGACGTCGCGATAGGCGGGAATCACCTCTTCAGGAGCGTCGACGGACTGCAACTGCACTTGCTTGATCAAGACGCCGGCGTTGTAGCCCTCGAGCACTTTTTGCATGCGATCGAGCACGTCCGGCTCGATCGACTTGCGGTCGCTGGTCAGCACGCCGTCGATGGTCTTCAAGCCGACCACTTCGCGCATGATGCTCTCGGCGACCGCTTTGACGGTCTCCCTGGGATCGAGGATGTTGAAGACGAAATATTCGGGATGCGCCGGATCGATCTGCCAAATCACGCGAAAGCGCACGTCGACGATGTTCTGGTCGCCGGTCAGCATCTGGCTTTCGGCGAGAATGTCGGCGCCCTCGGCGGAGCTGCGATAACCGACCTCGGTGATCTGCTGATCCCAGACGGGAACCTTGATCACCCTACCCACCGGCCATGGCCAATTGGTGTTGAGGCCGGCCGCCGTCTTGCCGGTATAGCGGCCGAACACCAGGTTGATGCCGACCTCGTTCGGCTGCACGGAATAGAAGGAGCCGAGCGCGAACCAGATCAGCAAGACGGCGAGCGCGAGAAGTACGACCCCGCGCATGCCAAAGCCGCCGCCGCCGCCGCCCGGAACGAGGCCGCGCAGGCCCTGCTGCAGCCGGCGCAGCAATTCCTCGAGATCGTTCGGCGGGGGCGAACCGGCCGGACCCTGGCCCCACGGCCCCTGCCCCGGGGAGCGCCAGGGACCGCCGCCTTGATTGTTCCAGGACATGAGACCTCGTTTCGGCGCCTAGCGCGCCACGCGCGCCTTTATAGGGGAGGCGCGCGGCGGCGGCAACGGAAGCGCTACGCCAAGGCTCAAGACTTAGCTGGCGGCTTGCTCGCGCTCTCCGGTTTGGCGGCGCCGGCCTCGCGCGGCGCCAATGGCGCTATGCGCATCGCCGCGATGCGGTTGCGCTGCCTGCGCAGAACCTCAAAGCGCAGCCCGTGGAAGCTAAACGTCTGTTTGGGCTCGGGGATCGCGCGCGCCTCGTGGATCACCAGGCCAGCGATGGTCGCAGCTTCCTCATCCGGCAAGTTCCAGTCCATGGCGCGGTTGAGGTCGCGGATCGTGACCGAACCATCGACGATGATCGAGCCATCGAGTTGCTTGCGCACGCCCTGGGCGAGAACGTCATGCTCGTCCTTGATGTCGCCGACGATCTCTTCGATGATGTCTTCGAGCGTGATCAGGCCTTGCACCACGCCATATTCGTCGACCACCAGCGCGGAATGAATTTTGCGGCGCAAGAACGCCTGCAATTGCTCGCGCAGCGTCGTCGCCTCGGGGATGAACCAGGGCTCGCGCGCGACGTCGCCCGCCGCGATCTTGCTCGCATCGCCGCCGGCCGCAGCGTAGGCGCGGAACAAGTCTTTGATATGGAGAACGCCGACGATGTTGTCGGGGTCGTGGCGCCATAGCGGCATGCGCGTATAGGGAGAGGCGAGCGCCTCGTGCACCAATTCGTCAGGCGGCAGGTCGGCGTCGAGCGTGACCATCTTGGTGCGGTGGACCATCGCGTCGCCGACGGGGACTTCGTCGAGCTCGAGCAGGCCGCCAACCATGTCGCGCTCGGCGCGCTCGACCTCGCCCTCGCGATGCAGGATGTCGACCGCGCCCTTGAGCTCCTCGGCGCCGGAAACCGCAGGCTCCGTCTCGGCGAGCGAGACCCCGAGCACGCGCAGCAAGCCGCGCACCAAGAATTCGACGGCGCTCACTACGGGTCCGAACACCACCACGAAGAACGCGGCGAGCCGGGCGATCCCCAGCGACATGCGGTCGGGATAGGCGATCGCGATCGTCTTCGGCATCACCTCGCCGAACACCACGACGAGCGCGGTCATCAGGATCGTCGCATAGACGACGCCGCGCGCGCCGACGGCGGCGACGAACACGTCCGTCGTATAGGCCGAGGCGGCGATGGTGGCGAGTTGTCCGCCGAGCAGCATCGCCGAAATGAGCCGCCCACGGTTGGCGATGAGCCGGTTGACGCGCGCCGCCCGCTTGTCGCCGCCGGTCTCGAGGGCCTGCATGCGCGCGCGCGAGGCGGCGGTGAGCGCGGTCTCCGCCCCGGCGAAGAACGCGGCCGCCACCAGCCCGCAGACGACGATGACGATGGGAAGCATGTCCGGCATGGCGTCACTTTAGCGGCTCGCGGGCGCCATGGCGAGACGGCCCGGCGCTACCGCGCGCAAGCCCCGCTCGAGGTTGTCATTGCAATTAGATTCGATCGCGCCCCTCGAGCGGATGGGAAGACCCATGACCATCGCGACCGCACGTTTACCATCTGACATCGTCGCCGGCCGAGTCGCCGAGCTCGCGCCGACTCCGCGCATCCTGCGCGGCCTCGACGAAGCCCAGGCCAAGGCGCGGCTCGACATCTGGCGCGCCAGCGACCCCGGCCTCGACGCCCTGCTCCGCGCCGGCGTTTGGCCGCCGAGCGCGCTGCGGCGATTCGCACTCGCTCACTGGTCGGCCGGCAATCCGCGCCTCGCCTCGGTCATATTCGCGACCGCCGCGGCGCTGGCGCCCGCGAGCGCGGACATCTGGCTCGATCTCGGCGGCGCGCTCAACGCCATCAATGAACCGCGCGAGGCGCGGCTCGCCTTCGAGCGCTCGCTCGCGCTCGATCCTTCGCCGTCTCGCGGCTGGCTCGCGCTCGCGCTCGTCGCCAATGGGCTCGGCGACCGCGACGGCGCCGAAGGCGCGTTCGCCCAAGCGCTCGACCGCGAGCCGACGCTCGGCGACGCCGCATTCGGGCTCGCGCTCGTCGCGTTCGACGCACGCCGCTACGGCGATGCGGCCGCTCGCTTCCGGCGCGCCGTCGAACTCGGCGCCGGAGGCGCCTTCGCGCTCGTCGGCCTCGGACAGTCGCTGTTCTTCCTCGGCGATTTTTCCGCCGCGGCCGAACCCCTCGCGGCCGCCGTCGCGGCGAACGCGACGGACCCGAGCCTCGTCGAACGCGCCGCGCTCGCGCGCTATCTTGCCGCCATCGGCGCCGGAGTCGAGGAAGCCGAACGGCTCTATGTCGCCTCGGGCGGCGGCCAGAGCCTGCAGAAAACGGCCCGCGCGGCGTTCCGCATCCTCTCCGCCTACGGGCGGCGCAACGACGCGCTCGCGCTCGCTGCGGCTCGCCTCGCCGACGACGCCGACCCCGAGCAGCGCTATCTGACCGCCGCTGTCGCCGGGCAGGCTTTTACGCGCGCGCCCGACGATTACCTCGTCGCCCATTTCGACGCCTTCGCCGAGGTATTCGACGCCCAACTCGTCAGTGTGCTCGGCTATCGCGCGCCCGACGATCTGATGGACATGGTGGACGCGACCGGACGCGGATCTTCCCGCGCGCTCGATCTCGGCTGCGGCACCGGCCTCGCCGGCGCCCGGCTGCGCTTGGGCCGCGAGCGGCTGGTCGGCGTCGATCTCGCGCCGCGCATGCTCGACAAGGCCCGCGAGCGCGGCTGCTACGACGCGCTGGCGCAGGCGGAAATGGTCGCCTTTCTGCACACGACCGAGGAGCGCTTCGACCTCGTGCTCGCCGCCGATGCGCTGGTTTATCTCGGCGAACTCGCGCCGTTGTTCGCCGCCGCCGCGCGCGCGACCTCGGCGGGCGCCATGCTCGCCTTCAACATCGAGACGACCAGCGAAGCGGCCTATCGCGTGCAGCCCTCGGGACGCTTTGCCCACGATCTCGCCGAACTGCCGCGGATCGCGGCGCCCTGGTTCCGCGTTCTGGCGACCCGAACGACGGAGTTGCGCAGCGAGGCCAGCCGCAAGATCGAGGGCGCCCTCGTCGTCATGGAGCGGCGCGGAGCGCGACCGCGTTCGCCGCCGCGGCGCGCCCCCGCCACTCTGGCCGCGTGAGCGCCATCATCACCAGGTCGCGGCGGCGCCCGTCAGCGGCGAGATAGGCGCCGCGCAGACTCCCGTCGCGGCTGAAGCCGAGCTTGGCGTAGGCGCGCTGGGCGCGGACATTGTCGTCGAAACAGTCGAGATAGAAGCGGTAAGCCGCCGTCTCGCGGAACGCCCAGTCGATCACTTCGGCGAGGAACGCGACGCCGACCCCGCGCCCCGGGGAGCTGACCGCGATGCGTTTGAGATAGAGGTTGCCGTGGACATCGTCGAGGTCGCGCAGGATGGCGAAAGCCTCGGCCCGCCCCTCGCCGTCCGCCGCGAGGAAATAGGCGTAGCGCGGCGAAGCCAGCATCTCCTCGTGCTCGGCGAGGCTCGAGCGGCCGACGGAGGCTTCGAAGCTTTCGCCGCGCTCCAGCGCCATCACCGCCGCCAAGTCGTCGAACCCGGCGCGCCTGAAAACGAGGGCGCCGGCGGCGGAGGGGAACTCGGAAATCGCCATTGCGCGCCGCGTAACGATTGTCTATAGAGCCGCCCACTCGCGCGCGGGGCGCGCGCGGAAGGGCGCTTAGCTCAGCGGTAGAGCACTTCCTTGACATGGAAGGGGTCAGAGGTTCAATCCCTCTAGCGCCCACCATTGCGGATCGCACTTCAACGCCCCAGCACGTGCCCACGGAAAACTCTCAAAAGTGGGACTCGGGATCACGCTTGCCTCCTAGGCACCAGCAGGTGCACCGCGGCACCGACCACGTTCTTTTGGCTGGCCTTCTCTGCAACGTGCGACGTCAGCCGGTTACTCTCCGACCCGAAAATATGCATCATATACCGTTCGTCCGTAGCCGGGACCCCGCGAAAGTTAGCGCCCCGTTCGCGGCACCTACGGTTTAAGTGGAGGATCAGAACGGGTCAACCAATTCGATGCCAATTTGCTCGACACTCTGAACCAAATCATGTTACCGTTTTTGAGAACGAAGGGGGAACAAGTGCTCACCTATCTATATGCGAGCTTGTTCGATTCTCCTGCCCAGACGCTGGTAAATACCGTCAACACGGTGGGAGTGATGGGTAAGGGGATCGCTAGGACATTTCGGGAGCGGTATCCGGCGATGTATTCGGAATACCGGAAATTATGCGACGCCAACAGGCTTGTCCCCGGCAGCCTACACATGTGGAAGGGAGACGATCATTGGGTCTTGAACTTTCCTACGAAAACCACGTGGCGACTGCCCTCGAAAGTGGAGTACATCCAGCAGGGGCTTGAAACGTTTGTACAAAACTACGAAAAGATGGGGATTACATCAGCATCCTTTCCACCGTTAGGATGCGGCAACGGCAACCTGAACTGGACCGAGGTTAGACCCATTATCGAGCGATATTTAAATAAGTTAAACATCCCTATTTACGTGCATAACGTTCACGTGGCGAATGACTTTGTTCCTGAACACCGAGAGACGCTAAAGGTTCCGGCTACGCTCGATGAGTTCTGGATGGACCTGCGGGCTTCAGTTCACGAAAACAAGGGCGTTTTCTTCACCGGCGAGGGTGGTCAACAGTTTTCCGTTAATATACGGGACGATGTTATATCGATCGAACGTGGTGGTCGGCAACATGAGAAAATCCCGATCGACGAGATTGAGAATGCCTGGGTGATTCTTCGTGAGGGGATTTTGTCGATCGACAGATACTCCGACGATGCGTCCCGACGCTACAAGAGCTACCTGTTCCCTGTACTGAAAAGCCTCCCCTATGTTCGCAGTGCACAAATTTCCCGCGCGGGTCGCGATGGGGCGAGTCCCGCTCAGGCACTTTTTTTCGGGAGGGCTGCGAGTAAAAGCAAAGACGCGCGGGCTGCAGAGCCGCAGCAGCAATGCCTGTCTCTGTAGATCGCGCCGAGCGCCACGTAAGGGATTGGACCAAAAAACTAGGGCCGTTCCCGACCGTATCGCATTGGCCCGCGCATTTGTTCCATACGTGCCAGTTGCAAGTAGCGGTCGAAATCATAAAGGTAGGACGAATATTGTGTCGTCACGACGTGCCGAGCTTGATTTGCGATGTGGCAAATCAGGGCGCGCTTTGGAATAACCCCGCCGCTCATCGCTACGTTAGGCTATATTTTCGGCCTCGCAATGGATTTCACCTTAAAACGGAAGGCATTAAGGCCATCGGTGATCCGTACCGCGTCGACCCACACATGTCGATACCGATCGCATTCGCCTTCGATTTTGTGACGGTGATCACGAGCGGCGAGAGCGGTTTTGTGGCTGGAAACTTCGCTCGGACCGGCGCGATGCCCTCAAGTAGCGACGTGGAATTCGACAATCTCCGGTTCGATTTAATATATCACGACGCGGCACCACCGGCAGGTAGGATGAACGAAATACATGACTGGCGGATGTCCGAGGTTGTGGTAAAAACAGAGCTGTCTCTTTCCAAACTTGCATATATCGTTTGCCGAACCATTCACGAAGAGCGCACGTTACGCTTCGCTCTTGGAAATACGAGTTTTCCTAAGATAATAGTTGAGCAAAGAGGGTCGATATTCATGCGGCGCGGCATTGTTATTGATGAAATATATTGGTATACGAATATGCTGCACCTGAAATTCCATGGACCCGTCGGTTTTACCAAAGACGCGTATTCAATCCGAATTATATGTGACGATGGCGGGGTGATTAGGCAACGCGATTATTTGGTGGCACCGAGCGCCTATTACAGATTTTCCGACCTGGAGGCCTCACCGCACGCGATCTGGCAAATATATTTCGAGGGGTGTGTCGCGTATCACGGGCCGATCCCGTCAACGTCCGGTTTGGTCAGCGCCTAGCCGCGAAGCACACCACTTCGTGCATTCCCGCGCCCTCCAATTGCATAATGGTTGTGAAGCCGGTGGGACAACATGGTGCGGAGCCAAACAGATTTGACCGGCCGATTCGTGTGTCCCGCATTTCCACTTGAAATGATTTGGTTAGAGCACTTCTGTAGCGCCCACCATTGCCACCCCGAGCAGGCGGCTATTTCCCATACGAGCGCACGAACCGCAGGCCGGGCGACGTGTCGCTGCACGACGAACCGACGCGGCCCGCGAGTTTCGGGCAGAGCTGACTCCTTCGACAGTAAGGCGACGCGGCAAAATAAGTGCGCCAACTGTCGTTACCGTCATTGCGAGCGAAGCGCGGCAATCCAGGGCGGCCGGGCTGTGGCCCCTGGATTGCTTCGTCGCTGCGCTCCTCGCAATGACGGTTGTCGGACATCTCGAGCGATTCCAGGGCGGTGGCTCGCCTCGCCCGCATCCCTCGATCGCAGTCAGCCTCCGAAGCGGGCTCTGCGCGCGCCCACGGGCGCACGCCGTTCGCTCGGTTTCGCAGGCTCGGCCGTGTCGGCCTCGTCCATGCGGTCCTCGATGTATTTGCGCGCGAAACAGGCGCCGATGAGGGCCGCCGACCCGCCGATGACGGTGGTGAGAATGCCCGGCGTCGGTTCGTACTGCCAGAAGAAGGCGGGCGAGAACGCGAGGTCGTGGAGGCCCGCGCCGAGCAAGGCCCCGACGAGAAGTATCGCGGCGTTGCCGAACATTCCGAAGGCGACTCCGCCGAGTGCGACCGAGCCGAGGTAGCCGAGGCCCAGGAACGTCACGCAGATCGCCGTCAGCACGATCGTCGTGCTCGGCGCCTCCGGACCGAACAGGAAGCGCAAGATGCCGATTTTCGGAACCTCCGGCGTGTCGGGGTCCGCGTCATAATCGTCGGCGAGTTCGTCGAGACCCTCCTTCACCGCGCCGCCTGCGCGCGCGGCGAGCTTCTTGGCGAGCGCGCTCTGCTTCTTGCTCAACTTGCCCTTCTTCATCCCGGCCTCGTCGAGCTTTTTAGCGATGGCGTCGGCCTCGGCATCCGCTTCCTTCTGCTTGGCTTTCGCGTCGGCGTCCTTGGCAGCCGGGTCCTTCGCATCGTCGGCCGCGTTTGCCGCCTTCGACGGGTCTTCGCGAAAACTGTCGCCCGCGGCGACCGTGACGGGTCCGCCGCTATGCCGCGGATCGTCCACCTGCACCTGACCGCTGTCTACATCCACGGTGGCGAATTCCTTGCGGGTTTCCACCTTGAAATCAGCCGCCTGGGCCGCAACGCGGAAGAACCGCGTCTTCACTTCGAAGGGACCATCGGGGCTCGCGACGCTCGTGATTTCGGCGTCGCCGGCTTTCACCTCGACGCTTGCCCGCGTGGCGCCGTTGCCACGGTAGACGTCGACGATCGTATCGGCGCTGAGCGAGAGGACGTCGCCGCGCCGGCTCAAGACGACCGACGCCATCTTGTCGCTGACGACGGTCGCCCCTTCATCGACGATGTCGCCCTGAGAGAGCGGCTCGGGTTCCGCATTTCCTTTCACAGAAACCGCGTCGCCGGAGACGCTTTCCACTTGCCATCCCTCCGCGAATGCCGGGGAAGCCAGCAGCAACGCGCCGAGGGCGATTATGCGAACGAGAATCATTTGTCCTCCAACTCTCCGCGGATTGAAAGGACGAAGCGCGAAAAGGCGCACGCTTTGTCGAAGTCATGAAGCGCCATGGGGCAGCGCCGCCATGAACGCTGGCCCGACAATCGTTAGTCGATGTATTCGGAAGGTATTATTTGGAGATTAAGACTCTGTTGCTAAGCGCCATGCGCGAGCCGCTCGCCGCTTGTATCGGAACGAGACAGGTCTTTACGCAGGTGCTGTGCGCGTGCACGCGGGGTCGGCGCCCCTACTTGCCGTACGAGCGGACGAACAGCAGGCCGGGCGACGTGTCGTTGCACGTCGGGCCGACGCGGCCCGCGAGCTTCGGGCATAGTTCGACGAGCCGCTCGAGGGAGGCTTCGGCCGGTAGGCGCGGATGGGCGACGCAGACGGCGCCATCGGCGGCGAAGGCGGCCTCGAAACTCATGCCGGGCGCGATCTCGTCGTTCTGGATTCCTTTTCGATCGAAAATGTCGATCGGCGTGCCGTCGCGGGTGTGGCCGACGCCGTCGCCGCAATAGTCGGCGCGCACCAGCCGGAGGCAGGTCTGATAATAGGGGGCGAGCGAACTCCCGTCGGGCGCATGGCCCCACGGCTTGTAGCCGAAGCGCACGCATTTGCCCTCGGCGCCCGCGGTGCAGAGGATCGAGACGCGATCCGGCTGATCGACGTGAACGACCGTAGCGGTGAAACGCCCGGTGAGCGGGAACGCGGCGCGGCGACCCTGCGCATCGGGCTCGCAGATGTTTTCCCACGCGCCATTGGCGCCGACCTGCTCGGTGAGCGTGTACAGCATCATTTCGCCGGCGCGATCCATCGGGTCGGGCTCGACCGCGTCGATACGCAGGCGGCGCGCCTTGCCGGCGCCGTCGCCGAGCGTGATCACGGCGCCGATCAGGTCGCTCTGCGGCGCCTTCGTCCGGTCCCCCCGGAGGAGTTCGAAGCGGCCGTTCTCGACGACGATGCGGGGCGAATCGGCCGCGAGGGCCGGACCGCCGGAAACCGCCGCGAGCGCGAGCGCCGCGCGAACGAAGGCGCGCATGGCTCAGCGCGCGAGTTCGACACCTTCGAGCCGGACGCCGTCGAGCTCGCTCAGCGACGAACCGCGCGCCGCCGCGTTCCGCGTCAGGGCGTTGAGGGTGATGTGGTTGGTGGCGAGGGCGTTGTTGGCGAGGGCGTTGTTGGCGAGGGCGTTGTTGCTGAGGGCGTTCGACGCGAGCGCCGCGTGCGCGGGGACGCTGGCGCCCGCGAGCAGCGCCGCGACAGAGGCGAGGGCGAGAAGACGAGTGGTTTTCATGGGAGCCTCCTTCTTGTTCCGCGGCGAGAGGATCTCCGCGGTCGTGACATATATAATTGTCGCCCGAGCGCTCGGCTACTCGACGAGCGCAAATTCGTGTCCCATTGCGTGCAAATTCGCCGCGAGCGCGCGCGCGGCTCGGCGAAATTCGCGACATCCCGGGGCGCGCTCCGGCGCCTTTCGTTGTACAATGCTTCGCGCTTCCAGGCTGCCAGACTCCTCGAGGAACGACATGGTCACGCTCGACATCAACGGCGCCGTTCATCAACTCGACGTCGAGCCGGAAATGCCGCTGCTCTGGGCGTTGCGGGAGGAACTGAGGTTGACCGGAACGAAATTCGGCTGCGGCGCCGGGTTCTGCGGCGCCTGCACGGTGCATGTCGACGGCGAAGCCCAGCGCTCGTGCCAGATCGCGGTCGGCGATATCGCGGGCAAGAAGATCCTCACCATCGAGGGGCTCGCCGACAACGGTCCCCACCCCGTGCAGCGCGCCTGGATCGAGCACGATGTGCCGCAGTGCGGCTATTGCCAGTCGGGCCAGATCATGGCCGCGGCGAGCCTGCTGGCGAAGACGCCGAACCCGACCGACGCCGAAATCGACTTAGGAATCACCAACATCTGCCGCTGCGGGACCTATCCGCGCATCCGCGCCGCGATCCACCGCGCGGCCGAGCTGATGAAAGGCTGAAGGAGCACGCCATGACCGCGCACCTCTCCCGCCGCGCCTTCGTCGTCGCCAGCCTTTCCGCCGCCGGCGGCCTCGCGCTCACGGTAAGCGCCCCCGCCCTCACGTTCGCGCCGATGCAAGCCGATCCGGCGAGCCCGGAAGCGGCGGACGCGGGCGAGATCAACGCCTTCGTCGCCGTCGAGCGCGACGGCGCGATCCGGCTCCGCATCGCGAAATCGGAGATGGGTCAGGGGGTCATGACCTCGCTGGCGATGATTCTCGCGGAGGAGCTGGAATGCGATTTCAGCAAGGTCGAGGTCGAATACGCCTCGGCGCATCGCAACCTCGCCGACGGCGGCCCCTACGGGCGCATGGGCACGGGCGGCTCGTCGTCGGTGCGCGGCAGCCGCGTCTTGCTGCAGCAGGCCGGCGCGTCGGCGCGCCAACGTCTCATCGCTGCGGCTGCGGCGCGCTGGGGCGTCGCGCCCAAGGACTGCTTGGCGCGCGACGGCCGGGTGTGGAACGGCGAAAGCTCGCTGGCCTTCGCGGAACTCGCCGCCGACGCGGCCCGCGTGAAGCTCGCGGCGGAACCGGCGATCAAGACGCCGGACCAGTACAAGCTCATCGGCCAGGCGATGAAACGGCTCGACACGCCACTCAAAGTGACCGGCGCGGCGAAGTTCGGCATCGACGCCCACCTCTACGGCATGCTCTACGCGGCAGTCGCCAACTGCCCGGTGTTCGGCGGCAAGATGAAGAGTTACGACGAGAGCGTAATCAAAGGCCGGCGCGGCGTCGTCGCGGTCGTGCCCGTCGAGAACGGCGTCGCCGTCGTCGCCGATTCGTTCTGGCGCGCCAAGGAGGCGCTGGCCGCGCTGCCGATCGTCTGGGACTTGGGCCCCGCCGCGAAGACGTCGAGCGCTGAATTGCGCGCCGAATATCTCGCCGCTCTCGACGGCCCGGTGGCCAATGCGCTGAGCCGCGGCGACACCGGCGCCGCCTTCGCCGGCGCCGCGAAGATCGTCGAATCGGTCTACGAGGCGCCCTATCTCGCCCATGCGCCGATGGAGCCGCTCAACGCGACCGTGTTCTGGCGCCCCGACCGCATCGACTTCTGGATGGGCACGCAGGCCCCCGAGGACGCGGCCAGGCTCGCCGCCAGCGTCGGCGGGGTGGCGGTCGAAAACGTCTACCTCCACAACCAGTTCCTCGGCGGCGGGTTCGGCCGGCGCGCGGTCAACGACGAATTGCGTCAGGCGGTGCAATGCGCCAAGGCCGTCGGCAAGCCCGTAAAACTGATCTGGACGCGCGAGCAGGACATCCAGCACGACCGCTACCGGCCGCGGGCGGCGCTGAGGCTGCGCGCCGCGTTGACGAGCGACGGGACGCCGGCGGCGTTCGAATTCCGCACCGCCGTCGGCTCGATCTCGCGCTCGCTCGGCTGGGATCGCGTCGCGAGCGGCGTCGAGCGCTCGGCGGTCGAGGGCCTCGTCAACCTGCCCTACCGCACGGAAGCGCTCAACGTCGATTGCGCGCTCAAAGATACCCACGTGCCCGTCATGTTCTGGCGCTCGGTCGGCTCGTCGCAGAATGCCTTCGCCGTCGAGAGTTTTGTCGACGAAGTCGCCGCCGAAGCTGGCAAGGATCCGTTAGAATTCCGCCGCGCGCTGCTCGGGCATCGGCCCGACTTCTTGCGTGTGCTCGACGTGCTGGCGGAGAAGGGCGAATGGGGCAAGCCGATGCCGAAGGGGTCGGCGCAGGGGCTCGCGATCCACGAGTGCTTTGGCACGATTGTCGGCGAGGTCGTCGAGGTGCGCATCGTCGACGGCCAAGTGAAGGTCGACCGCGTCGTCGCTGGCGTCGATTGCGGCCATGTCGTCAACCCGCTCACCGTCGCGATGCAGATCGAGAGCGCCGTCCTCTACGGCCTCAGCGCCGCGCTCTACGGCGAGATCACCATTCGCGACGGCCGGGTGCTCGAGAGCAATTTCGACAGCTATCCGGTCGCCAGGATGGCCGACGCCCCGCGCATAGAAACCCACCTCGCGTTGTCGGGCGGCGGCAAGTGGGGCGGCATCGGCGAGCCCGGCACGCCGCCGATCGCGCCGGCGATCGCCAACGCCGTGTTCCGCCTCACCGGCAAACGCATCCGCTCGCTGCCGCTGAAGAACGCATCGCTGGGGGCGTGATGCCGGGGCCGGGAGGCTTCGCCTCGAACGCTTCGCGCCCCTTTCGAACCGCCCGCCGAGGGCCGGAATCGACCCCAAGCTGATCTTCGACTGTGCTTTTACTTAAAATATTGATATCACGCGGATTCGCGGCGTGGCACTACAAAACAGACTTGCTGCGTGAATTATGCGTTGGCGGCTGAACGCTGCGCGGGCGGCAGGGCCACGCGGAAGCCGACAAGCACAAGGTAGGCGAGAAAATTGGCTGTCGCGTCTCGCACGTCACTGTCCAAGGCGGTGAGCCGAAATAGGAATTGACGGGCGTGTCAACGTAATCTCCAATCTCCGGCAATTGCGATTTGCTCCAAGCCTGGATAAAATAACAAAATGAGGGCGTGTCACCGTAATCCGGGCGTGTACCTTCTACGCTACGCGTAGGTGTCCTCATGGCGCGGGGATCATCGCCGATTGTGGAACGGCGTTCAGACGTCCGAGGTCGCGGGCGTTGCGATGCGCAAGCGCACATCACTAGGTATCGTCGGCTTGTAGCAACGGTATATGGTGGGGTGATACCGATTCGCTACTTGCATAACAGCTTTAACACTGCTGTATTTCCGTACGACGAGCAAAACGTATCCAGCGATTCTCTCCAAAAAAAGATTGGTTCAATTATGGCGACAATTGCCAGGAAGACGAGAACGAATAGCGATACTTTGAACTTTCCGTTTGCGATACGTATCGCGTGCTGTGTTCGTCGCCGCTCCTCCTCTGCTCCCACTTGCGCATCTAAGAGAGCGTCATGCATCGAAAGCAAATGCGGGATGTGGTTTTCTCTGATTTTGGTATAGTTATCACCACGCAATTCATAGTTTCGACGCGATTCGACAACTAGTCGCTTACATTCCCGTATTGTTTCCCTGAACGATGGGAATTGAGGGAAATGTGTTGTAATAACGCTTCGGCCGTATCGATCTTCTGCGTCAATGCATACATGATCATAGAATGTAACAATAGAATCCGAAATATCATGTTCGGCGTTATGCAAATATTGGTCAGCGACTGTTATTCTGTTATTTATTTTCTCTTTTTCTTCTTTCGTTAAATCAGGATTGTCAAAGTATAGAAAGGCATTGAATAGCTGCCGCGCCGCGTACCGTAGCTCGTTAATAGCCGGTATCTGCGCTTCAGAAGATATTTGCTCGGCTTCTTTTATAGACGATTCTACCGACTTCCATCTATCGAGCAGACACGAAATCCGTACCTTCGCGTCCGCGCGAAAATCTTCGTCCATTACAACCAAATTGGCTTGTGCCAACCCCCCTTACCGCGACCCAAGAGCCTTCTTCCGCGCGTCTAGGTCGTGCTCAGTCATAAAACGCCCCGCCTTGATGTTGACATTCCCGCGGACGTAGCGCTTAGCAACCGAGCGACCAATTTCGACGTAGCGGTCCAGGACCTCTTTGCGAATTTCGTCACGCGAAATTGGAGGCGCATGCGCGAATCTGCGCATGAATTTGAACATAGCGACCTCCCCCAGCTTAGCGCACGGGACGTTAGCAGCATTTTCCACGCGACGCAAAAAAGGGCTTGACAACGTCGCGCCCTGTTCCCGTGGCTCTAAGTCTTAGAATCACTTAGCGTGGGGATATCGGCGAATCAAGCCCGAAAAAAAGAGGCTCCGCCGATTGTCAAGAGGGTTTTTTCATAAATCACTGATTCGTTTGCAATTCGCCTGCCTTAACCATTTTGGGATTTGTTGCATCTGTGGATAGCCCCCCACGTCGCCCGCTCGCATTCGCCGTCCTTAATGACAGTTCCGCGCGCTTTGGACACGCGGGATTACGGTGACACGCCCGTAATTCCCCTTTTTTTGACGTCCGCTGACCGCCCATTCGCGCCGTCCAAAGGCTGTCGCTGACCGTTAGATTTGTTCCCCTAGGGCGGCGGCGGACCCGCCGCTAGTCGTCGCTATCCTCCCCCGCAACGCGGGGGAGGGGGACCGCGCGAAGCGCGGTGGAGGGGGTAGCGGCCTCGAGCTTCGCCGCCGCCGTTCTGACGATCCCGTCAACGGCGTCATCGACGGAACGCATCACGTCGCCAGCAGCGGTGCGCGTGACCGTCACGCCCCGCGCCTCGTGCCAAGCGTCTCGCCGAACGTCGCGCTGCGGCCGATCGGCGAGATCATGACTCATGCCGTCGATTTCGATCGCGAGCCGCGCCTTGGCGCAGTAGAAATCGAGCACGTAGGGGCCGATCGGATGCTGGCGGCGAAAGATCGGCATTCCTGGGATGCGGGCGCGCAATCGGCTCCAAAGGAACGCTTCCGGCGGCGACAAATTGCGGCGCAAATGGCGCGGGTTGGCGAAACGTGTTTGGCGGCGCTCTCATGACCGAATTCAGCCCCTTGCCCCCTCCACCGCGCTCGAGCGCGGTCCCCCTCCCCCGCAAAGCGGGGGAGGATAATGCTAAGTGCCCCCATGCGCCTTTAGGGTCTTGGTCGCGTCATTGCCAGGGATATCGATGACCTTGACGACGTACTTCCGCTTTACTCCATTATGTCTATAGACGTAACAACAGCTCTGGCGCTGCAGTTGCGGGTCCCGACGAAAGCGGGGGTCGGGACAGAATTGTACACTCGAGGCTTTGAAATCGCGGGAATCGTGGACAGAAATGTGCACCCCCGGCTGAGACCGGCGTTCCCGCCGCCGGCGGCCGGGAAAAGCCGGGGAGCGCCGACCTACTGCCTGCAAAATCAACCCCCTCATCCTGAGGTGGCCCGAAGGGCCCTCGAAGGATGCTCCAGGGATCCGCGCCGCGCGAGCAGCGCTTACTTTCCGCTGGGCGCGGCGGCGGTTCGGCCGGCGGGACCGGTCGTGCGGACTGGAGCGTCCTTCGAGGCCGCTTCGCGGCGCCTCCGGACGAGGGGGACGGTTTGCGCTCCGCCAGCACGCCGAAGAACGACGGCAGCGCCAGCAGATACGCGGCGCCGGCGATCTCGATCACGGCGCCGAGGCCGAAATTTGTGGCGACCACCGGGGCCGCCGCGGCGCCGATCACGGAGAAGCAGCCGTTGACGCCCCAGGCCCAGATGAACAGATGCTCCTTGCCGAGCCGGCCGAGGGTCGTCATCGCGGTGGGCATCGGGAAGCCCATCAGGAACGCCGGCGGCGCGATGAAGCAAAAGC
>JBKQKS010000173.1:0-9876 GCA_052147395.1 Roseiarcus sp.
GACCGTCGTTGATGTCTTCCCTGTTCCCCAAAGCCCGAAAGCCTCAGTGAACACGCAAGGACAACGCCGCCCACGTCTCTCTTTCTTCCGATGCAATTGTCAAACAGCGCGCCCATACCCGGGCGGGTTTCACCTAGATCCGACGGAACTCAGAGCCCTCGTCGCACCCATCCGAAACCAAACTCTCTAATCCTATATCAACTCTTTCTTCCCTATAAGGCGAAAAAAGACCGAACCGAACCGCCCCCACCTCTCGGTAGGGAGGTACGTTTCAGATATAGTCTCGAAGGGCCACCGTCGAACGCCGCGCTAGGGGGCGTCGCCGTCGGTCTGCGGCTTATAGGTAGACGCTTCCGCCGTGTCAAACGCTTTTTGAAACTTTTTTGTCGGTCCGAATGTCGCGTCGCGTCGCCCGCATCGCCAAGCCATTGCGCGGACGCAGGGTTACGCGTTGCTGCGGTGTGACGACGCATCCCGGCTCCAGGTCGAACTGGAAGCGGCTCACGAGATGCGCGAGCACGATCGTCGCCTCCTGCAGCGCAAACGCCATGCCGATGCATACCCGCGGCCCGGCGCCGAACGGGATATAGGCGAAGCGATCGATCGTCTCGCGGCGCTCGCCGAGGAAGCGGCTGGGATCGAACCGGTCCGGCGCCTCCCACAACCGGCGGTGGCGGTGCAGCAGATAGGGCGACACGATCACCACCGTGCCCGGCTCGATGCGCTGGCCGACCAGCCAATCCTCGCCGATCGCCTCGCGGCTCAACATCGCCGCCGGCGGATAGAGCCTGAGCGCCTCGTCGATCACCGCGCGCGTGACCGTGAGCCGCGCGCTCGGATCGTCGTCGCTCGCCGGGTCGAAACGCTCGTCGATCTCGCGCTCGACGCGCTCGCGCCATACGCGCGACTGGGAGATGAGATACAGCGTCCAGGTCAGCGCATTCGCCGTCGTTTCGTGGCCGGCGCCGATGAAGGTGACGATGTTGGAGCGCAGATCGTGAGCGCTCATCGCCCGCCCGGTCTCCGGGTCCGCCGCTTCGAGGAGCCGCGTGAGCAGGTCGCGCGGCGTCGGCGCGCCGGAGGCGATGAGCCGGCGGCGTTCGCCGATGATGTCGTCGACCGCCGCGTCGAAGAACGCCAGCGCCTCGCGGCCGCGCCAGCGGCCGAGACGCGGCAGGAATTTTGGCGCGCCGAGGAGATCGAGCGGATCGAGGCGGCCGAAGGTTTCGAAGTAGCGGGTCACCGCGCGCCGGAACTCGCCGGCGCCGCGGGCAAGCCCCTGGCTGAACAGCGTCTGTTCGAGCGTCTGCAGGGCGATCAGCGCCATCTCCGCGTCGACGGCGAGCGGCTCATCGCCCGTTCGCGCCGCGATCCGGTCCACGGCGCTGCGCGCGACGCGATGCATGGCCGGCGCGAAATCGGCGACCTGGCGCGGCGAGAACAGCGGCGCCAGCGAGCGTCGTTGCGCGCGCCAGGCGTCGCCTTCCACCGTCAGCAGGCCATTGCCGAGCCCGGGGCTCAACAGCCGCAGCTGCAGTTCGTCCTTGCGGTAATTGGCGGCGTTGTCGAGCAGCACACGCCTGACGGCGGCAGGGTCGTTGACGACCGCGCGAGGCCCGAGCGCGGTGCGCCCGACCAGGATCGGCAAGTCGAAATGCGCCCGCGTCCAGATCTCCAGGGGATTGCGCCACAGCGTGTAGACCGTGCCGATGCGGCCGAGCGGCTTTTCGCGCTCGCGCGGCGCGGGGGGACGAAACGCTGAGGCTGCCGTCATGCGGGGTCCGTCCTCGAAAGCGCGTTGCGGCTCAGTGCCCTCCCCCTCCGCCGGCGCCCGGCGCCGCCGGGCGGCGCATCAGCGCCGGCAGCGCGGCAAGGCCGAAATAGAGCACGGTGAGGGCGAGAAACACATCGGAGAGCGCGAGCACCATCGCCTGCCGGCGCACCATCAACGCGACCTCTTTGGTCGCGGCGAGCGCGGCGTCCGAACCCCGCGACGCAAACGCCAGCGTCAGCTGGGCGATCGTCGATTGGGCGGCCTCGCGGCCCCAGACGATCGACTCGCGCAGCCGCTCGAGGTGCAGATCCATCCGCTTGTCGAGCACGGTGTTGATGAGCGCTAGACCCACGGCGCCGCCGAGATTGCGCATCAAATTGAACAGGCCCGAAGCGTTCTTGATCTTGTCCGGCGGCATGGTGCCGAGCGATATGTTGTTGATCGGCACCATGCACAGCATCAACGACACGCCGCGCAACACCTGCGGAAGGAACAGCTCCCAGAAGTCCCACTCGACCGTGATTTGCGCCGCGAGCCAAGTGCCGGCGCCGAAGCCGACGAAGCCGATGGCGATCATCCAGCGCGGATCGACCTTGCCCATCAAGCGCCCCGAGATCGGCGCGGTGAGGAACTGGCAGGCGCCGGTGACGAACATCGTCTCGCCGATCATCAGCGGCGTGTAGCCGCGCACGACGGCGAGATAGACGGGATAGATGTAAGTGAGGCCGTAAAGGCCGATGCCGAGGATGAAGGCGAGCAGCGAGCCGGCGAAGAAATTGCGGTCGCGGAACGCGGAGAGATCGACGATCGGCTGGCGCGCCGCGAACGCGCGCCAGAAGAACACCACCGCGCTCGTCACCGAGACGATGACCGCGTAGCGCACGGGATCGTTCTGCATCCAATCCTTCGACGGCCCTTCCTCGAGCGCATATTCGAGCGCGCCGAGAAAGCCCGCCATCGCCGCCAGGCCCGTCCAGTCGAAATGCCTGAGCAGGCTGAAGTCCGGCTCGTCGAAATCGATCAGCGTCCAGGCGGCGAACGTCACCACGATCCCCGGCGGCAGGTTGACGAGGAACAGCCAGTGCCAATCATAGAGATCGGTGAGATAGCCGCCGATGGTCGGGCCGATGGTCGGCGCGAGGGTCGCCACGAGGCCGATGATCGGCGCGACCATCGCCATCCGCGAGCGCGGGAAGATCGTATAGGCCGAAGCGAACACGGTCGGGATCATGCCGCCGCCGATGAAGCCTTGCAGCGCGCGCCACACGATCATCTGGTCGATCGTGGTCGCCGTCGAGCACATCAGGCTCGCCAGCGTGAAACCGCCGGCGGAAATCGTGAAGATGAGCCGCGTCGACAGCACGCGGGAGAGAAATCCCGACAGCGGGATCATCACCACTTCGGCGACCAGATAGCTGGTCTGCACCCAGGTCACTTCGTCCTGTGAGGCCGAAAGTCCGGCCTGGATCTGCGAGAGCGATGCGGAGACGACCTGGATGTCCAGGATCGCCATGAACATCCCGAACACCATGAACACGAAGGCGGCGAGCTTGCGCTTGTCGAGATGTTCTATCGCCGGCGGCGCTGACGGCGCGATGGGGCGCGGCGGCTCGAGCCGCGTCGCGCGCGGCCGGCCTTCGGCGAGATCGAGCGCGGCGCTCATGGCTGCGCGCTCACGCTCGAGAGCCCGAGCGCGCCGAGCAGAGTCGGTTTCGGCAGGCGCTCGTCACGCGTGTGAACGTACGCGACCACGGAAAGGCCCGGGCGCAGTCCACCGTCCTCGATCGCCGCGGGGTCGATCGCGATGCGCACCGGGATGCGCTGCACGACCTTGGTGAAATTGCCGGTGGCGTTGTCGGGCGGAATCAGCGCGAACTCCGCGCCCGACGCCGGCGCGATCGAGGCGACGGTTCCCGAAACGACTCGACCGTCGAGGGCGTCGACGGCAATTTCCGCCTTCTGACCCGGCCGGATGTCGGCGAGCTGCGTCTCCTTGAAATTGGCGTCGACATAGACGTGGTCCAGCGGCACGATCGCGAGCAGCCGGACGCCCGGCTGCACATACTGGCCGACCTCGACGGCCTTGTTGCCGACGACGCCATCGAACGGCGCCCGAACTTCCGTGAACGAGCGGTCGCGCTCGGCCTGTTGTTCGGCGTTGACGAGCTCCGCGCGAGTGCTTGCCGCCTCTTTCAGCTGCGCCTGCATCACGCCGAGATTGGAGTTGGCGCCGACCAGCGCAGCCTGAGCCGAGGCGAGCCCGGCCTTGGCGCCGAGCACGGCGGCTGCGGTGCGCGCGCGGTCGGCGGTCGCCTGCTCGAGGCGCTGCCGCGAGCCGAAGCTTTCCTCGGCGAGCTTTTGCGACCGATCGAATTCGAGATCGGCGCGTTTCTGATCGGCCTCGGCGCTGTCGAGCTGCGCATCCGCGAGCCCGACCTGGGCCCGAGCCTGTTCGATCGCGGCCTTCTGCGCGTCGATCTGGCGCCCGATGCGCTGCAGCGTCGCGTCCTGGGTTGCGATCTTGTCCTTGGCCGCGTCGACGGCGAGCCGATAGTCGCCGGGATCGATCCGCGCCAGCAGATCGCCGGCGCGCACTATCTGGTTCTCGGCTACGGCGACCTCGACGATATACCCGGCGACCTTCGGCGCGATCACGGCGGTGTCGGCGCCGACATAGGCGTCGTCGGTCGAGACGATGAACCGGCCCTCGACGAACCAGTCATAAGCGTAGCGCGCGCCAAAGCCGATGGCTGCGATCGCCAGAACGGCGACGACGATGCGGCGCGCGGACCAGCCTTTGGCGGGCGCTTTGGCGGCCGGCGGCGACGACCGCGCCGAAGACTCGCCCACGAACGCCGCGCCCGCCTGGGGCGGGCCCGAATTCGGATCCTGAGCCATGAGAGCACCTTGTGGACCGAACCGTTCGGTCATTTTTTTATTGACCTACACCCGGAGGTCAGCTATCGCAAGCCCCGACCGAACCGTTCGGTCATTTTTTTGCAGATTCGGGCCAGGCAGCAAGGAGCCCTCGAATGGACGTCTCGGACGTCGAATTGGTCGCGCCCGTCCACGACGGCGTGAAACGACAGCAGATCCTCGACGGCGCGCGTACGGTTTTCCTCAGCGACGGCTTCGACGGAGCGAGCATGAACGACATCGCCCGCGTCGCCGGCGTGTCGAAGGGCACGCTTTATGTCTATTTCGAATCGAAAGAGCAGTTGTTCGAGGCGCTCATCCGTCACGACAAGGAGCAGCAGCCGGAGCGCCTGGCGCTGTCGAGCCCGCCCCAGGATACCGACGCGCGCCAGTTCCTCGGCCTCTATGGCCGCCGTCTCGTCGCCATCATGACGAAGCCGGAAATGATCGCCCAGGTGCGCATGGTGATCGCGGCGACCGGCAAGTTCCCGCGCATCGGTCAGGCCTTTTACGAAGCCGGGCCCTGCTATGGCGTCCGCGTGCTCTCCGGGCATCTGAAGACGCTCGTTGACCGCGGCGAGCTCGAAATCGACGACATCGAAGTCGCCGCCCTGCAATTCCTCGAGATGAGCAAGGCCGGCCTGCTCAACCGCGTGCTGTTCGGCGCCGCGGAACGGCTCGCGCCGGAGGAGATCGGCGCCCGAGTCGACAAGGCCGTCGACGTCTTCCTCGAGGCGTACGGAGCGCGCCGAAGGCAAGCGCGGCTGTTCCCCACCCCCGGCGCTGGCAATCCCGCGAACCCCAGCCTATAAGCCGCCGCGGCGCGGGGGGCTAGAGGCGCCGGCATTTGCGGTGTGGGGGGAAGGCTCGCTTGGAACACCTCGACGCCTCGATGCGGGCTGAGAGCGCTCGACGCGACGGCCTCGCGGCCGATGGCGCCGAACTGCGAAGGGGGCTGGACGCTCTAGCCCGGGCGCGCCGTGATCTCGAAGTCGAGAGGCGACGAGCGCAGCGCGAGATCGAACGCCTGCGCGAACGCGTGGACGAGTTGGAAGCCGAAATCCGCAGCATGAAGAATCGCCATACGTGGCGGTTCACCGCGCCGCTGCGGGCGCTGCACGATTGGTGGCGTCGACGCCGGCGCGCTCGCAAAGCGTGGTTGCGGGTGATGGCCGAGCCGCCTCACGCCGCGACGGAGGCGCCGGACATTCGGCCGCCTCCAGAGAGCGTCGGAGGGGCCGGCATCAGCCGTGGGGGGAAGGCTCGCCCGGAAAATCTCGACGCCTCGATGCGGGCTGAGAGTGTTCGGCGCGACGTCCTCGCGGCCGATGGCGCCGACTTGCGAAGGGGGCTGGAGGCTCTGGCCCGCGCGCGCCGCGATCTCGAAGTCGAGAGGCAGCGAGCGCGGCGCGAGATCGAAGGCGTGCGCGTGCGCGTGGCCGACCTCGAGGCCGAAATCCGCAGCATGAAGAAACGCCGCTCCTGGCGGCTCAGCGCGCCGTTGCGGGCGCTGCACGATCGCTGGCGCCGGCGCGCGCACAAGGGGCGACTAAAAGCGGTGGCCGAGCCGCCCAGCGCCACGACAGAGGCGCCGCGCTCTAACGGCGAGCCGGACTCCGCACTCCAGCCCGACCTGGATTGCTTGCGCGCGCGCGCGCTCGCCGAGTTCGCCGCCGCCGCGCCGCAGGTGACCGTCGTCATCCCCTGCTACAACTACGGCCGCTACGTGAAGGAGGCGGTCGATTCCGTCCTCGCGCAGAGCTATCCGCATTGCGACGTCGTTCTCGTCGACGACGGCTCGACCGACGAGGAAACAGTCGGAATCTGCCGTGGCCTCGCCTCGGACCGGGTGACGCTAATTCGCCAGGAAAACTCCGGTCTCTCGGCGGCGCGCAACGCCGGCGCCGCCCTCACTCGCGCCGAGTTCCTGATGTTCCTCGACGCCGACGACCGTCTCCATCCGGATGCGGCGTTGTCGATGCTGTGGAGCCTCATCCGCCATCCCGAAGCGTCCTATGTCTACACGAGCCAGCGCCTGTTCGGCGACCAGGACGTGAACTGGGAGCCGCAACCGTTCAACGGTTACGACCTCCTGTTCTCCAACCATCCGACCGTGTGCGCGCTCATTCGCCGCGCCGCCTTTGAAGCCGCGCGCGGCTACAGCACCGGGATGGTCGTCGGCTACGAAGACTGGTGCCATTGGCTGATGCTGCTCTCGGCGGGGCATTTCGGCCACCGGCTGCGCGCGCCGCTGTTCGAGCACCGGCGCCACGGCCGCACGATGACCCACGACGCGCAAACGCGCCAGGCCCTGCTGCACCGCAAGCTCCGGCAGCATGCGCCGACCCTTTACCAGATCGAAACGCTCTCCGCCCTCAAAGCGCGCTGGCGGCCGGCGGTCTCGGTCGTCATGTCCTATTTCGACAATGCCCGTTTCATCGACGAGACGCTCGCCTCGCTGCAGCGGCAGACGACCTTGGATTTCGAGCTCGTGCTCGTCGACGACGGCTCCACCGACCCCGCGGCGATCGCCAAGCTCGCGGCCATCGAAGCAGCGCGCGAAAGCTTCGGTTTTCCAGTGACGATTCATCGGCGCCCGCATCTCGGCGCGCCGGCGGCGCGCAACTATGGGGCCCTGCAGGCGCTGGGCGAATATCTGTTCATGCTCGACAGCGACGATCTGATCCAGCCGACGGCGCTCGAGAAGCTGGTGCTGTTCGCGCAAGTCCATGCCACGAGCGCCTACGTCTATTCCTGCGTCCGCCATTTCGGCGCGATCGAGGCCGTCGCCTGTAATCGTTTCGACGCCGAGCGGCTGAAGCGCGAGAACTTCCTCGCTATCTCCTGCCTCATCGAACGCCGCGTCTTCATGGCGATCGGCGGATTCGACGAGGCGCTGCTCGATTCCTACGAAGACTATGATCTTTGGCTGCGCTTGCTCGCCGTGGCTTACGAGGGAATGCTGCTTCCCGAACCGCTGTTCAGCTACCGTCGCCACGCTGCCGGCTATCGGACAGCGCTGGAGCGGCAGAAGCCGGTAGACGAAATGATCCGCATCCTCCACGCGCGCCACCCTGCTCACTATAGCGGACCCGAGCCGGACCGTTCGCAATGGCGCCTCGTCAGCGAGCCGACCGACGCCGACGAAGCGGCGGCGGAGACGATCCTGACCACGCTCGTCGCCGAGGCCGGCGGCGTCAGGAGCGATTCTTTCCGTCGCAGGATTACGCCCGACATGTTCTCGCCACGCGCCTGGCGCCGCGAGGGCGTCAATGTGCTTTATCTCGTTCCCTATTTCGTGTGCGGCGGCGCGGAGCGCGTCGATCTCGACATCATCGCGGGCATGAAGAACCGCGGCTATCACGTCACGATCGTCGCCTGCGAGAACGCCGACCACGTCTGGCTTCATCTGTTCGAGCGGCTGAGCGACGACCTATTCGTGGCGCCGAATCTCGCTGGCGACGCCGAAACCCAAGACGCCATCCTCGATTATCTGATGCTGTCGCGCGCCGTCGATCTGGTCTTCATCCGCAATTCCGCCATCGGCTACCGGCTCGCCGAACGATGGACATCGGTCACCCCGTCGGTGCGCTTCGTCGACCTCATGCACCTGCATGCGCCCGGCTTCTGCTGGGTCAGGCACTCGGCGATCTATCACGACCTGCTCGACCGGCGCTTCGTTATATCAGAGGATTTGAAAACCTACGCCTGCACGACCTACCATCTGCCGCCGGACCGTTTCGAGGTCATCTACAACGGCCTCGACTTCGCGTCGCTGCCGAAGCCGGCCGATCACGCCGCGCTGAAACGCGAAGTCGCTGCGGAATTCGGCCTCGACCCGGCGAAGCCGCTCGTCGGGTTCTGTGGGCGGTTGTCGGAACAGAAGGATCCGCTGCGCTGGCTCGCGGTGTTCGATCTCGCCTCACGGCGCAACCCCGACCTCAGTGGCCTCATGATCGGCGACGGCGAGCTCGAGGAGGCGATGAAGGCGGATGCGGCGCGGCGCGGCGTTGCAGATAAGATCGTGTTCGCCGGCTATCGCGACGATGCGCGAAGTCTCATCGGCGGCTGCGACGCTCTGCTTATGACCTCGCAATACGAGGGCCTGCCGACCGTGGTCCTCGAGGCGTTCGCCGCCGGCGTGCCCGCGGTAGCCTCGGATGTCGGCGGCACGCGCGAAGGCTTCGGCGGCACGGTCAGCCAATTGCTGCCGCTTTCGGCGCCCGACCAGCGTTACGCGCACGCTGTGCTCGAGGTGATCGAGCGCGTGGGCCGGGAGCCCGGCGCGCGCGAGGCCTGCCGCGCGCGGATCGAAAATCAATTCGACCTCGGCCGCATGCAGGACGCCTATTGCAGCTCCATTGAACGTCTCACCGCCGGGCGCGACCGCGCGGCGCGGCTCGACGCCTACCTCGACCGTCTGATGCAGCGGGCGCCGCTGGGGTGAGGCCCCGGACGCGCCAGCTAAAGAGCGCGACCCCCACAAAAAGAACGAATTATTACGTTGAATCTGACGAGCACTCTATGTAATAATCGAGCCCCTTTCGCCCAGACGCATGTACCACCGCAAGAATGTCAGCGGCTTTCCCATGGTCTATCTTATGTATATAGAGATAATCTGGGTCTCCATCATCCTCTCTAAGAATAGACTCGACGGTATCCCAAGACTCGCGTGGGATATCAACTTCCAAGATCAACTCTTCCGTTTTAGGATCGTACCCTACAATCTGATGAGTTCGAGTTGAAGTTGGAGTCTGGCTCAAGGGTCAACCCTCCGATTGCCAATAGCTGGTCCGATTTCCTTGCCGGTATTGTTGTCGAACTCGCCTTCGTGCACGCCGCGCTTATTGTATTTCTGTAACTCCCAAGCTGGGGGCCAGAGGCCGCGGCTTTTCCGTCATGGCCGTGCTCGTCACGGCCATCCACGTGGTTCAGGTGCACGAATGTTCATCGTTTGCGCGACCGTCGATCTCGCGCCAATCGGAAAACGCCGTGTTGCGGATCGACGTGACCTTCACCTTGAGGTAGCGCACGACCTTGTGCCGGGCCAGGATCGCCTCAACGGCCTCATCGATCTCCTTGCGCAGGTGGTGCCTGGGCCGGGCCCCGGACAGGCTCGTGTCCAGGGCCTTCAGATCCTCCTCCGCCTTGAGCAGGTTCTCCCGCCGGGTCTGCTCCTGGCCCAG
>JBKQKS010000174.1:0-4763 GCA_052147395.1 Roseiarcus sp.
GTCGAGCGCCGCGAAGCCGCCCAGCGCATCGATCGATTCGGGCTCGAAAAAGCGGAACAGCGCGTCCGCCTCGGCGGCAAGCCAGCGGCGGTGGTCGGCGCGCTCGCGCCAAGGTTTTGGGGACGTCGCCGAGTCGGTCATGATCAATCCTCCCGGCGGAAACCATGAACGCAAAGGATGGCGCGAAGGCGGCCGAACTGGCATAACACGCGCATGGAGCACGAACAAACGCGCGCGCACGGGGATGCAGGGTTCGCAGTTTACGTTCACTGGCCGTTCTGCCTGTCGAAGTGCCCGTACTGCGATTTCAATTCCCACGTGCGCGCCGACCCGATCGACGAGCAGCGGTTCATCGCCGCCTATCGCGCCGAGCTCGCCCATCGCGCCGCCCTCACGCGCGGGCGAAACGTGCGATCGGTGTTCTTCGGCGGCGGCACGCCGTCGCTGATGCGGCCTGAGACCGTGCAAGCGATCCTCGACGCCATCTCCAGTCATTGGAGCTTCGAGCCCGACGCCGAAATCACCCTCGAGGCCAATCCGACCAGCGTCGAGGCCGGCCGGTTCCGCGGGCTTCGCGCCGCCGGCGTCAACCGGCTGTCGATCGGCGTGCAATCGCTCGACGACGCGGTTTTGCGCACGCTCGGCAGAAAACACAGCGTCGCCGAGGCGCTGCAGGCGGTGAAAACGGCGGCCGCGATTTTTGATCGCACCTCGTTCGATCTCATCTATGCCCGTCCGAGCCAGAGCGTGAACGATTGGCGGCGCGAGCTCACACAGGCGATCGCGCTCGCCGGCGAGCACCTGTCGCTCTATCAGCTCACCATCGAGCCCGACACGATCTACGAGCGGCTGCGCGACGCGGGCAAGCTGACGCTGCCCGACGAGGATACGGGGCGCGCCTTGTTCGACGCGACGCAGGAGATCACCGAAGCGCACGGCCTTCCCGCCTACGAGGTCTCCAATCACGCGCGGCCGGGCGCGGAATGCCGGCACAATCTCGTGTACTGGAGATACGGCGAATATGTCGGCGTCGGGCCCGGCGCCCATGGCCGCATCGACGTCGGCGGCGAGCGTCGGGCGCAGGAGGCCGAACGCCATCCGGAGATGTGGCTGTCGCTCACCGAGACCGAAGGCCACGGCCTGGTCCAGGACTTGGCGCTCTCGCGCGAAGAACAGGGCGACGAATTTTTGCTGATGGGCCTCAGATTACGCGAAGGCATCGACGTCGCGCGCTATTCTGCGCTGAGCGGGCGCACTCTGAAGCGCCGGCAGATCGACGAGCTCGCCGGCTACGGTTTTATCCACGAGGATGCGCGGGGCCGGCTGCGGGTGACGCCGCAAGGCATGCCGCTGCTAGACACCGTCGTCGCCGATCTCGCGGCTTGAGGGGCGGGGCCTGTCGCTTACGTTGCCGTCTCGGTTCGTGACGCTCGCGCGCTCACGGGAACTCGACGACACTGCGACGCCGACCAAGGGGCGTTGAGCGCGCTGTTACCGTAACCCCGGTTAGGACGAACGCAGCATGACAACGTTTGACGATCTAAGGGATTTGGTTGACGCGCCAAGCGAAAACCTAGCTGTGGAATACAAGTGCAGCTTGGACTTCTTGGATAAGGTATCTAGGGCCAAGTTTGCCCGCCATGCCGCTGCGCTCGCCAATTACGGCGGCGGTTACATCGTTGCCGGCTTCAAAAATGATATGAGCCTAGAGAGTAAGACCGAGTTTTCCGAAGTTAATCATGATACAGTCGCTTCAGTCGTAAAGCATTTCCTAAGTCCGTCTCTTCACTGCGAAGTTCGTGTCGTGGTCGCGAGCGGTGGGACGAAGCATACTGTCGTGTGTGTTCCATCGCACGCAACAGTCCCGATCTGCGCCTCCCGCGATGGTCCTCAGGATCAGAAAGGGAACCCGCAAGGCATTAAGGCTGGCACTTACTACATTCGAAAGCCCGGCCCCGAAAGCGCGCCCATTATCGACCCCTCTGAATGGGCCCCCGTGATACGGCGTTGCGCTCTTGCAGAGCGTGCGTCCATTCTCGGCGCTATCGAAGCGGCGCTCAAGGGCGAGCAGTCCGGAGACCCTGTTGAGCCTCGACTTCGGCACTGGCATGGCGCTTTAGCCGGAGAATACCGGGCGAGGATAGAGACTGAAGGAAGAATAGACGACCTCGGAAACGGATATATTCAGTTTTCGTTCGCTGTCCATCACAGCGGCGGTGAGATCGATTTCGACGAGCTAAGCAAAATCGTCAACCAATGTAACGCAGATGCGGACGCAGTGACTAAAATGCACTGGGGACCGTTTGTAGCATTGCACAAAGACGTATACATGCCGCGCTATCGAACTTCACTAGACGTTGAAAAAGGGGAGCGCGACTTTTTGGAGGCTTCGCTACTTGATGAGAGTATTGAGAGTATTACGCGACCAACAATCTGGAGGGTGAGCAACGGGGGTATTGCGTCGCTCATAAAGGGTTGGTGGGAAGACAACCCGAGGTTTGGTGCGCCGCCACGATCAGCTGTGAGCCCTGATTACCTGGCACAGGACATAGTTGGCCTTGTTGTTTTTGCGCGCGCTTTCGCGAGAAGTTTCGGAACCGCGACGGCGGTGACTTTCTTGTTTGAGTGGAACGGACTTAAAGGGCGGCGTCCTCACGATCCCTCGGGCCGGTGGCATATGACAGGCGATCACTCCATGGAAGATCGTAGAGTTTCGACTAGGACTATTCCAGTCGCGGAATTGGAGTACGGCTGGGAAGGGCCTTGCGCCACTCTTGCCGGACCGATCGCAAGGGCGATCGGGATTGGGCATGTTTTGAACAAGGAATGGTTTGCCTCAATGAAGTCGTTTTGGGCGCGACGGCCGTAAGCTCTCGAGCCCTTTGCAAAACCCGGAACCCCGTGATTCTCTGGGATTAGTGGGACTTCGAATTACGGGGTTGTAGAGTCGAGGAAGGGCGCTGTGGCGTCGAGGCGCTAGGCCAATGACCTCGTTTCCCTTCGCCGCTCATCAAACCGGACGTGCGGATTCCCCGCATCCGTGTGTCCGAGAGCACGCGGCACACGGTGACAGTGCACTAAACTCCTCCTGCACACGGCGACAGCGCCCTCGACTCCTCTTGGCTGACATCGCACTATCGTCGAGGGCACATAGCCGCGGATTTCTCCCATCCGGCTTTCGCCAATGACTTGGCAGCCCGTCGCTTTCATCGCCTTTGTGGTCTATGACGCTCGTTCCGCGGCGCTCGAGGGCGGGCGCCGTCGCAAAGCCGCGAGCTCGAGGGGGGAACCATGCCCGCAGCGGTAGGCTCCGCGTCGCGCCGTCCCGGCGCCGGCCTCTCGCGCGTAATTCTCGCGAGCCTCGTCGGCACGACGATCGAGTTCTACGATTTCTACATCTATGGCATCGCCGCAGCGCTGGTGCTCGGCCCGAAGTTCTTCCCCAAATCGGCGCCGGAAACGCAGTCGCTCGCCGCCTTCCTCACCTTCGGCATCGCCTTTCTCGCCCGCCCCGTCGGCTCGATGCTGTTCGGCCATTTCGGCGACCGCAGCGGCCGCAAGGCGACGCTCGTCGCCTCGATTCTGGTGATGGGCCTGTCGACGACGCTGATCGGTGTGCTGCCGGGCTATGTCTCGATCGGCGTCGCGGCGCCCGTCCTGCTGAGCCTGCTGCGCTTCGGCCAGGGCCTCGGGCTCGGCGGCGAATGGGGCGGCGCGGCCTTGATCGCGACCGAGAATGCGCCTGCGGGCAAACGCGCCTGGTTCGGCATGTTCCCGCAGCTCGGGCCGCCGATCGGCTTCTTCCTCGCCAACGCGCTGTTCCTGGCGTTGATCCTGACCTACGGCGAGCCGGCGTTCGTCGCCTGGGGCTGGCGCGTGCCGTTCCTCATCAGCGCCGTGCTCGTCGTCATCGGCCTCTATCTGCGCGTCTCGATCAGCGAAACGCCGGCGTTCGAGGCGGTTCTCGCCGCGCACAAACGCGTCGCCGCGCCGCTCGGAACGGTGGTCACGCATCATTTCGTCCCGCTGGTGCAGGGCACGCTGACGATCGTCGTCTGCTATGCGCTGTTCTACATCACCACCGTGTTCGCGCTGAGCTACGGCGTCACGGTGCGTCATATCCCGCGCGTGACCTATCTCGAGATGCTCAGCGCGGCGGCGGTGTGCATGGCGATCGTCACGCCGTTCGCCGCGTCGTTAGCCGATCGGCTCGGGCGCAAGCCAGTGCTCGTCGTCGCCAGCGCGCTCGCGGCGCTGGTGGGCCTGCTGCTCCCCTGGCTGCTCGACGGCGGCGTCGCCTCGACGCTGCTGTTCGTATGCCTCGCGCTCGCCGTGATGGCGCTCACTTTCGCGCCGCTCGGGGCGCTGTTGCCGGAACTGTTCCCCGTCAATGTCGCCTATACCGGCGCTTCCGTCGCCTACAGCCTCGGCGGCATTCTCGGCGCCTCGCTGGCGCCGACGATTGCTCAGGAGCTGCAGCAGCGCGGCGGCCTCGCCTATGTCGGCTATTACATCGCCGGCGCGGCGGCGATCAGCTTTATCAGCCTGCTGACGGTGAACGAGACGCGGGGAAAACTGTAGCCGCGGGCGGCCGACCGCGGCAGCCGAGGTCGGCGCCCTCGGCTACAGAGGGCTCACTTCGCCAGCTCATACAACAACCAATGCCAGCCGCCGAAGCCGAACCACAGCGCGGCGAGCCCGTACAAATGCAAAATCCGGAACTGGAAATAGGAATAGAGGCAGACGCCTAGCGATATCATCCC
>JBKQKS010000175.1:0-4073 GCA_052147395.1 Roseiarcus sp.
TTGCCAGGCGCCATTGTAGGCGAGGTCGCTGACCTCGCGGCCTCCGCTTGCAGACTCGTGCAGGATGAGGCGCTTACGCGCCGACCGAGGTCGACGACCTCGGCTACAGAATCGCGCCGCCCGGGAATCTGCCCCGGCTATCGATTCGTTTCTTGGCATCGCGAAGCGATCGCCGAGGAAACCGTATGACAGTAAAAAAGCCCGGCGACAGGGCCGCCGGGCTTTGCGAATTCGCCGCTTTCGAGCGTCAGAACTTGTAGTTGACGCCGAGACGGATCAGGTTGATCGACAGGCCGCTGGTCTCCGCCGACGGCGTGCCGGCGAAGTAGGTGGCGTTGGTGAACGGCATGTAGAGATATTCCACCTTCGCCGTGATGTTGTTGGTGAACGCATATTCGCCGCCGACGCCGATGGCGCCGCCGTCGCGCCAGATGGTCTGCGAACCCGAGAAGCCGTCGACCGTGTCGTTGAAACGGCCCCTGGTGTCGATGCCGGCATAACCGCCGGTCACATAGAGCAGCGTGCGGTCGAGGGCGACGCCGGCGCGCAGGCGCTCGGTGGTCATCATGCCGGTCTCGAACTTGTTCGTGCCGAGCGCATAGGTCCCCGAGCGGTTGAGCCACGCGCCTTCGAGGTCGCCTTCGGCGCCGAGGACGAGCTGGCCGGCCTGATAGTTGAAGCCGACCTGGCCGCCGAACACCCCGCCGGTGGGAGCGGCGAAGTTCGAGTTGTCGAGCGACGTGATGCCGACGCCCGCGTTCAAGCCGGCGTAGACCCCGGTCCAGGTGAAGATCGGCGCGTAGACGGCGGAAGGCGGCGCCGGCGGACCCTTCGAGGTCGGCAGATCGGCCGCGAACGCGCTCGTGCTGACGCCCGCGAGCAACACGGCCAAAAGGTGCTTGTTCATTTGTTTCTCCTCGTGACAACGCAAACGGCGCATTTTCTGGATTGCCCCGCTGGCCTGACCGCAAGATAGGACGCCGCGGCCGAAAAGTCTGTTGCGCCCCGGGCACTCGTGACCGCCACAACGTGGCGGTATTGGGGCAAGATTCCGCAAGCAACGTGGTTACTTGTGGCGCGATGGTCTTGGCCGAATACCAAATGATTGTTCGAAGTGTTAGTTCGATTTGTGACATGGCATGCTTCATTTACGATCGTTTAATTTGGTTGATAAAATTTTAACGGCCGGACTTATCCTTCGTCATGACAAATTTCGGACTTTGCTGGACCGCATTGCGAGGCCGCTGGCGAAAGCTCAGGCGAAGCTCGCGGAGTCGAGAACGGCTTCGATCAGCGCGTTCGCATGCTCCGCCGGCAACACGCCGTCGAGCAACAGACGCGCCAAGCCGTGCGCGAGGGACCATGCAGCAACCGCCGTGGTCTCGCCGCCGCCGCCGCCGCCCCGCCCGCGCCTAGCGGCAGCGCGCAGGGCGTCGAAGGCGCGTTCCGCCGCCTCGGCCAGCTCGGGATGTTGGTCGCGGTCGCGAATGAGCGGCGAGAACATCAGGCGAAACAGTCCGGGACGGGCGAGCGCGAACTCGACATAGGTCCGCCCCATCGCGGAGAACGGCTGGCCATCTGCGATCGACGCGACCAGCGCCGCCGTGAATTCGCGGAAGCCCTCCGCCGCGACGGCGGCGAGCAGAGCCTCTTTGTCGCGGAAATGCCGATAGGTCGCGGTCGCCGAGACGCCGGAGCGGCGCGCGGCTTCGCGCAAGCTGACGGCCTCCGGCCCGGCCTCCGCGACCAGCGCCTTGGCCTGCGCGATGAGTTCCGGCCGCAACTGTCCGTGATGATATGTCTCACGTTGAAAACTTGACACGCCGCCAATTATGCCATAGTTTACGTCGTAAACATAGAGGCCGCTTTCTCACGATGCCGTGTCACGGAGATGTAGCAGGGGAAATTTCGACATGCGCACATTCCTGGCCGCAAACCTCGGGCTCGCCCCGTTCGCCTTGTTCTGGGCTCTGATCGGCTTCACCAACGCCGAGGCCGCTTCTGTCGTGGCGCTCGCCTCGTCCGCCGCCCTCACGCTCTGGCGCCTGCGCAGGCGCGAGGTCCGCATCCTGGAAGCGGGGGGACTGGCGATGTTCGCCCTGTTCGCGCTGATCGGCCTGGCCTCGCCACACGCGCTGGCGGGAAATGCTTCCGCGCTGTCGTTCGCCGGCCTCGGCGCGCTCGCGCTGGTGAGCGTCGCCATTGGCCGGCCCTGGACCGCGGAATATTCCCGCGCGGCTTTCGCCGCGGAGGCGGAAACTCCGATCTTTCAATGGGTCAACCAGATGCTCTCCGGCTTCTGGGGCGGCGTGTTCCTTGTATACGCCTTGGCCTTTCATTGGCACTGGCCGGCGGCGGCGACCTATGGCCTGACCTTGTTCGGCGCGCTCGTCTCGGTCATCGGGCCCAATCGGCTCATCCGCTTCGAGGTCGCGCGCAAAATCGCCAACGCCGGGGAATTCCACTGGCCGGCGCCCGCGTTCGACCGCGGCGAGGAACTCGACGTCGCGGTCGTCGGCGCCGGGCTCGGCGGGCTCACCGCCGCGGCGCTGCTCGCCGATGCGGGCTTAAAGGTCGCGGTCTACGAAGCCCATGTCGTGGCCGGCGGCTTCTGTCACAATTTTTTGCGCAAGGAGCGCCGCGACGGCAAGCCCTGTCTCTATCGCTTCGACGCCGGCCCGCACGACTTCTCCGGTCTCCACCCCGGCGGCGCGCTCGACGGCGTGCTGAAACGGCTCGGCATCGCCCACGAGATCGAATGGCGCCGTCTCGACCATACTTACGTGTTCGATGGCGAGCGCATCGAGCCGGATCGCGATTGGCGCCGTTACGTCCGCCAGCTCGGCGAGCGCTTTCCCTCCGACGCCGAGGGGCTCATCGCTCTGTTCGACGACATCGAGGCGATCTTCGCCGGCATGGCCTCGACGGGCGAAAAGACGAGCGGCGTTCCCGGCCTGCCCGCGAGCGTCGACGACGTGCTCGCCTTCGCGAAACGCCATCCGCTCGCCGTCCGATGGATGGACCGCCCGTTCGACGAGCTGGTGTCGCTGCATGTGCGCGGCGCCGAGGCGAAGCGGTTGATCACGGCGCTCACCGGCTACATCAGCGACGGACGCGAAGAGCTCACCTGCGAGCAGATGGTCCCGCTGTTCGGCTATTACTTCCACGGCGGCCATTATCCGCTCGGCGGTTCGCAAAAGCTCGCCGACACGCTCGTCGAAGCGATCGAACGGCGCGGCGGCGCGGTTCATGTCAAGACGCGGGTCGAAAAGATCCTGGTCGAGAACGGCCGCGCTGCGGGGCTGCGGCTCGAGAACGGCGAGATCGTACGGGCGCGCGCGATCGTCAGCAACGCCGACGTCAAGCGTACGTTCGGCGAACTCGTCGATCCCAAGCGGCTCCCGGAGGCGTTCCGGCGCCGGGTCGCCGAGGCCGCTCCCGCGCCGTCGGCGTTCATGGTCCATCTCGGCGTCGACTACGCGCCCGAAGGGCGGCCGTCGATACACACGAAAGGGATGGGCGTCGAAATCCTCTCGAAGATCGACCCCACCGCCGCGCCCGAAGGTCACGCGACGGTCGGCATCATTGAGCTCATTTCCCGTGACGACGCCCGCTCGTGGTTCCCCGAGGCGCCGAGCGAGGATTTCAAGGCCTGGCGGCTGTCCAACGCCTACCACGAGCGCAAGCGCGAAATCGGCGACCGCATGATCGCGGCGGCCGAGACCGTGCTGCCGGGCCTGAGCGCCCATATCGTGCACCGATCCGAGGCGAGCCCCGTCACTTATGCGCGCTACGACCATGCGAGCGCCGGCGCCATCTACGGCGTGTCCCGCCCCGGACGGCTCAGCGGCGCCAAGAGCCCGATCCCCGGGCTCGTCATCGCCGGCGCCGCGACCCACGGGCCCGGCGTCGAGGCGGTCGTCATCTCCGGCGCTCGGGCTGCGGAGGCGCTGGTTCCCGGCCTGCTCGCTCGGCGCCCGGCGCCGAAGCTCGCCGTCGCCGCCGAGTGAGCGCGCGCCGGCGCCGGGGCTCGTGACCGGGGCGCCTTTGTAGGCGAGGTCGCTGACCTCGCT
>JBKQKS010000176.1:0-8320 GCA_052147395.1 Roseiarcus sp.
CCGGCGAAGCCTGGGAGGCGCAACGCTTCAAACAATCGATCGCGCCGGTGAAGGACATCAACGGCCTCACGCTGCTCGACCGCGACGAGCACATGCGTCCGACGACCGACATGCAGTCGCTGGCGAGCCTGAAGCCGTCGTTCGTCGTGATGGGCGAGCAGGGCGGGTTCGACGCCGTCGCCATCCAGGCGCATCCGGAAGTCGAGCGCATCAACCACGTCCACCACGCCGGCAATTCCTCGGGCATCGTCGACGGCGCCGCCGCGGTTTTGATCGGCAACGCGGAAGCCGGCGCCCGCAAAGGCCTGAAGCCCCGCGCTCGGATCAGGGCCTTCGCGAATATCGGCACAGAGCCGGCGATCATGTTGACGGGGCCTGTCGACGTCACCCGCAAGGTGCTCACCCGCGCGGGGATGAAGATCTCCGACATCGACCTCTTCGAGGTCAACGAGGCCTTCGCTTCGGTGGTGCTGCGCTTCTGTCAGGCGTTCGATCTCGATACCAGCCGGGTCAACATCAACGGCGGCGCCATCGCCATGGGTCATCCGCTCGGCGCCACCGGCGCGATGATCTTCGGCACGGCGGTCGACGAGCTCGAGCGCTCCGGCAAGAGCACCGCGCTCGTTACGCTGTGCATCGGCGGCGGCATGGGCACGGCGACGATCATCGAGCGGGTGTGAGGCCGGCGCGGCGCAAGCCCGCAGTCGGATAACACGCATGGACACTCTCGAGGAGGTTTCCATGCTCCGTTTCCCGACTTCCGGCGCCGCCGTGCTGGTCATTGCGCTCGCCGCCTGCCGCTCCGCGGCCGCGGACCCCGAATGCAAGTCCCTCGAGGACTTCATCGAGACCGAGGCCGCAGGCCAAGCCAAATACTACGATGCGTTCACCTTCAGGAAAGATCGCCGAGGCGACAACGTGCTGTTGCTGTTCAAGGACACGACGGACAGGGGAACGCCGCCGCTGCGCTGGCTGTTCTTGAATCGTCCATCGCCCGACATGACCGACTATTGCGTCAAGGCGCGCGGCGACGAGTTCGGCTATTTCTCCGACAAGCCGCAGTTGCTCTATGCCGCGACCTTCGGCTTGCCCGGATCGGGCCAGCCGCAATGCGCGATTTCGACGCCGCGCGCGCCGGCGCCCGACGTGATGCGCGCCTATGTCAATCGCACCCTGGGCGACGATGTGGTGTTCCGCGCTGCGACCGCCGAAGGGGAAGACTACCAGTTCGCGATCAACAACGATCAGGACTGGATCATCGTTCACGATAATGCCGACACGCCCCGGACCTCGTGCCTCTACGACCAGGGGAACGACGTCTTCATGAGATTCAACCGAACCATCCCTGCGCCCTGACGCAGGCGCCAAATCGACAGGAGCTGCTAGACATGAAACTCGAGAATTTCCGTTTCGACGTCGACGCCGACGGCGTTGCGCTCATTTCCTGGGACATGCCGGGCCGCTCCCTGAACGTCATCACCCCCGAGGTGATCGCGGAAATGAACGCGTTCGTCGACCACGTCGCTCAGAATCCCGACATCGAGGGCGCGGTCATCACCTCGGCCAAGGACGGTTTCTCCGGCGGCGCCGATCTCACCATGTTGCAGGGCATAGGCGCCGAATATGCGCGCATCGCCAAAGCGCAGGGCGAGGAGGCGGCGGTGCGGACCCTCTACGAGGGCGTGTATTCGACGAACCTCGTGTTCCGCAAGCTCGAGACCTGCGGCAAGCCGTTCGCGGCGGCGATCAACGGCGTGTGCATGGGCGGCGGGTTCGAACTCGCGCTCGCCTGCCACCATCGCGTCGTCGCCGACGGCGACAAGGTTCGCGTCGGTCTGCCCGAGATCAAAGTCGGCTTGTTCCCCGGCGGCGGCGGCACGCAGCGCGTCGCCCGGCTGATGCCGACGCCCGACGCGTTGCAGATGCTGTTGAAGGGCGACCCGTTGAAGCCGGCAATCGCCAAGAAGATGGGCCTCGTGCACGAGGTCGTTGCGGCCGGCGAGATCGTGGCGCACGCCAAGGCCTGGGTGAAGGCGAACCCCCACGCCAAGGCGCCGTGGGACGATCCGAAGTTCAAAACGCCGTCGGGCAAGGTGTTCTCGCCCGCCGGCATGATGATCTGGCCCGCCGCCAACGCGATCTATCGCCGCGAGACCTATGACAACTACCCGGCCGCGAAGGCGATCCTCGCCAGCGTGTTCGAGGGCCTGCAACTGGACATGGACCAGGCGCTCGCGGTCGAGAGCCGCTACTTCACCAAGATCGTGCGCACGAAGGAGGCGGCGGCGATGATCCGCTCGCTGTTCGTATCCAAGGGCGACCTCGACAAGGGCGCCCGCCGCCCGGCGGCCGAGCCGGCGACGAACCTGAAGAAGGTCGGAATCATCGGCGCCGGCTTCATGGGCGCCGGCGTCGCCTATGTTTCGGCGCAGGCGGGCCTCGAAGTCGTGTTGATCGACCGCGACCAGGAATCGGCCGACAAGGGCAAGGCCCATACCCGCGACCTCATCTCGAAGCAGATCGCCAAGGGCCGCGCCAAGAGCGCGGACCGCGACGCGCTCATTGCGCGCATCCACGCGACGGCGAATTACCAGGACCTGAGAGGCTGCGACCTCGTCGTCGAGGCGGTGTTCGAGGATCGCGGCGTGAAGAAGGAGGCGACCGAGAAGGCGCAGGCCGTCGTCGGCGCCGACGTGATCTTCGCCAGCAACACCTCGACACTGCCGATCGGCTCGCTCGCCGAAACGTCGCTGAAGCCGGAGAACTTCATCGGCATCCACTTCTTCTCGCCGGTCGACAAGATGATGCTCACCGAGATCATCATGGGTGAGAAGACGGGAACGAAGGCGCTCGCGGCCGCGCTCGATTTCGTGCGCGTGATCAGGAAGACGCCGATCGTGGTCAACGATTGCCGCGGCTTCTACGTCAACCGCTGCGTCGGCAATTACATGGTCGAGTCGCATCTCATGGTGATGGAGGGCGTGCCGCCGGCGATGATCGAGAACTGCGCCAAGATGGCGGGAATGCCGGTCGGGCCGCTGGCGCTCAACGACGAGGTCGGCGTCGACCTCTCCTGGAAGATTCTCCAGGCGGCGAAAAAGGACCTCGGCGCCAACGCCGTCGATCCCGCGCAGGAGAGGCTGATCCGCGCCCTGGTGGTCGAAAAGGAACGTTTTGGCCGCAAGAACGGCAAGGGTTTTTACGACTATCCCGCCCATGGGCAGAAGAGCCTGTGGCCGGGGCTCGGCGACATCGTCGGCAAGCGGCTCGATCCCGACACGATCTCCGTGCAGGACCTGAAGGACCGCTTCCTCTACACCGTGGCGCTGGAAGCCGCGCGCTGCATGGAAGAGGGCATCGTCACCGACCCGCGCGAGGCGGACCTCGGCTCGATCCTCGGCTTCGGCTTCGCCCCCTTCACCGGCGGCGCGATCTCGATGATCGACGGCATGGGCGCACAGGCTTTTGTCGCACGCGCCGAAGAACTGGCGGCGAACTACGGCCCGCGCTTCCAGCCCGGCGAGGGGTTGAAGGCGATGGCCGCCGAGGGCGAAACGTTCTACCGCAAGTACGCCCCCGCCAAGGCGGCGTGAGCCGGGGCGCCCGGGCGTAAATGGAGCGTCGGCGTCCACGCCGACGTCCCGGGGCGAAACGTCGGCGTGGACAGCCTGCCCCGAGCTTGCCGAAGGGCCGAGGCTCCTCGATCGCGCCTGTCGTGTCCGCACCGCGCCAAGCGTGGATGCGAACCCGCAGCTCAGCCGCTTCTCCGCCTGCGGGAGAAGGCGCGCGAAGGCCGGAGGAGCGGGCGCCTGCGCAACAATCGCCTTCGCCGCTGCCCCTCCCCTGAAAGGCGCTCCCTTGTAGCCGGGGGCGTCGACCCCGGCAGCCGCGCTCACCGCGCGCGGCTACAATGGGGCGCCTTTCATCGACCAAGGTGCGCCGGGCGGATGACAATTCATCCCCAACCCTGCCCCCGCTCCTTCGACAGGCTCAGGATGAGGGGGGAGAAGCGGGTCGGCGAAGCAGAACCCGAGACAATCGCTCGGGCGCCGACTCACTTCGACGCTTGGCGCAGCGCGCGGATGTGGGCGACGAGCCCGGCCGTCGAGCTGTCGAGCGCCGACAAGTCCTGATTCGCATCTTCCACGATCGGCGCCAGGCGCGAGGCGAGCTCCTTGCCGAGCTCGACGCCCCACTGGTCGAACGGGTTGATGTCCCAGATCGCCGCCTCGACGAACACCTTGTGCTCGTAGATCGCGATGAGCCGGCCCAGCGTGCGCGGCGTCAACTGGCGATAGACGATCGTCGACGACGGGCGGCTGCCCGGGAACGTCTTGTGCGCCGCGAGCAGTTCCACTTCGGCCCGGGCGACGCCTTGCGCCAGCAGCGCCGTCCTGGCCTCTTCGGTGGGGCGCCCCTTCATCAGCGCTTCGCCCTGGGCGAAGCAGTTGGCCACCAGCAAGTCGTGGTGGTGGGCGTCGGCCTTCGTCGGCAGGGCGGCGACCAGGAAATCGATCGGGCAGACTTCCGTGCCCTGGTGCAACAGCTGGAAGAAGGCGTGCTGACCGTTGGTGCCCGGCTCGCCCCAGACGATCGCTCCGGTGTCGGCCGCGACCGGCGCGCCGTTGTAGGTCACGCGCTTGCCGTTGCTCTCCATCTGCAACTGCTGGAGATAGGCGGGGAAGCGCGACAGCCGCTGATCGTACGGGATCACCGCCTGCGAAGCGCGTCCGAGGCCGTTGCGGTTCCACACCGAGATGAGCCCCATCAGCATCGGAATGTTGGCGCCGATCGACGCGGTCCGGAAATGGCAGTCGACGTCATAGCCGCCGCGCAGGAACTCACGGTAGTTGTCGGCGCCGATGGCGATCGCCAGCGCCAAGCCGATGCTCGACCAGATCGAATAGCGGCCGCCGACCCAATCCCAGAACCCGAACACCCGCTCGGGGTTGATGCCGAACTCGGCGACCTTGTCGAGCCTCGTCGACACGGCGGCGAAATGATGGGTCACCGCCGCTTCGCCGAGCGCCGCTACGATCCAGGCGCGGGCGGAGCGGGCGTTCATCATCGTCTCCTGCGTCGTGAAAGTCTTCGACGAAACGATGAACAGCGTGCGGTGGGGATCGAGCGCGGCGAGCGTATCGGCGATGTCCGCCCCGTCGACGTTGGAGACGAAGTGCGGTCTCAGACCCGCGGGAGCGAGCGGCGACAGCGCCTTGGTCGCCATCGCCGGCCCTAGATCCGAGCCGCCGATGCCGATGTTGACCACGTCGCTGAAGGTGCGGCCGTCCACGCCGCGCACCCGCCCGGCGCGCACGTCCTCGGCGAACGCGAGCATCTTGCCGCGCTCATCGACCACGGCGGGGATCACGTCGACGCCGTTGACGCGCACCGGCTCGCGCGCGAAGTCGCGCAGCGCCGTGTGCAGCGCGGCGCGCTCTTCGGTCGGATTGACGACCGCGCCGGAGAACATCGCGTCACGTTTGGCCTCGACCTTGGCGGCCTTCGCCAGCTCGATGAGCTTGGCGATCACCGGCTCGGTGACGTTCTGCTTCGAATAGTCGAACAGCAGGTCGTCGAGCTGCGCGTGGAAGCGCGCGAACCGGTTGGGGTCAGAGGCAAACGCCGAACGCGACGACATTTGCGAGGTTTCCTCGCCCTGTTTGGCCAGCGACGAGAGGATATCGGCGACGATGGCGCTCATGTGACACCTTTCCCATTGCGATGCGGCGGATTATGCCTGCAGGCGACGCCCCCAGCGAATTTGCTCCCTATGCCGCCGCTTTTGCAACTTCGAGAAATCAGACTTTCGTTCGGCGGATCGACGCTGCTCGACGGCGCGGAGCTCAGCGTCGCGCTAGGAGATAAGATCGCCATCGTCGGTCGCAACGGCTCGGGCAAATCCTCGCTGCTACGAATAGCCGCAGGCGAGATCGCCGCCGATCGCGGCGAGCGCTTCGTGCAGCCGGGCTGCCGGCTCGCCTATCTGCCCCAGGAGCCCGATCTCTCCGGCTTCGCCACGGCGCTCGACTACGTGCTCGCCGGTCTCGGCGACGACGCCTACGCCCATCGGGCGCGGGCGATGATGTCGGAGCTCGGCGTCGACGAGGCCGCCGATCCATCGAGGATGTCGGGCGGCGAAACGCGCCGGGCGGCGATCGCGCGCGCGCTGGCGCCCGATCCGGACATCCTGCTGCTCGACGAGCCGACCAACCACCTCGACCTGCTGGCGATCGAATGGCTGGAAGCCTGGCTAAAGGGTTCGCGCGCCGCGATTGCGCTGATCAGCCACGACCGCCGCCTGCTCGCCGACCTCACGACCTCGACGCTGTGGATCGATCGCGGCGCGACACATCGGCTGGAGACAGGGTTTGCCGGCTTCGAGAGCTGGCGCGACCAGCGGCTCGAGCAGGAGGAGGCCGAGCGCCGCAAGCTCGACCGCAAGATTGCCGCCGAAGAGCACTGGATCCGCTATGGCGTCACGGCGCGGCGCAAGCGCAACATGCGCCGCGTCGCCGAGCTCGCGGAGCTGCGCCGGGAGCGCCGCGAGGCGCGCGAACGCGTCGGCCTCGTCGACATGTCCGTGCAGGCGGCGCAGGTCTCGGGCGCTCTGGTGATCGACGCCGAGCGGGTCTCCAAGAGCTTCGGCGAGACGCCGATCGTGCGCGACTTCTCGCTCAGGGTCAAACGCGGCGACCGTGTCGGCGTCGTCGGCGCCAATGGCGCGGGCAAGACGACGCTGGTCGGCCTGTTGACGAACCAGCTCGAGCCCGATTCCGGAGTGGTGAAGCTCGGCGCCCAGGTGCAGCTCGCGACCCTCGATCAACAGCGCGCGAGCCTGCCGCCGAACACCACCTTGATGGATGCGATGACCGGCGGCGGCAGCGAATGGGTCACCGTCGCCGGGGCGAAGAAGCACGTCTACGGCTATCTCCAGGATTTTCTGTTCTCGCCCGATCAGGCGCGCACGCCGATCGGAAAACTCTCCGGCGGCGAGCGCGGCCGTCTCCTGCTCGCGCGCGCGCTGACCATCCCCTCGAACCTGCTGGCGCTCGACGAGCCGACCAACGATCTCGACATGGAGACGCTCGACCTGCTGCAGGAGCTCATCGCCGACTACCCCGGCACGGTGCTGCTCGTCAGCCACGACCGCGATTTCATGGACAAGGTGGCGACCTCGGTCGTGGTCGCGGAAGGGCTGGGAGGCTGGATCGAATATGCCGGAGGCTACAGCGACATGGTCGCGCAGCGCGGTTTCGGTCTCGCCGGACCCGCCGCCGCGGCGCCGAAGAAGCAGGAGGCGAGCCGGCCGGAGCCCAGGCGCGCCCAGCCCAAGCGCAAGCTCTCGTTCAACGAACAGCGCGCGCTGACCACGTTGCCGGCGCGCATCGAAGAGCTCGGCGTCGAGATCGCTCGCGTCGAGGCCAAGCTCGCGGATGCGAAGTTCCATGACCGCGACCCCCAGGGGTTTCACGAGGCGCTCGCCAAGCACGAAGCGTTGCGCAGCGAGCTCGCCGCCGCCGAGGACGAATGGCTCAGGCTCGAGATGCTGCGCGAGGAGCTGGAAACGGCGACGCGGGTCTGAGGCGCCGATGGCCGAGGACCCGATGAGCGTCGCCTTCGCCGAAGCCCGCGCGGCGGACGCCCGCGGCGAAGCGCCGATCGGCGCCGCGATCGTGCGCGACGGCGTGGTCATTGCCCGCGCGGGCAATCGCACCCGTGAAAACGCCGACCCGACGGCGCACGCCGAGATGCTGGCGATCCGCGCCGCGGCGGCGGCGGTCGGAAACGAGCGGCTGGTCGGCTGCGACCTCTACGTGACGCTCGAGCCCTGCGCGATGTGCGCCGGCGCGATCAGCCACGCGCGTATCCGCCGCCTCTATTTCGCCGCCGCCGACCCGAAAGGCGGCGCCGTCGAGCACGGCCCGCGGTTTTTCAGCCAGCCGACCTCACTGCACGCGCCGGAGGTTTATGGCGGGATTCGCGAGACCGAAGCGGCCGAACTGCTGAGGGCGTTTTTCCGCGCGCGGCGCTGAACGCGGACAGCGCCTCGGCACGGCAAAGCGCGGCGCCGTTCTGTAGCCGAGGTCGTCGACCTCGGCCGGCGCGTAAGCGCCTCATCCTCACACGAGTCTTCCCAGCGGAGGCAGCGAGGTCAGCGACCTCGCCTACAATGGCGCCCGGCAATTTGCCCCAGTTACCAATTTGGTCCCGGGATGCATCTCCGAAGCCGGGGCCGTTGGCGCTGACCGAATCGCCCCACTGCCGTCATGGCCGTGCTCGTCACGGCCATCCAGTGCGTCTGTGATTCCGCGTTGTC
>JBKQKS010000177.1:0-3830 GCA_052147395.1 Roseiarcus sp.
GGCTGCCGCCACGAACGCGAGGGCGAACAGTTTGGTCTTGGTCGTCATGGTAGTCTCCTGTTTGTCAATGAAGAGCGGGGATCGCCCTTCGATGGTCAGGAGCATACGAAGCGCCCCGCGGGAACGCTGTTCCGCAGGGAACAAGCATGCGGACTTCCGCTGATCGAAGGTCGCGTTCGGGTTCGATGGCGGCGCGGTTCCGCAGGCAATATAATACGCTCTTATTGCAATTCATGTTGTCAGGCCGCTCCGGCGCAATTGTAGCCGGCCGCGCCGAGGCCGGCCCCCGCCGCGCTTATCAGCTGGGCCAGCCGGCCGCGTTGAGGCCGGCCCCCGCCGCGCTTATCAGCTGGGCCAGCCGGCCTCGACGCGGCCGGCTACAAACACCGCGGCGGCGGGATCGAAAGGGGCCGCGATTGCTCGACCAGGGCGCCGGTCGAAACTTTCGCTCCCAAGTCGGAAACTCACTTCGCTTCCGGCCGCCTCGGCTCCTCAGGCTCGAAACTGATACGCAGCCGCGTGTGCGTCGCCTTTGCGAAACGCTCGAGCGTTCGCGTCGAGGGCAGCGTCCTGCCGCTTTCCAGACGCGCCACGACCGCTTGCGTCGTACCCATGGCTTTCGCCACTTCCTCTTGCGTCATATCGGCTTCGCTGCGCGCCTTGATGAGCGCGGAAGCCAGCGCGAATTCTTCTTCCAGCGCGTCGTAGGCCGCGACAAAGTCCGGGTTCTGAAACCACTTTTTGGCCGTCTCTTCGACGGGAATGTATTTCCGCGTCATCTTACCTCTCTCGCCCGCCTCGAGGCGGTCTCAATTTCACGGCGAGGCGTCTTCTGCGTCTTTTTGACGAATACATGCACCACCACCACGCGCTCCCCCGTGGAAATGACGTAGACGGCCCGCGCAATGCCGTCCTTGCCCTTCATGCGCGTTTCCCAGAGCGGCCCTTCCAGATGCTTGACGTACGGCTCGCGTATTTTCGGCAGCCCTTCGCTCGTAATCAGGCGGACGATGCGCAGAAACCTCGCCCGAATGTCCTCTGGCAGGGCGTTCAGTTCCGCCTCGACCGTCTCATCCAGAAATTCGACGTTCCAGGCCATAGCTACTATATACCATTTTTGCAATAACTGGCAAGCGCTAACGGTGGGGCATTGCGGCGACTGGTCCATAAAACCCTTTGCCCACGTCCCGCTCCCGACCCTCGGCGACATAGCGGGTCGGGCGTAAAAATCGCGGCGCTAGGCCGCCTGGCCGTCGCGAAAGCCGCGGCCGGCGAGCCAGCGCTCCGACGGCGCCTCGACGGCGGCGATCAGCCGCGAAAAAATCGCCTCCGCCCGCTCGCCGGCCCAGTCGGCCGGCAGCGCCTCGCGGGGGAGGCCTGGATCGCGCAAAGCGAGGCGGCGCCAGCGATGCACTGCGACGACGCGCAGCTGGATCGCGGCTTCGGGCTCGAGCTGCGCCTCGGCCCACGGCGCGAAGCGGCCGACGAAGTCGAGATAGGCGGCTTGCAGCGCGTCGATGCGATAGAGCGCGCGGGTGAGTTCGACATAGTCGGCTTGCGCCGTCGCGCGGGCGATCAGCGTCCCGGCCGGCGGGGGCTCGCGGGGGCGCTCGGGCGCGAGCGCGGCCGAGGGCGCGAAGAAGCGAAAGCCCTGGGCTTCCAACGCCGCCCGCGCAGCGGCGCGATCCGCTGAGCGATCGATCAGCGCGACGCTGAGCCCGGTCGCCGGCGCGAGCGGACGGCGGCCGTAGATCAGTTCGGCGGCCTGCGAAAACTCGGCCGCCGCAGCGGGGGTGAGCGCATAAAAGGTGTTGCGCCCCATCTTGACGCGCGCGAGCGAGCCGTTGGCGGTGAGCCGCGACAGGCTGGTGCGCACGTGTCCCGGCTCGACGCCGAGGCGCTCGATGAGCTCGGTGAGCGGCGCGACCCAGATCGGACCGGGGGCGAGGTCGCGGCCCTGGCGCATCACCACGTCGCCGAAGATGGTGACGATGAGCGACCACACGCGCAGCGGCCGGTCCTGATCGAGGGCCGCGCGGGCGGCTTCGGCGGCGTCCTCGGCCATCGCCGTCAGCGCAGAATCTGCCCGAGGAAGGCGCGCGTGCGCTCGTGCCGGGGCTGAGCGAAGAACGGCTCGGGGGCATTGATCTCGACGATCTCGCCGCGGTCCATGAACACCACGCGGTTCGCCACCTGGCGCGCAAAGCCCATCTCGTGGGTGACGACGACCATCGTCATGCCGTCTTGAGCGAGCGAGACCATGGTGTCGAGCACCTCTTTGACCATTTCCGGGTCGAGCGCCGAGGTCGGCTCGTCGAACAGCATGATCTTCGGGTTCATGCACAAAGCGCGGGCGATGGCGACGCGCTGCTGCTGGCCGCCTGAGAGCTGGCCCGGATATTTGCTCGCCTGCTCGGGGATTTTCACCCGCTCGAGGAGGCGCATCGCATGCGCTTCGGCCGCCTTTTTCGGCATCTTGCGCACCCAGATCGGCGCCAGAGTGCAGTTCTCCAATATCGTCAGATGCGGGAACAGGTTGAACGACTGGAACACCATGCCGACCTCGCGGCGCACTTCGTCGATGCGCTTGACGTCGGGCGTCAGCTCGATGCCGTCGACGCGGATCACGCCGCGCTGATGCTCCTCGAGGCGATTGATGCAGCGGATCAGCGTCGACTTGCCGGAGCCCGAGGGGCCGCAGATGACGATGCGCTCGCCGCGCTCGACCGTGAGGTCGACGTTGCGCAGCGCGTGGAACGCGCCGTACCACTTGTGCACGCCCAGCATCTCGATCGCCGCTTCCGGCGCCGCCATTGCGATCATCTCCTCGTCGCCGTAGCGGCCATGTTGGACCGAAGCCGCGGCTCGGGTAAAGCGGGAATCGAGCCGCGATTCGCTCATTGGGGCCGTCGAATTGGAAAGCGAACTCTACGCACCCGTGAAAAGATTCCTCGAAGGGCTGGGCTTCGCCTGCAAAGGCGAGATCGGCGGCTGCGATCTCGTCGGGCTCGAGGGCGACGACCCGCCGGTGGTGGTGATCGGCGAGTTGAAGCTCGCGTTCAACCTGGAGCTCGTGTTGCAGGCGGTGGACCGCGCTGGGGCCGGCGACGAGATCTGGCTGGCGGCGAAGCTCTCCGCGAGGGGCAGGGGGCGCGAGAGCGATCCACGATTCCGCAATCTCTGCCGCCGGCTCGGCTTCGGCATGCTCGGCGTCGGCGTGCACGGCGAAGTCGAGGTGATCGTGAGCCCGGCGGCGCCGGCGCCGCGGCGCGATCCGAAGCGCCGCTCGCGGCTCGTGGAAGAACATCGCCGCCGCCAGGGCGATCCGGTGGCCGGCGGCGGGTCGCAGAAACCCGTCATGACCGCCTATCGCCAGCGCGCGCTCGCCTGCGCCGCAGCGCTCAGCGACGGCCCTGAGCGCACGCGGGCGCTGAGGGCCTGCGTTCCGGACGCGACCAAGATTCTCTACGACAACGTCTACGGCTGGTTCGCTCGCGCCTCGCGCGGCGTCTACGAGCTCACCGACGCCGGCCGCGCAGCGCTCGACCGCTTCGCCGCCCCCGTGCCATAAGCGTGGGCCGAACGAGGAAGAGCCCGATGAATCCCTACTGGAGCGCGCTCGCCGGCGCCCTGACTCCTTACGTACCCGGCGAACAGCCGCGGATGAAAAACCTCGTCAAGCTCAACACCAACGAGAGCCCTCACGGGCCGTCGCCCGCGGCGCTGGAGGCGATCCGCGCCGCCGCCGCCGACACGCTGCGGCTCTATCCCGATCCGGAGGCCACCGAGCTCAGGGAGACGCTTGCCGCCTATCACGGCGTTGCCGCCAA
>JBKQKS010000178.1:0-22662 GCA_052147395.1 Roseiarcus sp.
TGTCGAAGGACGACCTCGTTCCTTCCGCATGGAAGAGTCAATTGAGAATGAGGCGCTTGACAATCCGACCGAGGTCGTCCTTCGACAAGCTCAGGATGAGGGCGCTCGGCAACAGAATGGCGCCGCCGGGGGAATCTGCCCCGGTTACCGCGAGCAGCGGGTCACGAGCGCGTTCCGGCGCCTTGCTGCGCTGCGTCGGCGCCAATCAAAGAGGCGGGTGCGCGGCATCGTCGAGATTGCGCGGGATAAAATTCGCCGGCATGCTGGCGCGCCGATCATCGTGCGGGAGGGCTTTCGCTCATGAACCTGACGCCGCGGGAAAAGGACAAGTTGCTCATCGCCATGGCGGCGATGGTGGCGCGCCGGCGACTCGAGCGCGGCGTGAAACTCAATCATCCCGAAGCGGTGGCGCTGATCACCGATTTCGTCGTCGAGGGCGCGCGCGATGGCCGGTCGGTCGCCGAATTGATGGAGGCGGGCGCGTATGTGATCTCCGCCGATCAGGTGATGGACGGCGTCGCGGCGATGATCCACGACATCCAGGTCGAGGCGACGTTTCCGGACGGCACCAAGCTGGTGACCGTGCACAACCCGATCCGCGGCGCCGACGATCATCTCATCCCCGGCGAGACGCTGGCCGAGCCCGGCGACATCATGATGAACGAGGGCCGGGAGACGCTGACCCTGGAAGTCTCCAACACCGGCGACCGGCCGATCCAGGTCGGCTCGCACTACCATTTCTTCGAGGTGAACCCCGCCCTTCGCTTCGAACGCGACAAGACCAGGGGCTTCCGCCTCGACATCCCCGCGGGCGCCGCGACCCGCTTCGAGCCCGGCCAGACCCGCAGCGTCCGCCTCGTCGCCATCGCGGGAAAACGCCACGCCGTGGGGTTCAGGGGCGAAGTGATGGGGAAGGTGTGATAGAGTGATCAGCAGTGAAAGGGAGGCGGATATGCCCACCTACAGAACCCGAGTTGCCGCCAACGGTCAGATCGTCTTGCCGGCCGAGCTTGTCGAGAGTCTCGGCGTGCGCGAGGGCGCGGAGGTCGAATTCTTCCTGACGCTCGACGGCGATGTTTTCTTTCACGCGATCACGGGAACGGCCAAGGGTTGGAAGGGGCTTTTCCCAACCGAGAAGCGCTCGCCGCCGCTGTCGATCCGGGAGATGGACGAAGCCATGGTGGAAGGCTTGGTCGAGGACGACGAACGCATTCGTCGGCACGCCAGCGAGGCGCCGGCGGATCGCGGCATGGGCCGATCCGCAGCGGAATGATCGGGATCGACACAAATATTCTGGTCCGCGCTTTCGCCGCCGACGATCCCGCGCAGACCGAGCGCGCCGTACGGCTATTGGATGAGAGCGAGGCTGCGGCGCTATCCGTGAACGTCGTCGTTCTCGTCGAATTCGCGTGGACGATGCGCCGCGTTTACAGGTGGGATCGAGATTGGGTGCGCGTCGCGCTCAATCGCATCGTTCGCCATCCCGCTTTGGTTATTCAGCACCGTGACGCCGTGCTGGAGGCGATCTCGCTCTCCGATGAAAACGCGGACGACTTTGCGGATCGCCTGATCGGCGCCCTCAATCGCGCAGCCGGATGCGAGACGACGCTGACCTTCGACCGTGACGCGGCGATGAGCCGGGATTTTCGATTGCTGACGATATGACCGCAAGACGCCACCCCTCACGCAGAGCGCGCCCATGACCCGCCCCTCCCTCCCCCGCGCCGCCTATGCCGACATGTTCGGCCCGACCACGGGCGACCGCGTCCGGCTCGCCGACACCGAGCTGTTCATCGAGATCGAAAAGGACTTCACTACCTATGGCGAGGAGGTGAAATTCGGCGGCGGCAAGGTGATCCGCGACGGCATGGGACAAAGTCAAACAACCCGCGCGCGGGGCTCGCGGCCTAGGTGACGGGGAAGGTGTGAAGGAATTCTCCGTGAAAAGCCAACTTACCCGAGGCGCAGCGCGCCGGCTCATGTACATCGAGAATAAAGACGGCGAGATCGACGGGGTCGCCGCGCGCATCGGTTGGGTGGAGTTCTCGAAGACCGGCCGCACCGTGTTCTATCGCGGACGCGAATTGCTGAGCGTCGGCGGTCGAGGCATTCGAGGCAACTTCATGGATCTGGCGACACGCGAGGAATATTGGGTGTCCGGCGTCAAGAAGCGCGGATCGAACGTTCACTATGCGGAACCCGCCAAGGTAGAAATCGACGCCGACGCGCTGAAGGCCCATCGAACTTGGAGAGCAAAGGGCTGAACCGCCCGCACGACGGCGGCTGTTCGGCGGAAGCCCAGGGTCGCGTCGTGGTAATGAGTGATGTGGACCTAAGGAGCTGACGATGCGCGAAAGGTTACTGGCGACCATCACTAGCGAGGGCCAGATCACTTTGCCGACCGAGCTCCTCGAGGCCTGGGGTTTGAAGCCGGGCGATCAAGTCGCTTTCGGCGACGTGGGCGAGCATTCGTCGATTGTCGAACCGCGTCGCAAGCGGAGCATCCTCGATCGCCTCGACGAGTTGAAGTTGCCCGATATAGGCCGTCCTTTCACCCAGGCCGACATAGACGAGTCGGTTGCGCAGGCCATGGCGGAACGCGTGAGACGGTCGCGGAGCGGAGCATGATCGGGCTCGACACTAACGTGCTGCTGCGGCTCGGCGACGATAGAGAACCTGTGCAGAAGGCGCAGGCGATTGCGCTCGTGGGCGCTTCGGGCGCGGCCGGCTGCTATGTGAACCCCATTGCGCTCGGCGAATTCGCCTGGACGTTGGCTCGCACCTATAAATTGAGCCGGCCCGAGATTGCGGATCGCATCGCGATCCTGCTCGAAGCTGCCGAATTCGTGGTCGCCCACGCTGACCAGGCCGAGCAGGCGTTGGAGCGCTATCGCGCCGGCCCCGCCGATTTCCCCGACTATTTTCCGGGCGAGATCAATCGGTCGGAAGGATGCGACGCGACCGCGAGTTTCGACGGCGATGCGTTGAAGTGCGCCGATCTGTTCGTCCCCGTTCCCACGCTTTCCCGATCAAATACCATGAGGCGCGAGACTCCATGACCCGCAACTCCCAAACGTCTCTCCCCCGCGCCGCCTACGCCGACATGTTCGGGCCGACCACCGGCGACCGGGTGCGGCTCGCCGACACCGAGCTGTTCATCGAGATCGAGAAGGATTTCACCACCTATGGCGAGGAAGTAAAATTCGGCGGCGGCAAGGTGATCCGCGACGGCATGGGCCAGAGCCAAACAACGCGCGCCCGCGGCGCCGTCGACACCGTCATCACCAACGCCGTCATCGTCGACCACTGGGGCATCGTCAAGGCCGACGTCGCGATCAAGGACGGGCTCGTTCACGCGATCGGCAAGGCCGGCAATCCGGATATCCAACCGAACGTCGACATCGTCATCGGCCCCGGCACGGAGATTATCGCTGGGGAAGGCAAGATCCTCACTGCCGGCGGCTTCGACACCCACATCCATTTCATCTGCCCGCAGCAGATCGAGGAGGCGCTGATGTCGGGCGTCACTTCGATGCTCGGGGGCGGCACCGGGCCGGCGACCGGCACCTTCGCCACCACCTGCACGCCGGGCCCCTGGCATATCCAGCGCATGATCGAGGCGGCCGACGATTTTGCGATGAACCTCGGTTTTGCCGGCAAGGGCAATGCGTCGAAGCCCGCCGCGCTCGTCGAGCAGGTGGAAGCCGGCGCTTGCGCGCTGAAACTTCACGAGGACTGGGGCACCACGCCGGCGGCGATCGACTGCTGCCTCTCGGTCGCCGACGATTTCGACATTCAGGTGATGATCCACACCGACACGCTCAACGAATCGGGCTTCGTCGAGGACACCATCAAGGCGTTCAAGGGCCGCACCATCCACGCCTTTCACACCGAGGGCGCGGGCGGCGGGCACGCGCCCGACATCATCCGCGTCGCCGAACTCGCCAACGTGCTGCCGTCCTCGACCAACCCGACGCGGCCGTTCACCAAAAACACGCTCGACGAGCACCTCGACATGCTGATGGTCTGCCATCACCTCGACGGCTCTATCCCCGAGGACCTGGCGTTTGCCGAGAGCCGTATCCGCAAGGAGACGATCGCGGCGGAAGACATTCTCCACGATCTCGGCGCGCTGTCGATGATATCGAGCGATTCGCAGGCCATGGGCCGCGTCGGCGAGGTGATCATCCGCACCTGGCAGACGGCGGACAAGATGAAACGCCAGCGCGGCGCGCTCGAAGGCGACGGCCGCGCCGACAATTTTCGCGTCAAACGCTACATCGCCAAATACACCATCAACCCGGCGATCGCGCATGGGGTGTCGAAGCACATCGGCTCGGTGGAGAAGGGCAAGCTCGCCGACCTCGTACTGTGGACGCCGGCGTTCTTCGGCGTGAAGCCCGACCTCGTCATCAAGGGCGGCGCCATCGCCGCCGCGCCGATGGGCGACCCCAACGCGTCGATCCCGACGCCGCAGCCGATCCACTACCGCCCGATGTTCGGCGCCTACGGGCGCGCGAGGACGGGAACTTCGCTCACCTTCGTCTCCGCCGCCGCCGTCGACGCCGGCCTTTCGCGTAAACTGAAGGTCGCCAAGAAGCTGGTCGCCGTCGAGAACACCCGCGGAAAGATTGGCAAGAAGAGCATGATCCACAATGCCGCGACGCCCAAGATCACCGTCGACCCGGAGACCTACGCCGTGACCGCCGACGGCGTGCTGCTGGTCTGCGAGCCGGCGGACAAGCTGCCGATGGCGCAGAGGTATTTTTTGTTTTGAGGGGCGCGCGTTGAGCGCTCGTTTGCAGAATGGCGATCGGGCGGTCCTCGACATTCGCAAGATCGAGGATTATTGCCTCGATCCGCTACATCCGGTGGGGCGCAACAAGGCTCGCGTATTCCGCGACGCGCTCGGAATTGAACGCTCAGAAGCGGGCGCCCTGCGTGAAGAATTTCTCGAAGCGGTGCGCACCGTGGCAGGGGTTCCGGCGGGCGCGGACAAATGGGGTCCGCGATGGTCTGTCGACGTCCCAATATCGCGACAAGACAGACGTGCTGTGGTAAGGACGATATGGATGGTTCGCGTCGATGAAGACGTTCCCCGTTTTGTCACCTGTTGGGTGCTCTGATGGCGGCTGATGTTGGGGAAACGGACGCTACTCGCTCTTTGTTGGCGGCAGTTGCGTTGCTTTCGGACATACCTGAGCGAGGCCTGTTTCGCGGACAGGTCGGGGCGGTCGTAGAGACGCTCGACGAGGCGACAGTGCTGGTCGAATTCACCGACGATCAAGGTCGAGCCTATGCGATCGCGCCCTGTCCGCGCGGTGCCTTACTCGTTCTGCGAACGATGCCTCGCGCGGCGTGACATGCCGATTGAAGACACCGTTTGTGGATTTCGGTAAATTACTTGTGGATTGCACTAGACTGCACCCCACGCCAGAGACAACCGATTTCGGTGACGAGGCGGGCAAGGTTTGGCGCTGGCGGTTTGTACCTTCTCTCCATTCGTCGGCATCGGTATCGGTGGGTATCGGTGACGGCAGTGTCGATAAACTCCTGAGCCGGCGTGGCTGGAGCACGTAAGTTCACGCAACGAACTCCATAACTATCCGAAAATTCGACTTCGTATAGACGCAGAACCTCAGGTTTGGTGCCGGGAGGGCGGGAGAGACCCTTTTACATCGAAATGTCCCGGCTGATCGCCTTGCCGGGTCAATCCTCCCGGCCCAGCTAAGGCCGAATGAATTTTATCCGCGCCAGCCCCCCCTGCGTCCACGATTGGCAGCTGTTCCGTCAGCGCTTTTCTTGTCCGCGGACTTCGGTAGGGGGCGGCGGCACTGAGCCCGTTTTGCTCGCGACAGTCGCCTTGCTCAGCGACCTTCCCGACAAGGGGCTCGCGCGCGGCCAAGTCGGCACCATCGTCGAGATGCTCGACGAGGGCATGGCGCTGGTCGAATTCAGCGACGACGAGGGGCGGGCTTACGCGCTCGCCGCCTGCGCGCGCGGCGCGCTGCTCACGTTGAGGACAGCGCCGCTGGCGGCGTGAACGAACTGTCGGGCGACACCCGACCTGCCGGTCCTTGCCGGCATTTCCGAGATGAAAGCGCCCCGAGCTCGGAATTCAGTCGCCGGCCGATCAGTTCGCGTTAGGCGCTGGCTTGCGGGATTACCCCCTTCTCCCCTTGCGGGAGACTGAGCGCCTTTGGCGCCACCCCTGCCATGAAAGTGTTCCGAAACAGCCCACGGTATGAGATATGTAGCGTTTCGCTCGGAACACCGCTTTCATCCCGGATGGCGAGCCGCGCCGCGGTTCGATGTGTCTCTCCTGAAAGGCGCCCCTCTTGTAGCCGGTGGCGCCGACCCCGGCAGCCGCGCTCACCGCGCGCGGCTACAACGGGGCGCCCTTCATGCATCAAGGTGCGCGAAGCGGATGAGAACTCATCCCCAGCCCTTCTCCCGCTCCTTCGACAAACTCAGGATGAGGGGGGAGAAGGGGGCTCTGCGCGTCTACAATGCGCAGGCCGAGCCGTTCCCCGGAAACGGCATCACCCCTTCGCCCAGGCGACAACCGGCGCCGCCATGCGTTCGGGCGTGAACTCGCGGCTCAGCTCCCACGCGCGCGGCGCGAGCTCGGCGAGCTTCTTCGGATCGGAGATTTCCACGAACGCGGCGCTGAATTCGGCGACCGACAGCGGGTCGAAATAGACGCCGGCGTCGCCCACCACCTCCGGCAGCGACGAGGTGCGCGCCGCGAGCACGGGTTTGCCGAGGCTCATCGCCTCCAGTGCGGGAATGCCGAACCCTTCGCAAAGCGAGGGGAAGATGAGGAATTCGGCGCCCTTGAGCAGCCGGTATTTGACGAACTCCGAGACGAAGCCGGTGAACATCATGCGCTTGCGCAAGGCCGCGGGCAGGCGCTGCAGGAACTCGTCGACGAGCCAGCCCTTCTTGCCGAGCACGACGAAGGCGAGCCGGCTCTGGGCGACCGCGGACTCGGCGAGCGCGTCGATCAGCAGCGACAGGTTCTTGCGCGGCTCGATGGTGCCGATCACCAGCGCGTAAGGGCGCGTACGCGCCTGCGGCAGATTGCGCTCGGTGATTTCGAAGGCCTCGGGCCAGTCGACGTATTGGCTGATGAGCCGCACACGGCGCGCCACCGACGGCGCCGCCGAAATCAGCGACGCCCGGGTCGCCTCGCTGATGCAGAAGATCGCCTCGTCCGTCATCAGCTCGGCCTCGAGGTCGTCGAGGTGGTGGGCGATGTTGCCCTCGTCGTGGGTATCGGGCATGAACAGCGTCGTCATGTCGTGCACCGTGCTCGCCTCGCGCGCGACGAGGCCGCTGCAGCGTCCCTTGTTGCTGCAGTAGAGCACGGGTGCAGCGGGATCGACGATCTCCGGCTCGGCGAGCCCCTGGACCGCGAATTCCGAGGTGAGGAAGGCGCCGCTGCCGATCGTCAGCGCGCGGCGGACCAGCCGCTCTGGCGCGCGCACGAGGTTGTAGGCGAAGGTGAGATCGAGCTCGCCGCCGAGCATCAGCGCCTTCGCCAGTCGGCGCGTGTACACGGGAATGCCCGTCCACTGCGTGTCGAGCAGCGGGCCGATGTCGAGGGTGAGCGGCGGTTTGGCGCGGAGCGGGAGCACGGCGGGCCGGGTTTCCTAGAACGAGAGGCGGTCGTGATCGGCGGAACGCCAGACGATCTCGGCAGTCCGACCGGTAAGCGCGGCAACGATTTCGGCGAAGCCCTCCCTGAGTTCGACGCGCGCCCGCGCGTGGATCTGCACTGCGCGGAACCCGTGATAAGAGTCGGGAGAATAGCGCCAGAAGTCGAAACTGTCGTGAGTGACGAAATCGACGGCGTCGGCCATTTCCGCGATCTCTCCGACGGAGAGGTCGCTGGTGACGAACCAGGAATGCGGGGCGGCGGCCAACGGGACGCGGGCGCGCGCGCCGGCGAGGGCCGCGAGCGTCGCGTGCAGACGGTCCTCGACGTCGTAGGAATCGCCGGCGTTCGGCGGCAGCCGCAGGATCAGCGCCCGCCGCGAATCGAAATAGCCGAGGTTGAGCTTGGCCGCGAGCATCCGGGCGAAGACCGGATCTTCGAGACTCGCCTCGGTGAGCGCCACATATTCGACCTCGGCGAAGCGCTGCGCGGGGGGAAACTGCGAGGCCGAGCGCAGGGTCCTATCCAGGCTGTCGTCAACAGAATCGATGTTGACCGCGATTCGGTAGGCTCCTGGCGGCGCCGCCTCGCGAGCCTCGAGCCCGGCGATCACGACCGGGGTCGGCGTCTTCGCCTGGGCGCCGAAACGCCGTGCGGTGTTGACCTGGCTCGTGAGCACGCCGAACAGTTCGGGCGCCCGGCGCTCGAGGCGCTGCAACGCCGCTTCGTCATGAATGCGGCCGAGCCCATAGAAGAACACGTGATTGCGTAAAGATGGGATCAGCCGCACCGTGGTTCCGTCGCTGAGCGCGAGATGGTCGCGCGCGCCGCCGAGCCGCTCGGACAGCCAGGCGAGACTCGCGCCGTGAGTGAATATTTCCGGTCGGGCGACGTAGACCGGCTGGTAACCGCGGTCCAGGCACTGCTTGGTGACCAGCTCGACGGCGATCGCGAGCGCCGGCGACAGTCTCGCCGCGCCGAGATCGTTCGCCGCGAACACCGACCCCGGCAGGCGAACGCCCTTCAGCTCGAGGGCCGGAAGCGACACCGCGAGCGCGCCCTCATCGAGCATCGGGGGCCTCGAAGAACGGGAAAGCCGCCGACTTCGGCGCCGCGAGCGGGCGCGGGTTCTGCCGGAACTCGCCGCTCCGGGTCAGCTTTTCGATGAGCTCATAGGGAGTCATCGAGCGCTTGCCGAGCATGCGGCCATAGAGCGCCGCGCCCTCGGGATCGGCCTGTCGACCGAGCGTGTACACATACGCGGCGCGCACAAAAGCGTCGACTCCCTCGGCGGCGACATAGGCGTCGAAAACGGCCGAAAGCCCCGCGAGCTTGTCGACCCGATCGATGACGAACGGATCGAAGGTGAAATTCTGCTCGCCAGTCTCGAACCGCGGCGAGAATTTCTCGACATAGGCGATGTCGCTCGTCGTAGCGATGCGCTCGCCGGATTGCGCGTCGAAAAGCCCGACCTCGCCCTCGCGCAACGCGTCGGCGCGCGCGACCCTGAGCCGGAAGGCGCACCAGCCGCCGGCGTGCCCGTCGCGGGCCAGAGCCTCGCGATAGCGGTCGGCGTAGCCAAGCGCCGCCGCCCCGCCCGAGGAATCGCGGACCTCCACGAGCAGCGGCCTCGCGGGACTCTCGGCGTCATACGCCCAGCCCTCGATGAAACCGAGGGCGTAGAGGGTTTCCAGTTTTCCGCGGATCATCTTCGGCGTTTCGGTTCCGCTATCGGTACAAGGGCAGCCGCCGAAGCGCAAGAACCTGCGGCGCTCGAGCGCGCCGCCGAGTTCGACGACAGCAGGCGGCGCCGCGGCACGGGCGCTAGGTTAGCGACGGCCGTAGGCGTCGTCAAAAGCGAGCGAAGCGTGGCAATCCAGAGGGCGTAGGGCTGTATCCTTGCCGCCGTTCTCAATGTATACCCGAACTTACTAGGAAAAGACTGTGCCCCCGGCCGCTGGATTGCCGCGCTTCGCTCGCTTTTGACGGCGCGGACCTCGACGCAAAGCTTATCCTGGCGCCCATGCTCGAGTCGCCGCCGCCCGAGCTTTGCCCTTTCCTGCATCTCATGTTAGAATACCAATAACATATTCGAGTTCGGATACAATGTCCCCTACGGAAAGCGCGATCCCCAACGGGTGGGACGGCCAACGCGGCGAAGCCGGACACATCGGCTATCTGTTGCGCCAAGCCAATGGCGCGTTCCGGGTGCGGCTCGAACGCGCGCTCGCCGATCTCGGCATCACGCAGCCGCAATTCGCCGTGCTGACGATGATCGCCGCCGATCCCGGGATCTCCGGCGCGGATTTGGCCCGCACATCGCTATTGACGCCGCCGACGGTCTCGGTGATCGTCGCCAATTTGCGACGCGCCGGCCTGGTCGAAGACGCGCCGCACCCGACGCATGGCCGCATCCGCCGCCTCGACCTCACGATCTCCGGGCAAACGACGCTCGAGCTGTGCAAGGCCAGGGTCGGGGCGCTGGAACGGCGGCTCACCGAGGGACTGTCGCCCGCAGAGCAAGCGACGGTCCGCCGTTGGCTCACGCACATCGCCATCGGATCGCCGGGCGAGGAGTGACTGAGCCCGCCTCGCGGCGAGAGCCCGACCTTACGGCTTGGCCGCCACCCGCCGCCCCGCAGGGTCCGCGAACGCCGCGAGCCCACGCGCAACGGCTTCGCATTGCAAGCGGATATCGGGAATGGCGACGGATTCCCAGAACGCCCCGCGCGCCGGCGGCCCGATCACCTTGATCCGCTGCGAGGCTGCTCCGTCGGCGCCGATCAGCGCGTGATCGTCGTCGAGGTCGAGACCCAGGCCCAGCGTGTCCGGACGAGCGGCGCCGTTGGCGATCAGCGAGCGGATCAACGGGTTGGCGCTCGTTCTGACATCGTCGACGAAGCCTGTGCAGTCGATGACGCGCGCGACCGTCAGCCGTACGACCCCGCCCCGGCGCCCCGCGATTTCGACCTCCACGGCATCGCCTCTGTCCTGGCCCCAACGCAGGCGGCCTCGAACCATCGCCAGACGGCCCTCGTCGCTGAGGGAGCGGATTTGCCGCTCGATCTCGGGCGCCATGCGGTGACGGTGGATGTCCCAATATGCGCGCGCATGGCGCAGAAACCGCTTCTTCTGCTCGCCCGACCAGGCGCGCCAAATATCCCTGATGTGCGGGCGCAAACCGTCGATGGCGTCGCGCCAGTCGCCCCCGCTCGCCAAGGCGAGGTCCGACTCGCGCCTGAGCCAGCGCAGGAACACGGAAACTGCGGCGCCAAACGGAACCTCGGCGCGAGAAATTGGCCAAGGCCTCGTCAGCCTGTGCCCCAGAGGCAGAAGCCCCCGGCGCGACAACACGGTGATGCGCGCCGCCGGACGACATCGCGCCAGCGACAGCGCCGTGTCGATCATCGTCAGGCCGGAGCCGATCAGCAACACCTCGTCCTCGGGCCCGAGGCCTTCCGCCGGGGCCGAAGCGTAAGGGCGGACGAAGGCGCGGGTCGAGGGCGCGGCCTTCATCTCCACGCCAGTCGCGAGGATCACAGCCGCCGCGGTCAACCTCCGTCCCGAGGCCAGAACAACCTGCACCCCGTTCGGCCGCTCGTCCAGCGCTTCGCAAGAATCGAACACCACGCTGAGTTCCCGACGTTCGACCAGGCCGCAGAATATGTCGTAGAGATAATCTCCATAGGCGCTGCGCGGAATGAACCCGTACATCGTCGACTCGTCGATGTCGTAATGGGCGCCGTGGCGAACGAGCCAGCCGATGAGATGACGCGGATCGTCGGCGAACGCGCTCATGTTCGCGACCCTCACGTTCAACAGATGGTTGGGATCGTCGGTCGAATAGGCTAGGCCGCGAGCGAGCGCGCTTCCGGCCTCGACCATCACGATGTCGAAGTTTTCGGCGAGCCCGGCGCGGCCCATGTGGGCGGCCATCAACACCCCGGTGGCGCCGCCGCCCACGATCACGATTTTACGCCGCGCCGCGGCCGCATCCGGCTCCGACGTTTGTGGGAGCAGCGCCAACCCGATCCCCATCCCTGGAGGAGACGCCTCGAGTCCAAATGACAGATAAGTCATGTTATCGCTCCGCTGATGATCCATACCAAAATACACTGAATCCCTAGACATAATCAACACAAAATTTGCAAACGATTGTGCGCGCGCAGCCGCGCACGAGGCGCGCAGGGTGTTTCATTTTGTTTATCCGAGCCCTGCGCGTGGGCGTTAACAAATCACTGCTGCTGTTGCCCGAGCGCCGCGAGCATCGCCGCCATTTTCTGATGCACGGCTTGAATCGCTTTCAGTGGGCGCACCATCACTTTGAAGGTCTTGATTTTTCCTCGGTTGTCCCAGCCGATCAGATCGACCCCGTCGACTTCGATGTCATCGAGCCGAGTGACGAATTCGAGCACCGCGGAATCTGCGCCGAACCAATGCCCGACATAACGGAAATGCTCGTTGCCGAACACCGCGAGCGCGGCGCCGAGATACGCCTTGACGATCGCCTTGCCCTGCCGCGGGGTGTGGACGACCGGCGAGAAAAACACGACATCGTCGGCGAGGAGATCGTCGAGCCCGGCGGCGTCCCGCTGAGCGGCGATTTCATGCCAGCGCCGGACTGCCGCCGGCAGGGAGGCGTGGGCTTCGCGCATGGTCGGCTCTCCTTCTCAGCGAAAGCAAGCGTACGCCTCGAGCGAGAGTTTCGGCAAGCGGCGCGAGCGGCTCGCTGACGCCCCACGGTCCGACGACACGCACCCATCGGCCACGCTCGCCAAGCGCATGCCGGAGATCCCTTTGGATTCGCGCGAGACGCGCAAGCCTCGATCAGCTTTCCGCCCATGGCGAATGGCGTAGGAACGGCAAACCGAGAAAATAGGCGGCGATCGCGACGAAGCCCGCCTTGACCCAGAGCTCGGCCTCGAGGCGCTGCCAGATCGCCGCCGCCGACAGCGCGAAAAAGGCGAGGCAAGCCGCGATCGTGACCGCACGCAGCTTGCGCACGCGCAGCGGATGGACGAACACGATCGGCGCGAACATCGCCGCCGTGCCCAGGAGCATCAGCAGGCCGGAAACCACCGCCGGCGGGCGCAGCACGAACAGATAGATCGCCGCCACGTTCCACAGCGCCGGGAATCCGCGAAACCAGTAGTCGCCGGTCTTCATCCGGGTGTCGGCGAAATACAGCGCCGAGGCGAACGCGACGACCATGCCGAGCCAGAACCCCGCCTCGGTCGGCATCAGGTCGGAGCGCCAGATCGCAACGATCGGCGTCAACACATAGGTGAGGAAATCGACGACGAGATCGAGCGCCACACCGTCGATGGCGCTCGCCGTCTCGCTCACGCGGGCCGCCCGGGCGAGCGTGCCGTCGACGCCATCGATGAACAGCGCGAGCCCGAGCCAAGCGAAGCAGCGGGGAAAGTCGCGATCGATCGCGGCGCTCAGCGCCAGCAGCGCCACCGCGGCGCCCGAGGCGGTGAACAGATGCACCGCAAGAGCCGCCCCGCGCCGCGACCGCTGCTTGCTCACCGCCCCCTTCATCGTATCCCCGCTCCGCGCCGTCCTCGAATGTCGGCGACAAGACGCCGCAATCGAGCCCGTGCGTCTGGACGCTAAAGAGCACGCGCGCCATACTAGGGCAATGGTCGAGACTTCTCCTTCCGGCGCCAAAACCTTCGACGTCGCCGTGATCGGCGCGGGCCTCAATGGCGCCGCCGCCGCGCTGGTTTTTGCGCGGGCGGGCTTTACCGTGGCCTCTCTGGGCGGCCGTGAACGGGTCGGCCGCGGGCGCACCGTCGCCCTGTTCGGGCGTTCGCTGGCGCTCATCGACGATTTGGGTCTGCTCGAGGCCCTGCAAACGCTGGGCGCGCCGCTACGCGCGTTGCGGCTGGTCGACGACACCGGGTCGCTGTTCGCCCCCGCCCCGGTCGAATTCCGCTGCCGCGAGATCGGTCTCGACGCCTTCGGCTGGAACATCGAAAACGATACGCTCGCCGACATTCTCGCCGAAGCGGTCACCACCGAACCGACGATCATGCGCCGCGAGCGCCATGTCGTCAGCCTGAACTGGAATCCCGACGCCGTCCAATTGATCGACGACGGGGGCGCAACCCTGGAGGCGAAGCTCGTCGTCGCCGCCGACGGCCGCGATTCGCCGACCCGCAAAGCCGCCGGCATTGTTACGCGCAAGACTCCTTACGCGCAGGCGGCGCTGACGCTGTTCCTCGCCCACAGCCGGCCGCACGACGATTTCTCCTCCGAGTTCCACACCCGGGAAGGGCCGTTCACCCTCGTGCCGCTGCCGCCGACTGCCGAAGCGCCGCACCGCTCGAGCCTCGTCTGGCTGATGTCGACCGCCTCCGCCGAACGTCGCCGCAGTTTGGATGATTGCGAGCTGGCGCGCGAGATCGAACGCCAGGCCCATGGCCTCCTCGGCGCGCTAAGTATCGAGGGCGAGCGCGGAATTTTCCCGATGATGCGGCTCAGGGCGACTCGGCTCGTGGCGACCCGCATCGGGCTCGTCGGCGACGCCGCTCACGTATATCCCCCGATCGGCGCGCAGGGCCTCAACCTGGGCTTACGCGACGTCGACGACCTCGCGCGCGCGGCGCTGAGCGCGAGAGAGCACGGCGCGGACATCGGCGGTCCCGCGGCGCTTGCGGCCTACGAACGGTCGCGCGCGCTCGATATCGCCGAGCGCATGATCGCGGTCAACGGCCTGAATCTTTCGCTGTTGACCCCGCTCGCCCCGGTCGACGCCATGCGCGGGCTCGGGTTGGCGGCGCTGAGCCGCATCGGGCCGCTGCGCCGCTTCGTGATGCGCGAAGGGCTGTCCCCGCAATGGGTTAGATGACGCGGTTCAGGTCGCGTCTGCGGCGGGGCCTCGCGTCCTGCCGAGCTTCTTGACCGCCGCCACCTCGCGGAAGAACGCGCGCGCCGACTGCGCCGGCGTCCCCGCCCAGCGCTCTCCCGCGGGGACATCGTGCATGACCCCCGCCGAGGCCGCGATCTGCGCGCCCATGCCAACGTGCAAATGGCCGGCGAGGCCCGCCTGACCGCCGATGGCGACAAAGTCCTCGATCACGCAGGAGCCCGACACGCCGCTCTGCGACACCAGGACGCAATGCCGGCCGACGACCACGTTGTGGCCGATCATGACTAGATTGTCGATCTTCGTGCCCTCGCCGACGATCGTGTCGCGGTTGGCGCCGCGGTCGATCGTCGAGCCGGCGCCGATTTCCACGTCGTCCTGAATGATGACGCGGCCGATCTGGGGCGCCTTCAGATGGCCCTGCGGCCCCATCGCGAAACCGAAACCGTCCTGGCCGATGTGCGCGCCGGGGTGAATGATGACGCGGTCGCCGATCAGCGCATATTGGATCGTCGCGCAGGCGCCGATCGAGCTGCCGCGGCCGATACAGACGTTCGGTCCGATCACCGCATTGGCGCCGATCACGGCGCCGGACCCGATGCGCGCCCCCGGGCCGATGACCGCTCCGGGATCGACAGTGACGCCCGGCTCGAGCGACGCGCGCGGGTGAACGTGGGCTGTGGGCGACACGCCTTCGACGCCGAAACCGGACCCGGGGCGCGCGGCCCCGGGATAGAGCCGCGTCATGGTCAGCGCCATCGCGCGGTAGGGTTGCGGCGTGACCAGCGCGACGCAGCCGGCCGGCGTCAGTGCGGCGAATTTCGCGTTCACGAACGCCGCCGCCGCCCTGGTCGTCGTGAACTGCGCCAGATACTTCGGATTGTCGAGGAAGGTCAGGTCGCCGCGCCCCGCCCCGTCGAGCGGCGCGACGCCGCTGACCACGACGTCCGGATCGGCGCCCGGCTCGAGCCTCGCGCCGGTCCAGCCTGCGATCTCCGCGAGTGTCGGCGCCTTCTCCAGGGCGAAGAACCTGTTGCTGGGCGCCATTTCGCTCTCGGTCTCGGCTCAGCTCGCTCGGCTCAGAACGTCGCGCCGCCGGAGAAGTTGAACACCTGCGTCTGGTCGTACTTGCCCTTGGTGACCGGGAACGCGAAGTCGAAGCGCAGCGGACCGATCGGCGAGGCCCACAGCAGGCTGACGCCGACCGACGATCGGATCATGCGCTCGTCATCGACGATCAGGCAGCTCGGTTGCGTGATCGGCGTCACCGACGGGCCGGGGCAATAGGTATACCCGAGCAGGTTGGAGAAGTCGGTCTTGTCGCTGAACCCGTAGAGCGTGCCGGCGTCGAAGAACACGGCGCCCTTGAGCCCGAGCTCCTTGGGCGTGCCGAACATCGGGAACTGCAGCTCAGCCGAACCGCCCACGTAGGTCGTGCCGCCGAGCGCATTGGTCGAGATGTTGTTGGGATCCGAGATGTCGCGCGGGCCCAGGCCGCCCGGCGCGAAGCCACGCACCAGCGTCGGCCCGAGATTGAAGTTGTTGATGATCGACAGGTTGCCGGCCTCCGAGCCGAAGCCGTCGATCTGGCCGCCCTGCAGATGCAGCATGCCGACGAGATCGTCGTTGATCGGGTAGTAGTAGCGCCCGTCGAAGGTTTCGCGCAAGAACTGCGACTGGCCGCCGAGCCCGGCGACGTCCTGATGCAGGTTGGCGTAGAGGCCGCTCGACGGGTCCTTGCGATTGTCGAGATTGTCCCAGATCAGCGAGTAGCCGACGAGCGAAGTCGTCACCGTGCCCTTGGCCGCCGCTTCCTTGATCGCGATCGACGCTTCGCCGTTGGTCAAGCAGTTCGACGTGGTCGTCGCCGTCTCATAGCCGATGCCGGGATAGTACCATTGTCCGGTCGCAGGATTGTAGGTCGAGCAATCGTCGTAAGGCTGCGACCCCGTGTTGGGAATGATGATCTGGGTCTGGTAGATCGAGTAGTTCGGCTGAATCGTGAACTGGTCGGTGATCGGCACGCCGAGACGCAGGTTCACGCCGGTGGTCCAGTTCTCATACTCGGCGTAGGGGTTCACGCCCTGGTCGCTGTGGAACACGTCGAGCCCCGCGGCCAGCCGCTGGCCGAGGAAATACGGCTCGGTGAAGCTCGCCTTCCAGCCGTTGCTGTACTGGCCGTCGGAGACGCTCAGCTTCAGATACTGTCCGCGGCCGAGGAAGTTCGTCTCTGTATAGGCCACTTCGGCGATGGCGCCGGAGATCGTGGAATAGCCGCCAGAGAGCGAGATCGATCCCGTCGGCTTGTCCTCGACAGCCACGGTCACGATCACCCGATCGGGGGTCGAGCCGGGGCGCGAGGAAATGTGCACGCTCTTGAAGAAGCCGAGGTTGTTGAGCCGACGCTCGCCGGCCTCGATCATCGCGTGATTGTAGGGGTCGCCTTCGCCGATGTCGAACTCGCGCCGGATCACGTAGTCGCGGGTGCGCGTGTTGCCGACGATGTCGATGCGCTCGACGTAGACCCGCGGCGCTTCGTCGATCGTGAACGCGAGCGCGATCGTGTGGTTGGCGTTGTCGCGCTCGCCATGCGGGCGAACGTCGGCGAAAGCATAGCCGCGGGTCGCCAGTTCGCGGGTGATGGCCTCGACGGACTTGTCCACCGCGGTCGCATCGTAGACGTCGCCGGCGCGCATCGAGACGAATTTTGCCAGCGCGCCGCCGTCGACCTTGGCAATTTGCGAGGTCACCGTCACGCCGGACACGTGGTACTGCGGGCCCTCGTCGACCGTGATCGTGATGATGTATCCGCCTTCCCCGGGAGTGAAGGCGGCGTCGGTATTCACGATGCGGAAATCGGCGAAGCCGACGTGCATGTAATACTTGCGAATTGCCTCTTCGTCGGTGGCCAGCACCCCGGGATTGTAGACGTCGCTGGTCTTGAACCACGACAGGAAGTTCATCTCCGTCGTCTGCATCAGACCCGAGAGCCGGTAGCTCGAGACCGCCTTGTTGCCGACGAACCGGATCGCCTTGACGCCGGTCTTGTCGCCTTCGTCGATCGTGAACACGAGGTCCACGGTCCCATTGGGTAGATTGACGAGCCGGTAGGACACTTTGGCCAGGTCGCGGCCGACCTTGCGATAGGCTTCCTCGATGCGCTGGATGTCGCCCTTGGCGATCGCCTCGTTGAACACCGAATGCGACTTCGACTGCACTTCGAGCTCGAGCTGGTCGCTGCGCAGCTTGTTGCCGCCCTCGAACGCGACGTGGTTGATCACCAGGTTGCCCTCGACCACGGAGACGACGACGTGGTCGTCGACGAGCTTGGCCGAGACCTTGTCGAACATCCCGGTCGCGGAGAGGTCGCCGACAGCGCGGTTGACGCTCGCCTGATCCAGCCCCGTGAAATAGCTGCGAATGGTCGCGGAGTCGCCGCGCGTGGCGCCCTCGACGACGATCTTGTCGGCCAACGGTCCGGGCGCAACCTGCGCCCATGCGGCCGACTGCGAGGCCAGAACGCTCAGAACCAGCGCGACGACGAGTACGAGCGCCTTCGAACAGCCACGAAAAGAAACCATCTCGCTCGACTTCCCCGTCTCGCGGACCCACCACCGCAACGCCGGCGCACCCGCTGTTTGCCGTTCGCGCGAATCGTCCTGGCGCCGCGCGTTTGGTTCGCACGGCGCCGGTCGACCCGTCGTCGCTCGCTCCGCAACCTTGGCGAAGCGCGAAACCTTTACGCGCTTTTACCTATTTCGGCTAACGGTGCAAACCGTATTTGGGGGCACGCTACACCAATTCCGCCGGGCGTTGCCGGCGCGACACAGACATGGTCGACCAATGGTTAATTCGCCCCGGAGAACAAACGGATGATGTCGTGCGAGGTGGTGAAGATCACGAGCGAGGCCACGAGCGCGATGCCGATGCGCAGACCGACCTGCTGCACCCGCTCGCTCAAGGGCCTGCCGCGCAGCGCCTCGAGCGCGTAGAACAGCAGATGTCCGCCGTCGAGCAGGGGAATCGGCAGCAAATTCATCAGACCGACCGATACCGAAAACAGCCCCGCCAGGTTGACCAGATCCCAGATGCTGATCTTGGCCATCGCCCCCGCAATTTGAGCGATGGCGATCGGACCCGACACCTGATCGACCGACTCCCGGCCCGCGAACAGACCGACCGCGTAGGCGCCCGTGGCGTGCACGATGAAGCCGACCTCTTCGCCGGCCCATGCGACACACTGCGGCGCCGTGCAGCGCTGGAACTCGACATCCTTGGGGTCGCGGTTCGATCCCAATCCGAGATGCCCTATTCGCCGCTTGCCCAACGGCGGCCCCTCGTCGACCAGCGTGATCCGCGGCGTCGCCTCCAGCGTGACATCCTTGCCATTGCGGTCGACGACGAACGTCATCGTCAGCCCCGTATTGAGCATCGTGGCCTGCTGAATATCCTGGAACGTGGCGACCTTCTGCCCGTCGATCGCCGTCACTAGGTCCCCGACCTGAAAGCCGGCCCGCGCGGCGGCGGAATTGGGCTCCACATAACCAATGCGCGGCGTATGCTCCAGCCGTCCCAAGGCCATGAACAGACCGGCGAAAACCACCAGCGCGAGAAGGAAGTTGGCGGCCGGGCCGGCGGCGACGATCGCCGCGCGCCGGATCAGAGGTTGTGCGGACAACGTACGCCCGCGATCGGCTTGCGCCAGCTCCAACTGCCCGGCAAGGTCCGGCGTGCTCGCGGCGTCGGCGTCCCCGAGGAATTTGACGTATCCGCCCAGAGGAAAAAGCGCGATCCGCCAGTGCGTCCCAGCCCTGTCGGTCCAGCTCGCCAGCTCCGGGCCGAAGCCGAGCGAGAACGCCTCGATTTTGACGCCGCACCACTTGCCGACGAGGTAGTGGCCGAGCTCGTGAAAGAATACGATCGCGCTCATGATGGCCACGAACGGCAGGATGTACCATCCCATCCAGTTCAGCAGTCCGGCGATCTCGTCATACAGGGCCATGAACGCGCCTCCGGCGCGGACTGTACGCCCGTCGCCCGATCGAAGTGGTTACCAATTTCTTACAATGGCGCCATCGAGCCGAAACGCCAAGGCTTTGCGCCTCGACGTCCCTGCGCATGGTTAACATGGGAGAGCTGCGCGGCTCACCATTCGAACAGGCCAGCGGCGATCCAATGCTCGGGGCTGCGCGCGAACGCGACCGCCGTGGCCAACGCGAGCGCGACGATGAAGCCATCCAGCCGATCCATGAGCCCGCCGTGCCCTGGGATCAAATGGCCGGAATCCTTGACGCCCGAGCGGCGCTTCATAGCCGACTCGAACAGATCGCCCCCCTGCGCTGCGATCGACGCGGCGAGCCCGAGGATCGCCATCGGCGCGAGCTTCACCGGGTTCGGCGCCGTCAAAAAAGCGAAAACGACGCCGAGCGCGGCGCCGAAAAGCGCGCCGACGATGGCGCCGGACCAAGTCTTGCCGGGCGAGACGCTCGGCCACAGCCTGGGCCCGCCGATGAGCCGTCCGCCCACATAGGCCATCACGTCGGTGCCCCAGACCACGGCGAACAGCCACAGCATCGCGGCGAAGCCGTATTCCGGACTCGCGCGCAACAGGTTGGCGCCGACCGCGAGCACGCCGGCGTAGACGACCCCGGCGCCGGCCTCGAAGCGCCGGCCGGCGCCCGCGCCCGCGAGCGCGCCGACCGCGCCCGCGCCGGCGAGCGCCGCCACGATCGCGGGCGCGCCTCCGCCGTACGAATGCATGGCCAGCACCGAGGCGATGAACAGCGCCAGCGCGCCCGCCGCCGAACGCAAGATCACGCGCTCGCCGCCGACGAGCCGCTGCCATTCGAATGTGACGCCGGCCGCCGCGACGAACCAGAACAGCAGAAACGGAAACCCGCCGGCCGACGCGAGCCCGAGCGCGCCGGCCATCAACACGACCGCGGCCGCGGCCCGGAGCGGGAAGTCCGGACCGAGCCTCGCGCCCAAGCCCCCCCGCGCGTCACCGTTGCGATCGGCCATGATGGTCCTCAAGACGCCGATTTCACTGCGGCTGGGATCGGGGTGGGCGCCCGACCGCCGAACCGGCGATCCCGCGCAGCGAATTGATCGAGCGCCGACTGGAACGCCGCAAGATCGAAATCGGGCCAATGAATGGGAAGGAAGACGAATTCCGAGTACGCCGCCTGCCAGAGCAGGAAGTTGGACAGGCGCTGCTCGCCGGAAGTGCGAATGATGAGATCGGGGTCGGGGATGTCGGCCGTCTCCAGCCGCGCCGCGAACGCCTCCGTATCGATCTTGGCCGGATCGATGCGGCCTTCGATGGCGTCGCGCGCCAGACGGCGCGCCGCATCGACGATTTCCTGCCGCCCGCCGTAGTTGAAGGCGACGACGAGCGTCAGCCCCCGGTTGTTCTTGGTCAATTCCTCGGCTTCCGCCAGCAGCGCCGCAATGTCGGGAGCGAGTCCGTCGCGCCGCCCGATCGCGCGCACCCTGACGTCGTGGGCGTGCAACTCGGCGAGGTCATTGCGGATGAAGCGGCGCAGCAAACCCATCAGCAGCGAGACTTCCTCCGCCGGGCGCGACCAGTTTTCCGTCGAAAAGCTGTATATCGTGAGATAGGAAATGCCGATTTCGCTCGCTGCTCTCACCGCCCGGCGGACGGCCTCGACGCCGCGCCGGTGGCCTTCGAACCGCGGCAGACCCCGGGCCTGCGCCCAGCGGCCGTTGCCATCCATGATGATGCCGACATGCCTCGGCATCGAGGCTTCGGCCACCGAGCGCGCCGTGTTCGCAGGGGACGACATTCGCGTAGGGCTCCGCCAGGGGACAGCTAAACCTGCATGATTTCCTTTTCCTTGCCTGCCACCAGCGCGTCGATTTCGTGGATCGCTTCGTCGGTGACCTTCTGCACCTCCGCCTCGTGACGCTTTTCGTCGTCCTCGCTGATCGCGTGATCCTTCAACAGCTTCTTGAGCACGTCGAGCCCGTCGCGGCGCACGTGGCGGACCGCGACGCGCGCGTCCTCGGCGTATTTGTGCGCGACCTTGACCATCTCCTTGCGGCGCTGCTCGTTGAGCTCGGGAATGCGGATGCGCAAAGTCGTGCCCTCGATGGTCGGGCTGAGGCCCAAGTTCGCATCGCGGATCGCCTTATCGACGTGCGAAACCATCGACTTGTCCCAAACCGAGACCGACAGCGCCCTCGGCTCGGGAACGCTGATCGTCGCGACCTGATTGATCGGCATGCGCTGCCCATAGGCTTCGACATACACGGGCTCGAGCAGGCTCGCGCTGGCTCGGCCAGTGCGAAGGCCGCCGAGCTCGTGCTTCAGCGTGGCTTGCGCGCCCTGCATGCGTCGTTTGAGGTCGGTGAGCTCGAATACTGGCAATGGCGCCATCGTGAGAAACCCATTCTGGGACGGTCGACCCTGGTGTCGCAACCGATTCGTCGGGCGCGCTCCGAGCGCGCGTGCGCCCTGATAGCACGGGGCCGCACGCTATGAACAGCGGGGTAAACGGTCCGCTCAGGCCTCGGCGGGCGCCGTGGTCTCGGCGGCGCGCGTTTCGGAGAGCGCGGCGAGCGGCGCCGCCCCGCCCGGCTGGATCAGACCGGCCGACATCACGATCCTGAACGCATCGTCGGGAGTCATCGGCAGTTCGACGACGTCTTTCGTCGGCACGAAAAAATAGAACCCTGTCGTGGGGTTGGGCGCGCAGGGCAGGAACACCGAGGTCATCCCCGGCGGCAGGTGGGCCGCGAGCTGCGCGCTGGGCTCGGACGAAATGAACACGATCGACCAGCATCCTTTCATCGGATATTCGACGAGCCCGACCTTGCGGAATTGCGTCCCATCCGGGGCGAACACCGTTTCGAAAATTTGCTTGATGCTTTTGTAAATTCCGCGAATGACCGGCGTGCGGTCGAGCATCGCTTCGCTGAGCCTGACCAACCATCGTCCGGCGATATTGGCGGCCAGGAAGCCGAGCAGCGTCAGCCCGACGAGCACGATGGCGACGCCGAACCCCGGCACGTGGAACGGGAGATAATTTTCGGGCCACAACACCGCCGGCGCCAGCGGCCGCACCCAATTGTCGACCGTGTCGACGAACCACCAGGCCAGATAAAG
>JBKQKS010000179.1:0-4504 GCA_052147395.1 Roseiarcus sp.
CGCTCCGGCAACGCCGGCCGCCACTCCCAGCGCCAAGGATGTGCGCGCGCAATGCCGATCCGAAGCCCAGGCGCAGGGACTGAAAGGGCCGGATCGCAAAGCCTACGTTGCGGACTGTTTCGCCAAGGCGCGGCCCGACCTGGCGGCGGCCCAGAAATGCCGCGCCGAGGGCAACGAAAAGGGCCTCGCCGGCCCAGACCTCAAAGCCTACGTCAAGACCTGCAAGGCCGGCGCGCAATAACTGTGTCCGCGCGCAAGTCTCGAGAGTTTCACTGGCTTTGGGGCGGAGTCTCGGGCGCGCGTCGCGCCGTCTCTGGCGAAGATTCGGCGGGCGGCGCCCCGTCGCGCCGCTTTGCGGCTGCGTAAAAGGCCCACAGCATGCGCGCGGCGACCGCGCGCCAAGGCCGCCAACGCTCGGCGATCTTTTCCAGCTTCTTCGGGTCGGGTCGCGTTTTCAGATCGAGCGCGAGCCGCGTCGCCTCCTGCAGGGCGAGGTCGCCCGCCGGGAAGGCGTCGGGGTGGCCCAGGCAGAACAGCAGGAAGATGTCGGCGGTCCAAGGGCCGACTCCTTTCACTGCGACGAGCCGCGCATGGGCGTCGACCGCGTCGAGCGCCGCGAGACCCGCGAGGTCGAGCCCCTCGTTGGCGACCGCCGCGGCGAGCGAGCGAATCGCTACCAGCTTCGGCGTCGAAAGGCCGCAGCTGCGCAGCGTCTCGTCGGCGGCGGCGAGCACGCCTGCGGCCTCCAGCGGCGCGATGCGCGTCTCCAGCCGGCCGAAAATCGCCCGTGCGCTGGCGACGGAGACCTGCTGCGACACGATGATCGCCGCAAGGCCGGCGAAACCGGGCTCGCGCCGACGCAGCGGCGGCGGGCCGCCGATCGCGACGAGCTTGCCGATGAGCGCGGGATCGAGCGCGAGCAGGCGCTCGGCGGCCCGAGCGAGCGCTTCCTCGCTATCGATTGGCCGCTCGGGATGGTAGCGCGGCGCCGCCTTTGCGGCGCGCTCGCCCGCCGGCCGCTTTTTCGCTTTCTCATCCGCCAAGCTCAATCCTCCTTCAGCGTCCGCCCGCGTGTCCTCGACTTTCCGCTTCGCTCCTTCGCCCAACGGCCGGTTGCATCTCGGTCATGCCTATTCTGCGCTCTGCAACGAGCGGGCGGCGCGCGGCGTCGGCGGCGCGCTGCGGCTGCGCATCGAGGATATCGATCCGACGCGCTGCAAGCGAGAGTACGAGGCCGCGATAGCGGACGATCTCGCCTGGCTCGGCGTCGCCTTCGACGGCGCAATTCGTCGCCAGAGCGAGCACAGGCGCGATTACGCCGACGCTTTGGCGGGGCTCGAGGCGCGGGGGCTCATCTATCCCTGCTTCTGCACCCGCGGCCAGATCCGCGCCCTCGGCGGCGGGCGGGATCCGGATCGGGCGCCGCTGCACCGCGGCCGATGCCGGGCGGTCTCCGCCGCCGAGGCCGCAGAGCGCACGCGGGCCGGGGAAACGCCGGCGCTGCGCCTGGACGTCGCGCGCGCGCAGCGTGAAGTTCGCGAGCCGATCAGATGGCAGGAATGGAGCGAGGGCGACGCGCCGCGCGAAGTCGACGCGCGTCCCGAGGATTGGGGCGACGTCGTGCTCCGGGGCCGCGAGCGTTTCGCCGCCTATCACCTCGCGGTCGTCGTCGACGATGCGTTGCAAGGCGTCACCGATGTCGTGCGCGGCCGCGACCTCATCGCCGCGACCTCGATCCACACGCTGCTGCAGCGGCTGCTCGGGCTCACGACGCCGCGCTACCGCCACCATCGCCTCGTGCTCGATGCGTCGGGAGCGAAGATGTCGAAGAGCGCCGCCTCGCTTGCGCTCGCCTCGCTGCGCGCCGCCGGCTACAGCGCGGCCGACGTGCGCGCCGCGCTCGGTTTCGGCGGCGCCGCTCACCGCGGGCTCGAAGTCGTCGTCAGTTGACGCGCGCCATGGGTCCGGCGGCCGTCGTCGCCGCCGCGTTGGGCGCCTGCGCCATCAGCTGATCGATGCGGTCGCGCTCCTTCTTGAAGGCGGCGAGCAACTTGCCGTCGAACTCGCGGGTGCGCGCGAGCTTGATCGCCATCGGGTCGACGAAATTGCCGTTGATGATCACTTCGTAGTGCAAATGGGGTCCGGTCGCGAGGCCGGATTGGCCGAGATAGCCGACCACCTGACCCTGCACGACATGCACGCCCTCGGTAATGCCGCGGGCGAAAGCGGACATGTGATTGTAGGTCGTCACATAGCCATTGGCGTGCTGGATCTCGACGCGGCGTCCATAGCCGGAGTCGTAGGCGGCCTCGATCACCGTGCCATTGCCTGCGGCCAGGATCGGCGTGCCCACCGGCGCCCCCCAGTCGACGCCGGTGTGCATGCGCGCGAAGTGCAGGATCGGATGAAAGCGCATGCCGAACGGCGAGGTCATGACGCCGCCAGCGATCGGCTTGCGCAGCAGGAACTTGCGCGACGAGCGTCCGTTCTCGTCGTAGTAGTCGACGACCTTGTCGTCCGGCGTCTCGAATCGGTAGTATCTGTATGTTTGATCGTGCATCGTCAGCGCCGCGTACAGCAGCGTCGGCCGCGGTTCGAACTCGTCGGGGTCGGAGATGAACGCCACCATCGAATCCCCTGGTTGAACCGAACGTTGGAAGTCGACGTCGTTGATGAAGGTCTTCACCAGTTCGTCGGCGACGGGGCGCGACAGGCCTTGTTTGAGGGCCGTCTCGTAGAGCGCGTCGTAGAGGCTCAACCCGCCCTGATCTTCGTCCTCGCCGGTATCGCGCTTCTGCGCTACGGCGGCGGCGCGCCCGCGCGCGACAGGGACATAGCCGCCTACGTCGTTGACCGCGACTTTGGCCTTCAACTGCTCGTCGGCGTACACGGAAACACGGGCGATGCGGCGCGTCGCTTCGTTGTCGTTCTCATATTCGATGATGACTTTCTGGCCCTCCGCGAGCGGCGACTCCCCGGGTCGCACGCCGAAAGCCGCGCGGATCGCGCTCGCCGAATCGCGGCTCGCGCCATTGGCGCGCAGCAAGTCCTCTAAGGATTCGCCATGATGCAGCACGACCAGCCGTTCACGCCCGGAGTTCGGTTCGGGATCCTGGGTGGCGCGCGGAATGTTGGTCACGTTCTCCGGCACCAGACGGACTTCGATCGACGAGAACGGCGAATTGGACTCGATGGCGCCGACGTTGGCGTAAGAAAGGCCGCCGAGCGGATCGACGCCGGCGTGGCTCGCGCGCATCAGCATCATCTGCGGCGCGAGCGCCGGCACGCCCTGGCTCGAGTTCTGCGCTCTGAGCCAGTCGCGCGCCTGCGCCTGCGCTTCGCCCGGACTCAGCTCGCCTTCGACCTCGGCGATCTCGGCGGCCGAGATGTCGCGGCTGGTGAAGCCCGCTTCCGGGTCGCCGGGCCGCAATTCCAGATCCTGCGGCGCATCGGCCTTCTCGTTCCCCGACGAGCCGATCTTCAGCGGATCGAACGGCGGCACGGCGTCGGCGAAGGCGGTGGGGGTCGTGGTCAGCGTCGTCGACAGCAAGGTGAAGGGCCGCGACTCGATGACCTGCTTGTCGCCGACCTTCATCGTCATGGAGACTTTGTAGCTCTGTTTGGCCGCAACGATGTCGATCGGACGCGCCAGACGATCGCCTTTGCCGGGATTGACGCTTTCGCGCTCGGCGGTCTCGTGACGCGGCAGCGCGACGAATTCGGGCGGCTCGGCGAAGTTGGATTTGCTGTCGAGATCCAGATAGAGCGTCGAGCCGATCAGCGCGCCGCCGATGAGGCCCGTGAGCGCGACGCCGAGCAACCAACGCATGGGAATGCGCAGGCGCTCGCGGCTCTCCTGGCGCCGGCCCGCGAGCTCGATGGCCGGTTCGTGGCCGAGCTCCACTACGATACGGGGGACTTCCGCCTTGCGCGCGGGATAGGGGAGGCGGGCGTTGAGGGTCGTCACATGTCCCTTCCGGCTTTCGAAAAAACGGGTCCGATGGCGGCCCGAGCGAAAGTCTGCCCCGGCGCGCGCCTTCGCGCAAGGACGCTTTTTCCTGAAAAACCAAGGCCGAAGTGCGGCCGGGGCGGCAGACTTTTCCACAGGGCGAAAACGCGGACGGCGCCGTCGGATGAAAAAATGGGAAAAACCGTTTGACATCGAAAATCGTCGCCCCTATATCGCCGCACCGACGACGCGGTGGCGCTGAGCGGGCCGGGCGACGGGAAATCGACGCGAAAGAGACCTTCTCGGCCCTTCCAAAAAGGAAGGGACGGGTGAGGTCGACTTTTCGCCGGTTTTTGTCTCTCGAGTGAGACGAGAATTGGAAAGTTCGGGTCATCGGCGCGGCGGCGCCGGCCGATGGTCCCGGTTTTCCCGCCCGGGTATGGGCGCGCTGTTTGACAATTGCATCGGAAGAAAGAGAGACGTGGGCGGCGTTGTCCTTGCGTGTTCACTGAGGCTTTCGGGCTTTGGGGAACAGGGAAGACATCAACGACGGTC